>NZ_AP022618.1:610272-915409 GCF_010731615.1 Mycolicibacterium insubricum | reverse complement strand
CGACCTGCTGGCGACCTTCGAACTCGGCGAGCTGAAGAAGTACTACACCGAGACCGAACTCGCCGGCCATCCGGAACGGAGTAACTGACGATGGGCACCTACGACGCGAAACTCCGGGTCTGGCGCGGCGACGACGACGGCGGCGAGCTGCAGGACTACGCCGTCGAAGTCAACGAGGGCGAGGTGGTGCTCGACATCGTGCACCGGCTGCAGGCCACCCAGGCGCCGGATCTGGCTGTCCGGTGGAACTGCAAGGCCGGCAAGTGCGGATCGTGTTCGGCGGAGATCAACGGCAAGCCGAAACTGATGTGCATGACCCGGATGTCGAGCTTCGATCCGGCCGACACGGTGACCATCACCCCGCTGCGCACCTTCCCGATCATGCGCGACCTGGTCACCGACGTGTCGTTCAACTACGAAAAGGCGCGCCAGATCCCGTCGTTCACGCCACCGAAGGGCCTCAAGCCCGGCGAGTATCGGATGGCGCAGGTCGACGTGGAGCGCAGCCAGGAATTCCGCAAGTGCATCGAATGCTTCCTGTGCCAGGACGTTTGTCACGTGGTCCGCGACCACGAAGAGAACAAGGCGAACTTCGCCGGGCCGCGGTTCCACATGCGCATCGCCGAGCTAGATATGCACCCGCTCGACGTCGTGGACCGCAGGGAGATGGCGCAGGACACCTTCGGGCTCGGCTACTGCAATATCACCAAGTGCTGCACCGAGGTGTGCCCGGAGCACATCAAAATCACCGACAACGCGCTGATCCCGATGAAGGAGCGCGTCGCCGACCGCAAGTACGACCCGATCGTCTGGCTGGGAAACAAGTTATTCCGCCGAGATCAGACCTGACAGGCGTCAAATCCTGCCGGCGGGGCCGCTGCGGCCGTCTCCGAACCGGTGGCTGACCTGCGCGTTCCTCACACAGCCAACCGGTGGGTCGAATGCATCACAGAACTTGCGTTTGCCATCACCGTGAGTATAGTTATGGGTTACTGGTGGGTAACTTGTTCGGAACCCAACCAAGAAAATCCAAACTTCAGCGGCAGTCTCAATGAGGAGGACAACCGTGGGTCACTACAAGTCCAACGTACGCGACCAGGAATTCAACCTGTTCGAGGTTCTGGGCATCGACAAGGCACTCGGCCAGGGCTCGTTTGCCGACATCGACGTCGACACCGCCCGCGAAATGCTCTCGGAGATGGCGCGTCTGGCCGAGGGCCCGATCGCCGATTCCTTCGAGGACGGCGACCGCAACCCGCCGGTCTTCGACCCCGACGCCCACACCGTCACCCTGCCCGAGCCTTTCAAGGCCTCGGTGCGCGCCTGCATCGAGGGTGGCTGGAACAAGGTGAGCCTGCGTGAGGAGCTCGGCGGCATGCCCGCGCCGCGGGCCCTGCTGTGGGCCCTCAACGAGCACATCCTGGGCGCCAACCCGGCCGTCTGGATGTACGCCGGCGGCGCCGCGTTCGCGCAGATCTTCTACGAGAACGCCACCGAAGAGCAGAAGAAGTGGGCCGTCATCGCCTCCGAGCGCGACTGGGGCGCCACCATGGTGCTCACCGAGCCCGACGCCGGGTCCGACGTGGGCGCCGGCCGCACCAAGGCGATCCAGCAGCCCGACGGCTCCTGGCACATCGACGGCGTGAAGCGGTTCATCACCTCCGCCGACTCCGATGACCTGTTCGAGAACATCTTCCACCTGGTGCTGGCCCGCCCCGAGGGCGCCGGACCGGGCACCAAGGGCCTGTCCCTGTTCTTCGTGCCGAAGTTCCTGTTCGACTTCGAGACCGGCGAGCTGGGCGAGCGCAACGGCGTCTTCGTCACCAACGTCGAGCACAAGATGGGCCTGAAGGTTTCGGCCACCTGTGAGCTGACCTTCGGCCAGCACGGGATTCCCGCCAAGGGCTGGCTGGTCGGGGAGGTGCACTCCGGCATCGCGCAGATGTTCGACGTCATCGAGCAGGCCCGGATGATGGTGGGCACCAAGGCCATCGCCACCCTGTCCACCGGTTACCTCAACGCTCTCGAGTACGCCAAGGAGCGCGTGCAGGGTGCCGATCTGACCCAGATGATGGACAAGACCGCCCCGCGCGTCACCATCACCCACCACCCGGATGTCCGGCGCAGCCTGCTGACCCAGAAGGCCTACGCCGAGGGCATGCGCGCGGTCTACCTCTACACCGCGTCCTTCCAGGACGAAGAGGTCGCCAAGGCCGTCCACGGCATCGACGCCGACCTGGCGTTCAAGGTCAACGACCTGCTGCTGCCGATCGTCAAGGGCTGCGGCTCCGAGCGGGCGTTCGTGCTGCTGGGCCAGGAATCGCTGCAGACCTTCGGCGGTTCGGGCTTCCTGCAGGACTACCCGATCGAGCAGTACGTGCGCGACTCGAAGATCGACTCCCTGTATGAGGGCACCACCGCCATCCAGGCGCAGGACTTCTTCTTCCGCAAGATCATCCGGGACAAGGGTCAGGCGCTGGCGTACGTGGCCGGCCAGATCGAGGAGTTCATCAAGAACGACACCGGCAACGGGCGACTCAAGGCCGAGCGCACCCTGCTGGCCAACGCGCTGACCGACGTGCAGGGCATGGCCGCCGCGCTGACCGGTTACCTGATGGCCGCCCAGGAGGACGCCCCCAGCGTCTACAAGGTCGGCACCGGTTCCGTGCGGTTCCTGATGGCCGTCGGCGACCTGCTGATCGGCTGGCTGCTGGCCCGCCAGGCCGCCGTCGCGATCGAGAAGCTCGACGCCGGCGCCACCGGCGCGGACAAGCTGTTCTACGAGGGCAAGATCGCCGCCGCGTCGTTCTTCGCCAAGAACATGCTCCCGCAGCTGTCGGCCACCCGCACCATCATCGAGAACCTCGACAACGACCTGATGGAGCTCGACGAAGCCGCCTTCTAAAGGCTGCTGAATCTCTGACGCGAGACCCCCGCCGCCGGCGGGGGTCTCGTCGTCTTCGGGGCCTGGCCTCGCACCAAATGAATCGATCGATCTATCGTAGTGTTCTCGCAGTCTCGATGAGGAGGACAGCCGTGGGTCACTACAAGTCCAACGTCCGCGATCAGGAGTTCAACCTGTTCGAGGTTCTGAGCATCGACGAGGCATTCGGCACGGGCCGCTTCGCCGACATCGACGTCGACACCGCCCGGGAAATGCTGTCGGAGATGGCGCGTCTGGCCGAGGGCCCGATCGCCGATTCCTTCGCAGACGGCGACCGCAACCCGCCGGTCTTCGACCCCGACACCCACACCGTCACCCTGCCCGAACGGTTCAAAGCCTCGGTCCGCGCGGTCGTCGAAGGCGGCTGGCACAGGGTCGGCCTGCGCGAGGAAGTCGGCGGGATGCCGGCACCCAGCGCCCTGCTGTGGGCCCTGCACGAACACATCCTCGGCGCCAACCCGGCGGTGTGGGTCTACACCAGCGGCGCCACCCTCGCGCAGATCTTCTACGAGAACGCCACCGAAGATCAGAAGAAGTGGGCGATCCTGGCCGCCGACCGCGACTGGGGCGCCACCATGGTGCTCACCGAGCCCGACGCCGGGTCCGACGTGGGCGCCGGCCGCACCAAGGCGATCCAGCAGCCCGACGGCTCCTGGCACATCGACGGCGTGAAGCGGTTCATCACCTCCGCCGACTCCGATGACCTGTTCGAGAACATCTTCCACCTGGTGCTGGCCCGCCCCGAGGGCGCCGGACCGGGCACCAAGGGCCTGTCCCTGTTCTTCGTGCCGAAGTTCCTGTTCGACTTCGAGACCGGCGAGCTGGGCGAGCGCAACGGCGTCTTCGTCACCAACGTCGAGCACAAGATGGGCCTGAACGCGTCGGCCACCTGTGAGCTGACGTTCGGTCAGCACGGCGTGCCCGCCAAGGGCTGGCTGGTCGGGGAGGTGCACTCCGGCATTGCCCAGATGTTCGACGTGATCGAGATGGCGCGGATGATGGTGGGCACCAAGGCCATTGCGACGCTGTCGACGGGATACCTCAATGCGCTGGCCTACGCGAAGGACCGGGTGCAGGGCGCGGATCTCACGCGGATGATGGACAAGACCGCGCCCCGGGTCACCATCACCCATCACCCGGATGTCCGGCGCAGCCTGCTGACCCAGAAGGCCTACGCCGAGGGTATGCGCGCGGTGTATCTCTACACGGCCTCGTTCCAGGATGCGGAGGTTGTCGCCGCGGTCCACGACATCGACCCCGATCTGGCGCTGCGGGTCAACGATCTGCTGCTGCCGATCGTCAAGGGCTGCGGTTCAGAGAGGGCGTTCATCCTGCTGGGCCAGGAATCGCTGCAGACCTTCGGCGGCTCGGGCTTCCTGCAGGACTACCCGATCGAGCAGTACGTGCGGGATTCGAAGATCGACTCCCTGTATGAGGGCACCACCGCCATCCAGGCGCAGGACTTCTTCTTCCGCAAGATCATCCGGGACAAGGGTCAGGCGCTGGCGTACGTGGCCGGCCAGATCGAGGAGTTCATCAAGAACGACACCGGCAACGGGCGACTCAAGGCCGAGCGCACCCTGCTGGCCAACGCGCTGACCGACGTGCAGGGCATGGCCGCCGCGCTGACCGGTTACCTGATGGCCGCCCAGGAGGACGCCCCCAGCGTCTACAAGGTCGGCACCGGTTCCGTGCGGTTCCTGATGGCCGTCGGCGACCTGCTGATCGGCTGGCTGCTGGCCCGCCAGGCCGCCGTCGCGATCGAGAAGCTCGACGCCGGCGCCACCGGCGCGGACAAGCTGTTCTACGAGGGCAAGATCGCCGCCGCGTCGTTCTTCGCCAAGAACATGCTTCCCCAGCTGAGTGCCACCCGCACCATCATCGAGAACCTCGACAACGACCTGATGGAGCTCGACGAAGCCGCCTTCTAAAGGCTGCTGAATCTCTGACGCGAGACCCCCGCCGCCGGCGGGGGTCTCGTCGTCTTCGGGGCCTGGCCTCGCACCAAATGAATCGATCGATCTATCGTAGTGTTCTCGCAGTCTCGATGAGGAGGACAGCCGTGGGTCACTACAAGTCCAACGTCCGCGATCAGGAGTTCAACCTGTTCGAGGTTCTGAGCATCGACGAGGCATTCGGCACGGGCCGCTTCGCCGACATCGACGTCGACACCGCCCGGGAAATGCTGTCGGAGATGGCGCGTCTGGCCGAGGGCCCGATCGCCGATTCCTTCGCAGACGGCGACCGCAACCCGCCGGTCTTCGACCCCGACACCCACACCGTCACCCTGCCCGAACGGTTCAAAGCCTCGGTCCGCGCGGTCGTCGAAGGCGGCTGGCACAGGGTCGGCCTGCGCGAGGAAGTCGGCGGGATGCCGGCACCCAGCGCCCTGCTGTGGGCCCTGCACGAACACATCCTCGGCGCCAACCCGGCGGTGTGGGTCTACACCAGCGGCGCCACCCTCGCGCAGATCTTCTACGAGAACGCCACCGAAGATCAGAAGAAGTGGGCGATCCTGGCCGCCGACCGCGACTGGGGCGCCACCATGGTGCTCACCGAGCCCGACGCCGGGTCCGACGTGGGCGCCGGCCGCACCAAGGCGATCCAGCAGCCCGACGGCTCCTGGCACATCGACGGGGTGAAGCGGTTCATCACCTCCGCCGACGCGGACGATCTGTTCGAGAACACCCTTCATCTGGTGCTGGCCCGCCCCGACGGCGCCGGCCCGGGCACCAAGGGTCTGTCGTTATTCGTGGTGCCGAAGTTCGTGTTCGACGCCGAGACCGGGGAACTCGGTGAGCGCAACGGCGTCTTCGTCACCAACGTCGAGCACAAGATGGGCCTGAACGCGTCGGCCACCTGTGAGCTGACGTTCGGTCAGCACGGCGTGCCCGCCAAGGGCTGGCTGGTCGGGGAGGTGCACTCCGGCATTGCCCAGATGTTCGACGTGATCGAGATGGCGCGGATGATGGTGGGCACCAAGGCCATTGCGACGCTGTCGACGGGATACCTCAATGCGCTGGCCTACGCGAAGGACCGGGTGCAGGGCGCGGATCTCACGCGGATGATGGACAAGACCGCGCCCCGGGTCACCATCACCCATCACCCGGATGTCCGGCGCAGCCTGCTGACCCAGAAGGCCTACGCCGAGGGTATGCGCGCGGTGTATCTCTACACGGCCTCGTTCCAGGATGCGGAGGTTGTCGCCGCGGTCCACGACATCGACCCCGATCTGGCGCTGCGGGTCAACGATCTGCTGCTGCCGATCGTCAAGGGCTGCGGTTCAGAGAGGGCGTTCATCCTGCTGGGCCAGGAATCGCTGCAGACCTTCGGCGGCTCGGGCTTCCTGCAGGACTACCCGATCGAGCAGTACGTGCGGGATTCGAAGATCGACTCCCTGTATGAGGGCACCACCGCCATCCAGGCGCAGGACTTCTTCTTCCGCAAGATCATCCGGGACAAGGGTCAGGCGCTGGCGTACGTGGCCGGCCAGATCGAGGAGTTCATCCGCAACGACACCGGCAACGGCCGACTCAAGGCCGAGCGCACCCTGCTGGCCAACGCGCTGGCCGACGTGCAGGGCATGGCCGCCGCACTGTCGGGGTACCTGGCGTCGGCGCAAGAAGACGCCCCCAGCGTGTACAAGGTCGGCACCGGTTCCGTGCGGTTCCTGATGGCCGTCGGCGACCTGCTGATCGGCTGGCTGCTGGCCCGCCAGGCCGCCGTCGCGATCGAGAAGCTCGACGCCGGCGCCACCGGCGCGGACAAGCTGTTCTACGAGGGCAAGATCGCCGCCGCGTCGTTCTTCGCCAAGAACATGCTTCCCCAGCTGAGTGCCACCCGCACCATCATCGAGAACCTCGACAACGACCTGATGGAGCTCGACGAAGCCGCCTTCTGACGTTCTTTGCTCGCCGCCTCCCGGACACCGGGCACAATGACCGAATGGTGGAGGTGCGCCGGATCGTCCTGTTGTCATCGCTACTGGTGACGACCGGTCTGACGGTGGTTCTCGGTGTCACCGACCCGGCCGTGCCGCTGAGCTACCCGAGCAGGTTCCTGGTGTGGAATCTCTTCCTGGCGTGGATGCCCCTGCTCTTCGCCGTAGGCTTCGCTACCGTGCGCACCCGGTTCTGGCTGCTGCCGCTGGGCGTCGGCTGGCTTGCCTTCCTGCCGAACGCGCCGTACCTGGTGACCGACCTCGTGCATCTATCCGAGGGATACGAACTGTGGCGGCACGTGCTGCAGTACGGATTCGCGGCCTGGACCGGCATCATGCTCGGGGTGGTGTCGATGCGACTCGTCCACCAGCGGCTGGACCGGGAATTCGGTGTGCTGGCCGGGTGGCTCACCATCGTCGCCTCCGTCGCGCTGTGCGCGGTCGGCGTGGTCATCGGCCGGTTCCAGCGGTGGAACTCGTGGGATCTGGTCACCCGGCCCGACGACGTCCTGGCCGAAACCCTGCGCTGGGTTCGCGAACCACTGGCGCAGGTGCAGTCCACCGGAGTGGCGTTGGCCGTCGCCGCTTTCTTCGGTCTGGCCTACCTGACGGTCTGGGCCCTGCCCGGTTTCAGCCACCCGGAGCGTTAGGACATGCAGCATGACGGACATCGAAAAGTCGGCCACCGCAGGTAAACACGTCGTCCGGGCGCGCCGCATCCGGTTCGCCTACCCGGACGGGTCGCTGGACCGCCACTTCGTCGACGGCGACCTGGTGATGAGCCACGTCATCGCCCAGCTGTCCGCCACGTTTCCCGAGGGAGAGGATTTCTTCGTCCGCTCGGTGCGCCACTACGCCGACCGGATCACCGATCCCGAACTGAAGGCGCAGGTCCAGGGCTTCATCGGGCAGGAGGTCACCCATGGCCGCGAGCACCGTGCGCTGAACGACCGGCTGAACCGGATGGGCTACCCCACCCGGTTCATCGACCGGCGCACCCGGGTGGACCTGAAGCTGTTCGAGCGGGTGCTGTCGCCGCTGACCTGCCTGGCGATCACCGCGGCGCTGGAGCACTTCACCGCGGTGTTCGCCGAAACCCTGCTCACCGACGAACGGGCCCAGGCGCTGCTCGGGTCCACGGAGGTGCGGTCCATGCTGCTGTGGCACGCCATCGAGGAGTCCGAGCATCGGGCGGTCGCGTTCGACGTCTACCGGGCGGTCGGCGGAACGGAACGACGACGGATCGTCACCATGCGGGTCATCAGAGCGACGTTCACCCTCAGCGTCGCCTTCTTCGCGGCCCTGTCGCTGCTGGGTGACCGCGCCACCTATAACCCGGTCCGGCTGTTGCGCAGCCTCAATCGGCTGCGCCACTCGCCGTTTCTCTCCCGGCGGGTGCTGTCTCGGCTGTTCGCCTACACCCAGCGGGGGTTTCATCCCGACGACAGCGACAACGCCGCACTCCTGGCGCGGTGGACCGCGGAGTTGTTCGGCGAACAGGGCGTACTGGTCGATCACCTGCACTGACGGGCGGCGACGAAGCCGCATTCGTGGGCCGGCACCCCGATGCCCGGCCGCCGAACTCCCCTCAACCCCGGCGACCGGGCGTCCACGCGGACTCGCGCGGGTGGGGCCCCGCGCTGCCGTCGGGTCGGGGGGGTCAGACGACAGCGCGGGGCTGCCCAGTCTATCGCCGGGAACAGCGTCGTGCGTTACAGATGGTTTCCGTCCACTACGGCCTGATGTCAGGCGTGGTGTCAGGCCTCCAGAATCGCGGTGACGCCCTGGCCGCCGGCGGCGCAGATGGAGATCAGGCCGCGCACCGGCTTACCGGTTTCGGCCTTACGCTCGGCGAGCTGCTTGGCCAGCTGGGCGACGATGCGCCCGCCGGTCGCCGCGAACGGGTGGCCGGCCGCCAGCGATGATCCGTTGACGTTGAGTTTGGACCGATCGATGGAACCCAGCGCGCCGTCCAGTCCGAGCTTGTCCTTGCAGTACTCGTCGGACTCCCAGGCGGCCAGGGTGGCCAGCACCACCGAGGCGAACGCCTCGTGGATCTCGTAGAAGTCGAAGTCGGCCAGGGTCAGCCCGTTGCGGGCCAAAAGGCGCGGCACCGCATACGTCGGCGCCATCAGCAGGCCGTCGGCGCCGCTGACGAAGTCCACCGCGGCGGTCTCGGAGTCCACGAAGTAGGCCAGCGGCTCGATGCCGTGCGCGGCCGCCCAGTCCTCGCTGGCCAGCAGCGCCACCGAGGCGCCGTCGGTCAGCGGCGTGGAGTTGCCGGCGGTCATGGTGGCGTCACCGAGCCGAACGCCGAATACCGGCTTGAGGGTGGCGAGCTTCTCCACCGAGGAGCCGGGCCGCAGATTGTCGTCACGGTAGAGACCGAGGAACGGGGTGACCAGGTCGTCGAAGAACCCGCGGTCGTAGGCGGCGGCCATGTTGCGGTGGCTGGCCGCAGCCAGCTCGTCCTGGTCGACGCGCTTGACGCCCATCTGTTTGGCGGTGATGGCGGCGTGCTCGCCCATCGACAGGCCGGTGCGGACCTCGGAGTTGGCCGGGATGTCGACGCCGATGCTGGCGGGCAGTTTGCCGGCCAGCTTGAGGCGATCGACGTTCGACCGGGCGCGCCGAATCGAGAGCAGGGCGCGGCGCAGTTCGTTGCCGAATGCGATCGGGGCGTCGGAGGTGGTGTCGACGCCACCGGCGGCGACGGCGTCGAACCGGCCGGAGGCGATGCCGTCGGCGGCGATGGCCACGGCCTGCAGGCCGGTGCCGCAGGCCTGCTGGAGGTCGAGTCCCGGGGTGTAGGGCGAGAGCTTGCTGCCCAGCACCGACTCACGGATCAGGTTGAAGTCGTGGCTGTGCTTGAGCACCGCGCCGCCGATCACCATGGACAACTGCTCGCCGTCGAGGCCGAATCGGTCCACCAGGCCGTCGAGCACGGCGGTGAACATGTCCTGGTTGGTGGCGTGGGCGTAGGCGCCGTCGGACCGGGCGAACGGGATGCGGTTGCCGCCGAGGACGGCGGCCCGGCGGCGCTGCGATGCGTTTGTGGTTTTTGCGGTTGCCACGAGGATTCTCCCTGGGTTGGGGGCGTGAGCGTGACGCTCTGACGGGGCCATACTACCCACCCTTCTTACTCTGGAGTAAGTTAGTACCCGACCGCATCCGACTGCGATATGAGAGGCAGCTTCCGTGGCCCCCAAACTCCCGTCCGACCTGTACTCCTCCGTCTTCGGCACCGCGCCCGGAGCATTCCTGGCCAAGCAACTCGGCGTCCCGCAGCCCGAGACCCTGCGCCGCTACCGCGCCGGTGAGCCGGCCCTGGCCGGCCCGCTGCTGATCGGCGGCGACGGCCGGATCGCCGAGCCGATGCGCGCCGCGCTGGCCGACGACTACGACATCGTCGGCAACAACCTCGGCGGCCGCTGGGCCGACCGGTTCGGCGGCCTGTTGTTCGACGCCACCGGCATCACCACGCCCGCCGATCTGCGCGCCCTGCACGACTTCTTCACCCCGCTGCTGCGCAACATCGCCCCGTCCGGGCGGATCGTCGTCGTCGGCACCACCCCCGAGGCGCTGACCGGCAGCGTCGACGAGCGCATCGCCCAGCGGGCGCTGGAGGGCTTCACCCGCTCGCTGGCCAAGGAGATGCAGCACGGGGCCACCGTGCAGTTGGTGTACCTGTCCCCGGACGCCGGCCCCGGCGCCAGCGGCCTGGAATCCACCCTGCGCTTCCTGCTTTCGGCCAAGTCGGCCTACGTCGACGGCCAGGTGATCCGCGTCGGCGCCGGTGAAGCGCAGGCCCCGGCCGACTGGGACAAGCCGCTGGACGGGAAGGTCGCCATCGTCACCGGCGCGGCCCGCGGCATCGGCGCCACCATCGCCGAGGTGTTCGCCCGGGACGGCGCCAAGGTGGTGGCCATCGACGTCGAGGGCGCCGCCGACGCGCTCGCCGAGACCGCCGCCAGGGTCGGCGGCACCGCGCTGCCGCTGGACGTCACCGCCGAGGACGCCGTCGCCAAGATCACCGCGCACCTGATCGAACATCACGGCGGCCGGGCCGACGTGCTGGTCAACAACGCCGGCATCACCCGAGACAAGCTGCTGGCCAATATGGACAACGCCCGCTGGGACGCCGTCATCGCGGTCAACCTGCTGGCCCCGCAGCGCCTCACCGAGGGCCTGGTGGCCGACGGCGTGATCGGCACCGGCGGCCGGATCATCGGCCTGTCCTCGATGGCCGGGATCGCCGGCAACCGCGGGCAGACCAACTACGCGGCCACCAAGGCCGGCATGATCGGGCTGACCGACGCGCTGGCCCCGTCGCTGGCCGAGAAGGACATCACCATCAACGCGGTGGCGCCGGGCTTCATCGAGACGAAGATGACCGAGGCCATTCCGCTGGCCACCCGCGAGGTGGGCCGCCGGCTGAACTCACTGTTCCAGGGCGGCCAGCCGGTCGACGTGGCCGAGGCCATCGCGTTCTTCGCCAGCCCGGCCTCGTCGGCCATCACCGGTAACACCATCCGGGTGTGTGGCCAGGCCATGCTGGGGGCGTGACTTCGATGGCCTCGCAACCCTCCTCGCTGACCAACATGCTGCGCGCGGCCGTCGGCGCGCTGCCGGTGATCCCGCGCGGCGACACCCTGCCGTCGCGCACCGTCACCGTCGACCAGCTGCCGATCGACGCGGCGAATGTCGCGGCCTACGCCGATGTCACCGGCCTGCGGTTCACCGACACGGTGCCGCTGACCTATCCGTTCGTGCTGACCTTCCCGGCCGTGATGGAGCTGGCCACCGGGTTCGATTTCCCTTTCCCGGCAATGGGTTCGGTGCACACCGAGAACCACATCACCCGGCTGCGGCCGATCACGGTATCCGACACCGTCGGGATCACGGTGTCCGCGGCGAACCTGCGGGAGCACCGCAAGGGGCTGCTGGTGGACCTGGTCTCGGAGGTCAGCGTCGGCAACGAGACCGCGTGGCGGCAGGTGACGACGTTCCTGCACCAGCAGCGCACCAGCCTGTCCGACGAGCCGAAACCCGAACCGGCCAAGGCGCCGAAGTTGCCGCCGCCCAACTCGATTCTGAAGATCACGCCGGGCCAGATCCGGCGCTACGCGTCGATCGGCGGCGATCACAACCCGATCCACACCTCCGGCATCGGCGCCAAGCTGTTCGGCTTCCCGACCGCGATCGCGCACGGAATGTTCTCCGCGGCAGCGATTCTGGCCAATATCGAAGGGCAGCTGCCGACAGCGGTGGACTACTCGGTGCGGTTCGGCAAGCCGGTGCTGCTGCCGGCATCGGTCGGGGTGTACACCGAACGCGTGGTCGACGGCTGGGATCTGAGCATGCGCAACCTCAAGAAGGGGTATCCGCATCTGACCGCGACGGTGCGCGGGCGCTGAATCACTCGCCGGACTGTGCCGTTCCCGCCGACCTTGCGCTCGCGGCAAGCCGCTCGCTTAGTCGGCGGGAGTCGGCTTGCCCTTCAGGCCGCGCCAGAACAGGTTGATCAGCAGCTCGGCGGCGTCGTCGACCTCGACGTCGCCGACGCTGACCTGGTTGGCGACGGCCTCACCGGCGCCCACCAACGCGATGGCGGTGAGCTGGAAGTCGTTCTCCGGCATTGGATTCCTGGTGCCGGCGGAGAGCAGTCGGGTGACCATCTCGACGATCCGCTCGCGGCCCTCGCGCACCGTGTGGGCGAACGCCTGGGAACTGGTGGCCTGGGTGTACAGCACGATCCAGGACGCCCGGTTGGCGTCGATGTAGGTCAGGTACGCCTTGATGGTGGAGCGCAGCATGTCCCGCGGAGGCAGGGTGAAATCGATGTCGGCGCCGACGGCTTCGATGAACCGGCCCAGCTCGCGGTCGAGCACCGCGCCGAACAGCTCCTCCTTGGACCCGTAGTACAGGTACAGCATCGGTTTGGAGATCTCCGCGCGCGCGGCGATCGCATCCATCGAGGTCTCGTGGTAGCCGTTGACGGAGAACTCCTGCACCGCGGCGTCGAGCATCTGCTGCTCGCGCACCGCGCGCGGCAACCGCTTGGTGCCACCGGCCATCCCGTCACCTCCCGTCAACCCCACGAACTGACTCCAGGGTAAGTTACCGGGCTCCGGACGTTCACCTCGGCCGCTGTCAGCAGCCGAGCGGCGGGGCGCCCTTCATCTTCAGCACCCGGCCCAGCGCCTCGTTGACCCGCTCCATGGGCAGTTCATTGTCGGCGACGGCCTTTTCCAGCCGGTCCAGCACGGCGGGCACCTCGTCGGTGGTCACCCACAGCGCGATGTCCGCGCCGGCCTGCAGCGACAGCAGCACGGCGTCGGGCACCGGGTAGATGTCGGTGATGGCCTTCATGGACGACAGGTCGTCGGTGAACGCGACGTCGGTGAAGCCCATCTCCCGCAGCTTGGCGTAGGCCGGGCCGCTCAGGCTGGCCTGCTTGCCGTCGGTCAGACCGGGCACCACCATATGGCCGACCATCACCTCGGCGAGGTGCTGCGGAATCAGGTCCTTGTACGGCAGCAGGTCGTTGTTCTCCAGCTGCGCCAGCGGCGGCGTGCTCACCCCGCCGGTGTGCGAGTCACCCGAGGCGTGGCCGTGGCCGGGGAAGTGCTTGAACACCGCGGTCAGCCCACCCTTTTTCAGGCCCCGGGCGTACGCCCCGGCGTACTTGGTGACGACGGCCGGGTCACCGGAAAACGACCGGTCGCCGATGGCGCCGTCGGGATCGCCGCTGGTCACGTCCAGCAGCGGGGCGAAGTCAATGGTGATGCCGAGCTTGACCATCTCCTTGGCCCGCTGCTCGGCGAGCTCCTCGACCTGCTCGGGGGTCTTGCCGGCGGCGACGAGTTCGCGCGGCGCCAACTGCTCGCCGATGACCTTCTTCAGCCGCGACACCCGGCCGCCCTCCTCGTCGACGCTGACCGCCAGCGGGATCTTCGCCTCGGTGTCGACGGCGACGGCCTCGATCTCGCGCAGCGGGTCGCCCAGCATGCCCAGGTCGGTCCAGCTGCCGATGAAGATGCCGCCCACCTTGTGATCGGCCACGACGGCGCGCGCGTCTGCGGCGTCCTTGACCCCGACCATCAGCAGCTGCGCGAGCTTGTCGCGCAGCGACAGGCTGCAGTTCGCCGGGGCTGGGGCCTCGGCGGCCGGCGTGGTCTCGGCCGGCGATTCGGCGGTCTGCACCGAAGCGCCGTCGCGGTGGTTGCGCAGGTTCAGCCCCACCACCACGGCGGCGACCATGGCGATGGCCCCCAGCACGCTCAGGATCGCGGTGAGCGGGCGCACGGTGGGCCGGCGGTTTCGGCGTTGGGACGTCGACATGGGCGGAATCGTAACAACGTGCGGCGATAGAGTTTCCGCCATGACGTTGAGTGCGGGGGACTCCGTTGCCGGATACACCGTGGTGCGGCCGCTGGCATCGGGCCGCACCGGCGAGGTCTATCTGGCCAAACATCCGCGGCTGCCGCGCCAAGACGCGGTCAAGGTGCTGACCGCCGAGCTGTCGGACAATCCGGTGTTCGCCGAACGTTTCACCCGGGAGGCCGACGCCGCCGCCACCCTCTGGCACCCGCACATCGTCGGGGTGCACGACCGCGGCAGCGACGCCGGCCGGCTGTGGCTGGCGATGGACTTCGTCGACGGCACCGACGCCGGCCGGTTGCTGGCCGAGCAGTATCCCGACGGGATGCCTCCGGCCCAGGTGACCGAGCTGGTCGCCGCCGCCGCCGAGGCGCTGGACTACGCGCGCGGCCAGGGCGTCGTGCACCGGCAGCTGGACCCGTCGAACATCATGGTCGCCACCGCGGGCGGGGGCCGGATCGCGCTGACCGACGTCGGCATCTCCGGGCCCGAAGCCGTCGCCGGCGATGGTGATGACCAGTACGCGCTGGCGGCGACCGCGGCATGGCTGCTGCTCGGCCACCCGCAGCGGCCCGGGTTCGCGCTGGCCGACGAGCGCGGGGAGCTGGCGGCCGTCGACGCAGTCATCGACCGCGGGCAGTCGACCAGCGCGGGCAACCGCTATCCCGACTGCACCGCGTTCGCCGCGGCACTGGCCGACGCGCTGGGCGCGGTGACCGACATCGCAGGCCCGCGGGCCGAGGCCCCGACGCAGCTGGGCGCACGCCCCGACGCCCCGACCGCCGGTGGCGACTGGTGGGCCGACGCGGCGCCGCCGGAACCCCAGGAACAACCGGTGATCTCCTACTGGACCCCGTCGGCACCCCCGGCACCGGCCCCGTCGGCCCCCACCATGGCAGCCCCGGGCATGCCGACCATGCCGGCGCCCATGCCCGCGGCAGTGCCGAACCAGATGCCCAACCCGATGCTCAGCGGTCCGGTGCCCGCCTACCCAGGGCCCTATCCGACGTCGGGCGCCTATCCGAATTCCGGCGCCTACCCCGCGCCGGTCGCCTCGGCCTGGCCGATTCCCCCGATGCTATTGGCGCTGCTGGCGATCGTCGGCGTCATCGGGGTCGCCGTCCTCACCTACGCGGTGCTGTCCAACCTGGCCTGATCCGCCGGGTTTGTTTACGGGCGGCCCCGACTTCTCTCCGGCTCCGCCGGCACTCGCTACGCTCGCGCCAACTCCGCCTGCGCTCCCCGAACCGCCCGATTCAGTAACGGGCGGCCCCGACTTCTCTCCGGCTCCGCCGGCACTCGCTACGCTCGCGCCAACTCCGCCTGCGCTCCCCGAACCGCCCGGTTCAGTGCCGCAGCACCGTCGTCCCGGCCGGGCCCCGGGTGGTACTGACCACCTTGGCGAAGCAGTCGTTGACGCCGATCCCGTGGCTGTCGCACCAGCCGTTGGCCTGGCCGGAATCCGAATACGGCGCCCCGACGATGGTCACCCACCAGTTGGCGATGTCGAAGGTGGACCAGTCGTTGGCCCACAGCAGCCGCACGTTGTCGTACTGCTGGCGCAGTTGCAGGTGGTTGCGCAGGATGTCCTCGTTGCCGTAGGTGATCCCGTCGGTATACAGCCCGACGCGCTTGGAGCTGACCTGCGGTACCCACCAGTTCTCCAGCGACGAGCTGATCACGCTGCGATCGGCGGCCGACAGTTCACCCAGCGCGGCGGCCGCGGTGGCGTCGGCGCTGCCGTGCGCCGGTGACATGGGCGAGCGCGCGGTCACGCTGGAGCCGTAGCCACCGGAGCCACTGCCATGGCTCGCGCCGGTCAGCGTCGCGGTCAGGTCCCCGTAGGAATACCGCGCCGACACCAGCTCCGGGGTCCGCCAGTACATCCCGGCGGGGAACACGAAGGTGTGGGTGGCGTCCCGGTCACCCGGCAGTGCGATCGGCGATCCGGTGAGGTCGAAGACGCCGGCGGCGATGTCGGTCGAGCCGCCGGAGATCGACAGGCCCACCCCCGGACCGGTCAGCACGTCGTCGGAATCACATCCGCCGGTCAGCCGCAGCGTCACCGCCAGTCCGTCGCGGGTCATGGCCATACCGTCGACAACGACCTGCGGCTCGGCCGAGCACGGCTGCCCGGCGGCGGGTTTGGCCGCCCGCGGTGACGACGGGGTGGACCCGCCGCGCGGCCCGAACAGCATGAATGCGATCGACCCGAGCGAAACACCGGCGACCAGAATGAAGGCGATCAGGATCGCCACGGCGCGCCCCGGTGTTCCCAGCAGCGTCGCCAACCCGTTGGGCCGATTGCTCATCCGATTCTCACTTCCCCCCTGCGGCTGGAGTCGACGGCCGGATTCGGCCACCGCCGACTCCGCAAGCTCCGTCGGCTCGGCCTTCTCCTCCACGCCCCCTCACGATAGAGCCCGGCTCCCGGGAGCACCGACTGCGCCCGTGTAAGGTTGGCCAGCAGTCCGACCGTCCGCCGATGTCGTCGAGGAGCCCACATGACCCGGTTCGTGGTGCCGGCCGCCGCCAGCGTGGTGGTCGGGCTGCTGCTCGGTGCGGCCTCGGTGTTCGGCGTGACGCTGATGGTTCAGCAGGACACCAAGCCGCAGATCACCGCGGGCGACCCGAACTCCTCGGGTGTGCTCAACCGCGTCGAGTACGGCAAGCGCTAACCCCCTGGGTGGTTCGGGACCACCCGCCAAGGAACCGAGCACGGCCCTGAGTACCGCCGACATCCTGCCGCCGAGACTGTCCCGGCGCTGGCTGTGGCTGGTCTCGGCGGTCGCCCTGGCCACCACCTTCGGCCAGTCCCCCGGCCTGATCTCGCCGGACACCAAGCTGGATCTGACGGCCAACCCGCTACAGTTCCTGGCCCGCGCCGCCAACCTGTGGAATTCCGACCTGCCGTTCGGCCAGACGCAGAATCAGTCCTACGGTTACCTGTTCCCGCACGGCGCGTTCTTCGTCCTCGGCGACGTGCTCGGCCTGCCCGGCTGGGTCACCCAGCGCCTGTGGTGGGCCCTGCTGTTGACGGTCGGCTTCTGGGGGCTGCTGCGGCTGGCCGAGGCGCTGCGCATCGGCAGCACGTCGTCGCGGGTGGTCGCGGCAACCGCGTTCATTGTCTCGCCGCGGGTGCTGACCACGCTGGGCTCCATCAGCTCCGAAACCCTGCCGATGATGCTGGCGCCGTGGGTGGCGCTGCCGGTGGTGCTGGCCCTGCGCGACGACGGGCGCTCGCTGCGCCGGCTGGCCGGCCAGGCCGGGATCGCACTGGCCCTGATGGGCGCGGTCAACGCCGTCGCCACCCTGCTGGCGTGCCTGCCGGCGATCATCTGGTGGGCCTGCCACCGCCCGGACGGCCGCTGGTGGAAGTTCAGCGGCTGGTGGCTGGCGGCATCGGCGCTGGCGGTCACCTGGTGGGTGATCCCGCTGCTGCTGCTGGGCCGGATATCGCCACCGTTTCTGGACTTCATCGAATCCTCCCGGGTGACCACCCGGTGGACGTCGCTGACCGAGGTGCTGCGCGGCACCGACGCCTGGACCCCGTTCGTCGCACCGGATGCCACCGCGGCCTCGTCGCTGGTCACCGGGACGACGGCGGTGCTGGCCACCACCCTGGTCGCCGCCGGCGGGCTGGCCGGCCTGGCGCTGAAGACCATGCCGGCGCGGGGCCGGCTGATCGTCATGGCGTTCGTCGGGATCACGCTGCTGGCCATCGGCTACTCCGGTGTGCTCGGCTCGCCGATCGCCGAGAGCGTCCAGGACTTCCTCGACGCGTCCGGGGCCCCGCTGCGCAATGTGCACAAGCTCGAACCGGTGGTGCGGATCCCGCTGATCCTGGGCCTGGCCCACCTGCTGGGCCGGATCCCGCTGCCCGGCAGCGCGCCGGTGGCGGTGTGGCGGCGCGCCTTCACCCACCCCGAGGACGACAAGCGGGTCGCGGTGGGCATCGTCGTGCTGACCGCGCTGGCGGTGGCGTCGTCGCTGGCCTGGTCCGGCCGGCTGATGCCGCCCGGCGGGTTCAGCAAGATCCCCGACTACTGGCAGCAGACCGCCGACTGGCTCGCCGAGAACAACACCGGCCACCCCACCCCGGGCCGGGTGCTGGTGGTGCCCGGCGCGCCGTTCGCCACCCAGGTGTGGGGCAACAGCCACGACGAGCCGCTGCAGGTGCTCGGCCGCACCCCGTGGGGGGTGCGCGACTCCATCCCGCTGAACCCGCCGCAGACCATTCGGGCGCTGGACTCGGTGCAGCGTCAGCTCGCCGCGGGACGGCCGTCGGCGGGGCTGGCCGACACCCTGGCCCGTCAAGGCATCTCCTATCTGGTGCTGCGCAACGACCTGGACCCCGACACCTCCCGCTCGGCACGGCCGATCCTGGTGCACCGCGCCATCGAGGGCTCCCCCGGCCTGCACAAGGCGGCCCAGTTCGGTGACCCGGTCGGACCGGGCCGACTCGAGGGCTTCGTCTCCGACAGCGGGCTGCGGCCGTTGTACCCGGCGGTGGAGATCTACCGGGTGTCCTCGGCCGGCAATCCGGGTGCGCCGTATCTGACCGACATCGACGCGATGGCCCGCATCGACGGCGGCCCCGAGGCGCTGCTGCGGATCGACGAGCGACGCCGGCTGCTCGCCCGCGCACCGCTGGGCCCGGTGCTGCTGACCGGCGACGCCGCCGCGGCCGGTCTGCCCACCCCGCTGGTCACAGTCACCGACACCCCGGTGCGCCGGGAAACCGACTACGGCCGGGTGGACAACCATTCGTCGGCCGCCCGGGCCGACGGCGACGAACGCCACACCACCAACCGGGTGCCGGACTACCCGGCCCCCGGCACCGACCAGGTGCGCGCCGGCTGGTCCGGCGGGCGGCTGAGCGCCTCCAGTTCGTCGTCGGACGCCACCACCCTGCCGTCGGTGACGCCCGGGTCCGGCCCGGCGGCCGCCATCGACGGGGACAGCGGCACCGCGTGGGTGTCCAATGCGCTGGAGCCCGCCGTAGGGCAATGGCTGCAGGTGGATTTCGACCACCCGGTGACCAACGCGATCCTGACCATCACCCCCAGCGCCACGGCCGTCGGCGCGCAGATCCGCCGCCTGGAGATCTCCACCGTCAACGGGACCAGCACGCTGCGGTTCACCGAGCCGGGCAAGCCGCTGACCGTCGCGCTGCCCTACGGCGAGACCCCGTGGGTGCGGATCACCGCCGCCGGCACCGACGACGGCAGCTCCGGCGTGCAGTTCGCCGTCACCGACCTGAGCGTCACCCAGTACGACGCCTCCGGTTTCGCGCACCCGGTCAACCTGCGGCACACGCTGCTGGTGCCCGGCCCACCGGCCGGTGCGACGGTCGCCGGCTGGGATCTGGGCCCCGAGCTGCTCGGCCGGCCCGGCTGCGCGGACGCCCCCGACGGCGTGCACTGCGCGGCGGCGATGACCCTGGCCCCCGAGGAACCGGTCAATATGAGCCGGACGCTGACCGTCCCGCAGACCACCACCGTCACCCCGACCGTGTGGGTGATGCCGCGTCAGGGCCCCAAGCTCGCCGACCTGATCCGGGAGCCGGGCAAGGCCTACACGCTGGGCGACGCCGACCTGATCGACGTGCTGGGGTCGGCCTACGCCGCCGCCGACGGCGATCCGCGCACCTCGTGGACGGCGCCGCAGCACATTGTGCCCAGCCACGCCGACCCCACCCTGACGCTGAAGCTGCCGTCGCAGACCCGGGTCGGCGGGCTGCGGCTGACCCCGGCCGCGTCTGCGCTGCCCGCGCACCCGAGCCTGGTCGCCGTCGACCTGGGCAACGGGCCGCAGGTCCGCGAACTGGCCCCGGACGGGTCGACCACGGTGAGCCTGTACCCGCACGACACCGACACCGTGTCGATCAGCCTGCTGAACTGGACCGACATCATCGACCGCACGTCACTGGGCTTCGACCAGGTCAAGCCGCCCGGGCTGGCCGAGGTGGTGGCGCTGCGGCCGGACGGCAGCCCGATCGCCCCGGCCGACGCCGCCGTCAACCGCAACCGGGTCATCACATTGGCGTGCGGTCAGGGCCCGGTGATCGGGCTGGCCGGCCGGTTCGTGCAGACCTCGGTGCAGACCACCGTGGGCGCGTTGCTCGACGGCGACCCGGTGCCGGCCCGCCCGTGCATCTCCGGGCCGATCCAGCTGCCGGCCGGGCAGCAGGAACTGATCGTCTCCCCCGGCCCGGCCTTCTTCATCGACGGCGCGGAACTCGACACGCCCGCGGCAGCCCGGGTGCCGTCCGCCACGGCCACCCCCGCCGCGGTGGACGCCTGGAGCCCGGACCGCCGGGACATCACCGTCGGCCCCGCCCCGAGCGCGCGGGCGCTGGTGGTACCCGAAAGCGTGAGTCCCGGGTGGGTCGCCCGCGGGCCCGACGGGTCGGCGCTGACCCCGGTGGTGGTCAACGGCTGGCAGCAGGGCTGGGTGCTGCCGGCCGGCACCGACGGCACCATCACCCTGCGCTTCGAGTCCAACACCGGCTACCGGGCCGGGCTGTTCGGCGGTCTGGCGCTGCTGCCGATGCTGGCGCTGCTGGCCTGGTGGCCGGCCCGGAGGTTGACCGGCGGTACGCCGTGCCGGCCGTGGACGCCGCCGCCGGGCGTGTGCGCCGCCGCGGTGATCGGCGTCGGCACGCTGATCGCCGGGATCCCCGGCGCGGTCATCTTCGCCGCGGCCACCGGGGGGCTGTACCTGCTGCGCGACCAGCCCGCGGCCACCCGCCGGCTGACCCTGGGCGGGGCGCCGACCGCGCTGATACTCGCGGGTGCGCTGCTGTCGCGGCATCCGTGGCGGTCGGTCGACGGCTACGCAGGCAACAGCATGTGGGTGCAGCTGTTCGCGCTGATCTCGCTGGCGCTGCTGGCCGCCTCGGCCGTGCCGCTGCTACACCGCGACGGCGGGCTCGGGGGTGTCGGTGACGGAACTGTCCAGGGGCGGGGCGGCGCGCCGTGAGCGCTCCCAGTTGCGCAGCGCCTGCCGGCACGGTTGCTCCACCAACGCGTAGCTGACCGCCGCCATCGCGAAACCGAAGATCAGTGTCAGCACCAGGATGACGACCATGTCGCCGCTGAACACGAACCGGCCGACCGCCGGGAACGCCATCGTCAGGGCGGCCAGGTGCCAGACGAACAACCCGTAAGACCATCGGCCCAGGGTCACCATGGCCGGACTGCCCAGCAACCGGTGCGGCGTGTCCGGGCGGTCGAGCACCAGCGGGGCCAGCAGCCCGAACGCGATGATCGCGCCCATCGCGGTGCGCACGACGAATTGGCCCAGCGTCGCCGGGGTGAGCCCCTCCGGGCCGGCCACCGGCGACGCCGAGATGCCGTAGGCGACCAGCACGACGGCGGCCATCAGGATCCGACGGCGGGCCAACCGGTGCACCCAGCCGACCCGGCTGACCGTCAGCTCGGCCAGCAGCATCCCCGCGGCGAACCAGGAACCGTAGGCCGGCGGCCAGTTCAGGAAGTTGACCCCGGCGGCCGTCGTGATCGGCAGCAGTCCCCAGGCCAGACTGGCCGCCCCGACGCCGACGATCACCGGGATCCGGGCGCGCACCGGCAGCAAGGCGGCCAGCAACGCCAGCAGCGGCAGCACCAGATAGAAGGTCACCTCCACCGACAGGCTCCACATCTGGGTGAGGCCGGGCGTCAGCGTCAACGGCACGTAGATCTGGGTCAGGGTCAGGTTGGCCAGCCACACCGTCGGGCTGGCGTCCCGGGCGTCGGGCAGCAGCAACAGGATGACCACCACCGCCACCAGGTAGCCGGGCATGATCCGGACCAGCCGGGACCGCAGGTAGTGCACCGTCGGCGGCCGGTGCCGCAGTCCGCGGGCAGCGGCGGCGTGCCCGCGCCACAGCAGGAACCCCGACAGCGCGAAGAACACCGCGACCGCCAGGTCGAAGCGCCCCAGCAACCGGCCCAACGGGCCGTGTGACGCCGCGGTCTGGAAGGAGACGTGTGTGATCACCACCCCAATGGCGGCCCAGGCGCGCAAGCCCTCCACCGCGGGCAGGAAGCTCCGGGTGCCACCGACCTGCTGGTCGACGGCCTCGGGTGCCCGCGGCGCTGCCATGGCATCATCTTGCCGGACGCCGCCGCGCGGCCCATCGGGAGCGGGCTCGATGGCCCGTATTCCAGAATCGACTGTTAGGGTCGCAGCGGACTGTTTTGCCGCCTACTCCCGGGTTTTGAAGGAAGGTACCGCCACGTGAATCGTGCAGTGCTCTTGCGCATCGCGGCGTGCGGATTGCTGGGCTTGGGTTCCGGGTTGCTGATCGCGGCACTGCTGTTGTCCACCTACACCTCCAGCCGCATTCAGCAGATACCGCTGAACCTGGACGCCCGGCTGGTCAGCTCGGGCACCGGCACGGTCCTGGACCCGCAGTCGCTGTCCACCCCGCATTTCCGGACCACCGAGAACACCCCGGTGGAGGCCGTGCGCGCCATCACCGTCGAACAGCCGTCGGGCCCGACCAAGGTGACGCTGCAGGTCGGCGACCTGGTGCGGCGCACCGACAAGCAGGAGGACCAGGGGCTGCTGCTGGCGCTGGTGGACACCGTGTCGCTGGACCGCTCGACCGCCCTGCCGATTCCCGACAGCGGTTTCCTGCAGCGGCCGCGCACCATCGAGCACCCCGAGCCGGCCGTGCCCAAGCCGCTGCCGCACGAGGGCCTGACCTACCGGTTCCCGTTCGACACCGAGAAGAAGTCGTATCAGGTGTTCGACCCGATCGCCCAGGTCGCCGAGGACGCCAACTACGTCGGCGAGGACGACGTCAACGGGCTGACCGCCTACAAGTTCGTGCAGAACATCGGCTACGACTCGACCGGCGAGAAGCTGGCCAAGCCGGTCGCCTACCGGTCGCTGTACGAGAACGACGAGGACGCCGAGGTCACCGCGCTGGCCTCGATGTGGGGGCTCGAGGGCGTCGATCCCGAAGAGCAGATCACCATGAAGCGCTTCTACGCCGCGTCCCGCACCTTCTGGGTGGACCCGGTGTCGGGCACCATCGTGAAGACCAAGGAACACGCCAACCACTACTACGCCCGCGACGGCCTGCACCCCGAGCGCACACTGTCGGACTACACGGTCACGTCGACGTCGGACACCGTCGAGCACCAGGTGGCTGCCGCGCGCAGTGAGCGGGACCGGATCGGGCTGTGGACCCGGGTGCTGCCGATCTCGTTCACCGCGGCCGGGCTGGTCGCGCTGATCGCCGGCGCCGTGCTGGGCGCCTTCGGGCTGCGCACCGAGGCCGCGCTGATCGACCCGGGTCTGGACAACGGTGGCGGGCTGTTCGGCCGACGGCCGCCGGATACCGGCCCGATGCCCGCGGCCGAGGCCGAGACCGAGAAACTGCCCGCGCATCGGCCCGACCTGATGCTCGATCAGGGGCCGTCCAGCGACCCCAAGTAGGGGCTGGTCGAGGGTGACCCGGGCGCGCCGCCGCGCGGTGCCCTGCTACGCGCTGCTGCTCAGTCTGCTGATCACCGCGCCGTTGCTGGCGCCGGGCTATCTGCTGCTGCGCGACGCGGTGTCCACCCCGCGCTCGTGGTTGTCCGACACCGCCCTGGGGCTGTCCGAGTCGGCCGCGCGCGCGGTGCCGCAGGACTTCGCGGTGGCGCTGGGTTCGGCGGTGCTCGACGGCGGGGTGCTGGTCAAGGCGCTGCTGATCCTGGGTCTGTGGCTGGCCGGCTGGGGGGCGGCGCGGCTGGCCGCGGACCTGGTCGACGCCGGTCTGCCGGGGCAGTTCCTGGCCGCGACGGTGGCGATCTGGAATCCCTATGTGGCCGAGCGGCTGTTGCAGGGGCACTGGAGCCTGCTGCTGGGATTCGGCTGTCTGCCGTGGGTCGCGGTGTCCGTGTTGGCGCTGCGCAAAAACACCCGGCAGGTGCACTGGTGGTCACTCGGCTTCTGGCTGGCGCTGGCCGGGTTGACGCCGACGGGCGGGTTGATGGCCGCGGTCGTGGCGCTGGTGTGCTGCGCGTCGCCGGGAGCCGGGGCCCGGTGGCGTGACGTGCTCGGGGTGACCGGGCTGGCGACGGTGGCGGCGCTGCCGTGGCTGGTGGCCTCCGCCGGCGGGTCGTTGCGGACCTACGGGGCGGCCGGCGCACCGGGTTTCGACGTCTTCGCGTCGCGTGCCGAGCCCGGGCTCGGCACCCTCGGGACACTGGCCGGCCTCGGCGGCATCTGGAACGCCGATTCCGTGCCGGGGTCACGGACGACGTGGTTCGCGCTGGTCGGAACGCTGGCGCTGGTGGCGTTGGTGGCCGCCGGGGTGCACGCCGCCTGGCATACCCGGGCCCGGCCGCTGCTGGTACTGGCGCTGATCGCGGTGGTGGCTCCGGCGCTGGCCGCCACCGCGCCCGGCCTGGCCGTCCTGCAGGCCGCCGCCGAGTTCGCGCCCGGGCTCGGGGTGCTGCGCGATTCGCAGAAGTGGGTGGGCCTGGCGATCCCCGGCTACGCGGTGTGCGCGGCCGCCGCGGTGCCGGTGATCGCGCGCCGAGTGCCGGTCCTGCGGCCGGCCGTCGTCGCCGCCGCGGGCTGCGCGGCGCTGCTGGCGGCACTGCCGGATCTGGCGTTCGGGGTGGGCGGTGCGGTGCATTCGGTGCGCTATCCCGGCGGGTACGCCGCCGTCGCGCTGCGGATCAATGCCGATCCGGCCCCGGTGGCGGTACTGCCCGCCGACTCCATGCGGGAGTTCTCCTGGGCGCCGGGGGCTCCGGTGCTCGACCCGCTGCCGCGCTGGGTGTCGGCCGAGGTGCTGACCACCGGGGATCTGCTCATCGCCGGTGTGCCGGTTCCCGGCGAGGGGAACCACGCCCGCACGGTGCAGTGGTTGCTGCTGGACGGCGCTACCCCGGAGGCGCTGGCCCGGGCCGGGGTCGGCTGGCTGGTGGTGGAGACCTCCGCCGGGGAGATGGGATCGGCGGTGACGACTTTGGCGGCACTGACGCCGGTGTACGCCGACGATCAGATCCGGCTGTACCGGGTCTCCGACGTCGGCCAGACCCCCTCGCCGCGGCGGGGGGTGCTGATCGCCGCGCACCTGTGCTGGCTGGCGCTTCTGGTCGCCGGCGCGGTGGGAGCCGTCGTCAGAGCACGCCGCTGACGTAGCCGCCGGCGGCGACGGTCGCCAGCACGGTGCTCATCGCCTCGGCGCTCTGCGGCCAGGAGAATTCGGCGGCCCGGGCGGCGGCCTTGCGGCCCAGTTCGGTGCGGGCCACCTCGTCGTCGAGCAGGTCGGCGAGGCTGTCCACCAGTTCTCGGTGGTCGGACACCAGGAGGCCGGTCACCCCGTCGACGATGGAGTCGGTCAGGCCGCCGGCGTGCCGGTAGCCGATGGTCGGCACCTGGTGCTGGGCGGCCTCGATCACCGCGAGTCCCCAGCCTTCCTTGCGCGACGGCAGCACCTGCACCCAGGCTCGTTGCACCAGTTCATGTTTGGTCACGTCGTCGACGTGGCCGTGGAAGGTGACGGCGTCGGCGATGCCCAGCGCGGCGGCCTGCTCAGCCAGCCGGTCCGACCACCAGCCGCCCCCGATGACGTCCAGATGCAGGCCCGGGAACCGGGGCGCCAGGGCGGCGACGGCCGACAGCGCGTCCTCGATCTGCTTGTGCGGCACCAGCCGGGACAGCACCACCACCCGCGGCGTCGCCGACCGCGGGGCGTCCAGGGTCCCCGGCGGCGCCTCGTCGACCCCGTTGCGGACCACCGCGATCCGGTCGGACCCGACACCCAGCTCGGTCAGTTCGCGGGCCGACGGCAGCGACACCGTGACGTACTGGTTGCGCCGGTGCAGCCAGGGCGACAGTTTCGACTCGACGAACCAGCCGACGCGGGCCAGCCGCTCCCCGGCGACCGGCCACTGTTCGCGGTGGCAGTGGTGCACCAGCAGCACCGACCGGCGTCCGTAGGCCAGCCGGGCCAGGAACGGCAGCCCGTTCTGCGCGTCGATCACCACGTCGGGTTTGACGCGCCGCAGCGGGCCGAGACCGGCGCGGGCGGCGACCATGGCCAGCCCGGCCCGGATGTAGACGGTGTAGCGGCCGCCACCGCGGCTGATGGTCACGCCGTCGACCTGCCCGCGGGGCGCCGCGCCCGGATAACGGGCGGTGCGCAGGGTGACCGCGACCCCCGAGGCGGCCAGCTGCGCCCCGATGCGCTGCAGGTACGCCTCGCTGCCGCCGCCCTGGGGGTGCCCGGTGTCGCGCCAGCACAAGAGCAGCACGGAGCGGATCGGGACCTCGGACATCCCGGACAGCCTATAGCGGGCGGCGCGGGTCGCCCAAAGACGGCAACCCATAGGGTGGACCGATGCGCCGCCCCGCGTCACCTGCGCCGACCCGGTTCCTGGCGCGCCGCGCGGACCTGCGCCGGTCGGTGCGGCTGCTGGGGGAATTCCGGTTCGAGCAGTCCGCGCCGGACCGGTTCTACGGTGCGCTGGCCGCCGATACCGCGGCGATGGTCGACGAGTTGTGGCGCGGGGCGACCGGAACCGCGCTGGACGGGCGGACGGTGCTCGACGTCGGCGGCGGCCCGGGTTATTTCGCCGACGCGTTCGCCGCCCGCGGCGCGGCCTACATCGGGGTGGAGCCCGATCCGGCCGAGATACACGCCGGCCCGACGCCGCCGTCGGGCCGCTCCGGGACCCTGGTGCGGGCGTCCGGGCTGGCGCTGCCGTTCGCCGACGCCACCGTGGACGTCACGCTGTCGTCGAATGTCGCCGAGCACGTGCCGGACCCGTGGCGTCTGGGCAACGAGATGCTGCGGGTGACCCGGCCGGGTGGGCTGGCGATCCTGTCCTACACGGTGTGGCTGGGGCCGTTCGGCGGTCACGAGATGGGGTTGACGCACTATCTCGGCGGGGCGCGGGCGGCGGCCCGGTACACCCGCAGGCACGGCCATCCGCCGAAGAACAACTACGGGTCGTCGCTGTTCGCGGTGTCGGTGGCCGACGGGCTGGACTGGGCGCGCAGCACCGGGATGCTGGTGGCCGCTTTTCCCCGCTACCACCCACGATGGGCCTGGGGATTGACGGCTGTTCCGGTGCTGCGGGAGTTCCTGGTGAGCAATCTGGTGCTGGTGCTGCGGCCCGGTTCGGCACCGGACTGAAACAGGTTCTCGTTTTGCCGCGCAGTGGGTAGGGTGTGTTTCATGACACAGACCGCCACCCCCGGCTACCGCACCGATTTCGACAAGCTGTTCATCGGCGGACGGTGGGTCGAACCCGCCGGCTCCGAGGTCATCGAGGTGTTCTCCCCGGCGACCGGCGAGAAGGTGGGCCAGACGCCGCTGGCCACCGCCGCCGACGTCGACGCCGCCTGCGCCGCGGCGCGCAAGGCCTTCGACGAGGGCCCGTGGCCCCGGATGACGCCGCACGAGCGGCAAGCCGTCATCGCCAAGGCGGTCGAGCTGATCACCGCGCGCGCCGACGAGTTCAAGCACCTGCTGACGTGCGAGACCGGGCAGCCGGGGACCATCGTCGACATCATGCAGTTCGGCGCCGGGGTGACCGGACTGCAGTACTACGCCGGGGCGGCCGACAAGTACACCTGGCGCGACATCCGCGACGGCGTGTACGGACAGACGCTGGTGCTGCGCGAACCGATCGGCGTGGTCGGCGCGGTGGTGGCGTGGAACGTGCCGTTCTTCCTGGCCTGCAACAAGCTCGGCCCGGCGCTGCTGGCCGGCTGCACCGTCGTGCTCAAGCCGGCCGCGGAGACCCCGCTGTCGACCAACCTGCTGGCCGAGGTGTTCGCCGAGGCCGGGCTGCCCGAGGGTGTGCTGTCGGTGGTCCCCGGCGGCCCGGAGACCGGCCGCGCGCTGACCGCGAACCCGCAGATCGACAAGTTCACCTTCACCGGGTCCTCGGCCGTCGGCAAGGAGGTCGGCAAGATCGCCGCCGAGCGGCTCAAGCCGTGCACGCTGGAGCTCGGCGGGAAGTCCGCCGCGATCATCCTGGAGGACGCCGACCTGGACTCCACCCTGCCGATGCTGGTCTTCTCCGGGTTGATGAACTGCGGGCAGGCGTGCGTGGGCCAGACCCGGATCCTGGCCCCGACCTCGCGCTACGACGAGGTGGTGGAGAAGGTCGCCGCCGCCGTCGCCGCCATGCCGGTCGGCCGGCCGGATGACCCGACAGCCGCGATCGGGCCGCTGATCAGCGAGAAGCAGCGCGACCGGGTGGAGCGCTACATCCTCACCGGCGTCGAGGAGGGTGCCCGCATCGTCACCGGCGGCCAGCGCCCGAAGGGCCTGGAGGGCGGCTGGTTCGTGGAGCCGACGGTGTTCGCCGACGTCGACAACTCGATGGCCATCGCGCAGGAGGAGATCTTCGGGCCGGTGCTCGTGGTGATCCCCTACGAGGACGAGGACGACGCGGTGCGCATCGCCAACGACTCGGTGTACGGGCTGGCCGGTTCTGTGTGGACCACGGACAACGACAAGGCCATCGAGATCGCCCGCAAAATCCGCACCGGCACCTACGCGGTGAACATGTACGCCTTCGACCCGGGTGCGCCGTTCGGCGGCTACAAGAACTCCGGCATCGGCCGGGAGAACGGTCCCGAGGGCATCGACGCGTACTGCGAGGCCAAGAGCGTGCTGCTGCCCTTCGGCTACACCCCCGCGGAGTAGTTCTTCACAGCAGATTGACAGCGAGTTCCACTAGCTTGGGCCCACTCGCCGCCCGGCGATGCACGTCACACGTGCGCCAGTACCTGTAAGGAGTTCGCATGGCTGTATCGGTCGATCTGACCAAGTCCCTGGACAAGGCCTACGAGGAGAAGTCGCTCAAGGAGATCCTGGACGCTTCCCCGGCCGCGCTGGCCGGAGTGACCGACAAGGACGCCGAACTGCTGCAGCAGGCGTTCAACATCAAGACCGTCCGCCAGCTGGGCGCCAACAAGTTCTTCGCCATCGCCAAGGCGCTGGTGGCCCTGGAGAACGCGGGCTGACGCTGCCTGCACCTCGGCTGTCTCCGCGAGCGTGCGTGTCCCCGCCGGGGACACGCACGCTCGCGCTGTCTGCGCACTATCGACGCCCCATTCCGGCGCCGCGGACACCGGTCTACCGCCGAACCATCCCGTTACGGTAATCTCATTATCTGTAAACCAACCTGAGCCCCGGAGACCCCATGACCGCACAGAGTAAGGCCGCGATCATCGCGGCGGCCCGCAGCGCAATCGGCACCGCCCGCAAGGGCACGCTGGCCAACATGCCCGCCATCGAGGTGGCCAAGCCGATCGTCGTCGCCGCCGTCGAACGCTCCGGGCTGGACCCGTCCGACTTCGAGGACCTGATCCTGGCCGAGAGCCTGCAGGGCGGCGGCGACAGCGCCCGCTACATCGCCGTCGACCTCGGCTACGACTCGATCCCGGGTGCGGCCGTCAACCGGCAGTGCGCCTCCAGCCTGGCCGCCATCGCATTCGGCGCCGGCCAGATCGCCTCGGGCATGAGCCGGCACCTGCTGGCCGGCGGCATGGAGTCGCTGTCGACCATGCCGCAGTTCCTCAAGCGCAAGGCCTTCACCACCGGCAAGGAGGCAGGCGACTGGGAGCGCTTCGCCCCGGCCGCCAACCCGCTGGACACCCCCGGCGCCCCGCCGTACGACATGTCCATCACCGTCGCGCACAACTGTGCGGTCGAGTACGGACTGACCCGCGAGGACCAGGACGCCTGGTCGCTGCGCAGCCACCAGCGGGCCGTCAAGGCCGTCGACGCCGGCTCCTTCGTCGACGAGATCGTGCCGATCGAGGTGCCGCAGGCCGACGGGTCCACCGTCACCTTCGCCGTCGACGAGCACCCGCGCCGGGAGACCTCGATGGAGACCCTGGCCGGCCTGAAGGTGCTGCACCCGGAAATCGAGGGCTTCTCGGTGACCGCCGGCAACTCCTCGGGCACCAACGACGCGGCGGCCGTCGTCGCCCTGGCCTCCCCGCAGACGCAGGAGAACGTGCTGGCCAACATCCTGAGTTGGTCGCAGGTCGGCATCCCGGCCAAGCGCACCGGCAGCGGCCCGATCTACGCCATCCCGAAGGCGCTGGAGCTGGCCGGGCTGAAGATCTCCGACGTCGCGCTGTTCGAGATCAACGAGGCGTTCGCCGCCCAGGCCGTGGCCTGCACCCGCCAGCTCGGCCTGGACGAGGAACTGGTCAACGTCTACGGCTCGGGCATCAGCCTGGGCCACCCGATTGCGGCCACCGGCGCCCGGATGGTCACCTCGGCCATCTACGAGCTGCGTCGCCGCGGCGGCGGCATCGGTGTGCTGTCGATGTGCGCCGGCGGCGGCATGGGTGCGGCGATGGTCATCGAGGTCGCCTGAGCCGCAACGGCTCGCACAACGCAACGGGCCCGGGACTCGCGAGAGTCCCGGGCCCGTTGCGTCGGCGGTCAGTCGCTGGCGGGCAGCGGCTTGGCCTCCTTGATGCTCAGCGGGGTGTCACCGACCGACAGCGTGCCCTGGCCGGCCTTGGTGACCAGCACCTCGGCGTTGCCGTCGTCGACGTAGCGCTTGCCCATCAGCGTGCCGCCGGCGAACGCCGGGTCCAGGGCGCCGCCGGAGCGCTCGGCGTCCAGCGCCACCATGGGGGCGCCGCCGCAGCGCAGGTCGTCGAGGCTGTCGGCGGTTTTGACGACGATCACCTGGGTGTCGTCGACCTGGCTCTGCAGGCGGGTGCCGTTCTTCACCATCGGATGGTCCCTTCGCTAGCGGTGTGGTCAGTCGGTGGCCAGGTCGGCGAGGATCTCGCGCCGCAGTACCTTGCCGGTGGCATTGGTGGGCAGTTCGTCGCGGAACACCACCCGGTCCGGGGTGCGTGATCCACGCAGGCTCTTGCGGACATGTTCGCGCAATTCCTCGGCGTCCGGGGTGATTCCGGCGACCGGGACGACGACGGCGACGATGCTCTGCCCCCACTGCGGGTCCTCGGGGCCGACGACGGCCACCTGATGCACGTCCGGGTGCTCGATGAGCACGTCCTCGAGCTCGGCCGGGGCGATGTTCTCTCCGCCGCGGATGATGGTGTCGTCGGAGCGCCCGCCGATGAACAGGTAGCCGTCGGCGTCGAGCGAGGCGATGTCGCGGGTCGGGAACCAGCCCTCGTTGTCGAGCACCGATCCGATGCCGGTGTAGCGCCCGGACACCTGCTCGCCGCGCACATAGAGTTCGCCGGTTTCACCGGGGCCCAACACGTTTCCGGCTTCGTCGCGGATCTGCACCTCGATGCCGGGCACCGGGCGGCCGACCGACCCCAGCCGGCGGGCCACCGCCTCGTCGTCGTGCCCGTGCGCCTCGCGGTGATCGTCGGGGCCCAGCACGGCGATGGTGGAGCTGGTCTCGGTGAGCCCGTAGGCGTTGACGAAGCCGACGTCGGGCAGCAGTGCCAGCGCCTTGCGGACCAGCGGCAGGCCGACCTTCGACCCGCCGTAGGCCAGGGTCCGCAACGACGGCAACCGGTGACCTCCGGCCTCCAGCACGGCGACCACCCGGTCCAGCATGGTGGGCACCAGCGTCGCCGAGGTGACCGACTCCTCGGCGACCAGTCGCACCCACTCGTCGGCATCGAAGCCGGGCAGGTACACCAGTTTCCGGCCGGCATAGAGGTTCGACAGCGCGGCGCTGACCCCGGCGATGTGGTACGGCGGTACCGAGATCAGAGCCGCGTCACCGGGTTCTGCGGAGTCGAATTCCACGGTGCCGGTGATGTAGCTGGTCAGGTTGTTGTGGGTGAGCTCGACGGCCTTGGGCGCGCTGGTGGTTCCGGAGGTGAACAGCACCACCCCGACGGCATCCGGGTCGGCGAACTCGGCGGCGGGCTCGTGGGTGCGCGCGTCGGCCAGGAACGCGGCCGAGTCGATGACCGCGATGCCGGCGTCGCCGACCATCTCCCGGTACCGCTCGTCGACGATGACGACCGGGTCGGGCAGCCGGTCGATGAGGGTGCGGATGCCCTCGGCGGAGAGCCGGTAGTTGATCGGCGTCAGGGCCAGGCCGGCGCGCGCGGAGGCGAACAGCAGCAGCGGCAGCATGGCGCCGCCGACGCCGACGTAGACGACGTGGTCCGCGCCGGTGTCGGCGATGACGCCGGCGCCGCCGTCGGCCAGATCGGACAGCTCCTGGGTGCTCAGCCGCAGGTCACCGTCGACCACCGCCACCCGGTCCGGGTTCGCCGAGACCGCCATCTCCAACAGCAGCGAAATGCTCATCGAAACCGCCTGGCCTGGTCACGCCCGATCGAGTGCGGAGCGCCATTACCCAAATGGAAGAACATGATTCTCCGATTAAACCACAGGAAATTCAGGGCACTCAATGCCCGGCGACGACGACGGCGCCGCGCCGAGGGGCAGCACCCACCCGGCCCGGCGCCGCCACGTCGTCAGCTACCGGTCCACTGCGGCGCGCGCTTCTCGGCGAACGCCACGGCACCCTCGCGGGCGTCCTTGGACAGGAACACCGGGGCGAGGATCTTCATCTGCTCGGTCCACTGCTCCTCATCGCCCCAGTAGCGGGATTCGACGATGATCTTCTTGGTCGCGGCCACCGCCAGCGGGCCGTTGGCGGTGATCTTGGCGGCCAGCGCCAGGGCGCCGTCGAGGGCACCGCCCGGCTCGGTCAGCGTGGTGACCAGGCCCAGCTCGTGCGCCCGCTCGGCGGACAGGTTGTCACCGGTCAGCGCGAGTTCCATGGCGACGGCGTACGGAATGCGCTGCGGCAGCCGCAGCAGGCCGCCGCCGCCGGCAACCAGGCCGCGCTTGACCTCGGGGATGCCGAAGGCGGAGTTGTTCGCCGCGACGATCAGGTCGCAGGACAACGCCACCTCGGTGCCGCCGGCCAGCGCGTAGCCCTCCACCGCGGCGATCAGCGGCTTGGCCGGCGGGCTCTGGGTGAAGCCCAGTCCGCGGCCGTCGATGTCACAGCGCTCGCCGCGGGCGAACGCCTTGAGGTCCATGCCGGCGCAGAACGAGCCGCCGGCGCCGGTCAGCACGCCGACCGACAGGCCGGGATCGGCGTCGAGCCGGTCCATGGCGTCCGCCAGGCCCTGGCTGACGGCCAGGTTGACGGCGTTTTTGGCCTCCGGCCGGTTGATGGTGATGAGCAGGACACGATCGCGCTGCTCGACCAGGACTGCGGGTTTCTCGGTAGCTTCTTCGCTCACGGACTCGACAATAGAGGATACTCAACCCGTTACGGAATAGGCAATGTTCGTAAAGTTGAGCGGGCCCCATTGCGCCGGTCACCGACCCGTTCGCGCGCGGCACCGACTCGGTAGCATCGGGACGAACCAAAGGAAGGCCCTCCGTGCGCAAACGCAACCGGCCCCGCCCGCTGCTGCGGGCCGTCGTCGAACTGGCCAACGCCGCCAACGCCGTTCGCCCCCTGACCCGCGACAGCTGGAACGCCATCCCGGTGTTCTTCCTGGGCTGGCCGGCCAGCGAACTCGCCCCCTGGCTGGGCACCGCGTCGGTCATCGACACCCTGCGGCGCTGGCGCCGCGGCGACTTCAACGGTCGCACCGGTCCGCTGGCCATCGCGCTGACCGCGGTGTCCTGGGTCCTGCTGGCGTTCGTCCACCAGCGCAACCTGCGCTCGATGCCCTACTACGAGGAACCGCTGCGCGACGCCCTCGGCGAGAACTACAAAGCGGTGGTCCGGCCCAGCCGGATCCGGCTGGCCGCCGGTCTCTTCCGTGCCGGTTCCGCGCGACGCCGCTACGTGGAGAGAGCCGACACCGTTCGCTACGGGCCGCACCGCGCCAACCGCGCCGACATCTGGCACCGCCGCGACCTCCGCCCGGACGCCAAGGCGCCGGTGCTGGTCAACATCCCCGGCGGCGCCTGGGTGATCGGCATGCGCCGCCCGCAGGCCTACCCGCTGATGGGCCACCTGGCCGACGAGGGCTGGGTGTGCGTCTCGATCGGCTACCGGGTGTCGCCGTTGCACACCTGGCCGGACCAGATCGTCGACGTCAAACGCGCGCTGGCCTGGGTGAAGGAGAACATCGCCGACTACGGCGGCGATCCGGACTTCATCGCACTGTCCGGCGGTTCCGCGGGCGGCCACATGACCGCACTGGCCGCCCTGACGCCCAACGACCCGCAGTGGCAGCCCGGCTTCGAGGACGCCGACACCTCCGTCGTCGCCGCGGTCCCGGTCTACGGCCGCTACGACATGGTCAGCACCGAGGGTGTGGGCCGTGGCCCGTTCGTCAAGGTGTTGCTGCGCTGGCTGGTGATGAAGAAGGACTGGCGCACGCATCCGGAGATCTACCGCGACGCCTCCCCGATCAACCACATCCGGCCCGACGCTCCCCCGTTCTTCGTGCTGCACGGCACCAACGACTCGCTGATCGCGGTCGAGGAGGCCCGCGACTTCGTCGCCGCGCTGGAACCGGTGTCGCAGGCCCCGGTGGTGTACGCCGAGATCCCCGGCGCCCAGCACGCATTCGACATCTTCGGGTCCTCGCACGGGCACTACACCGCGGTCGCGATCGCCCGGTTCCTGGACTGGGTGCGGGGCATGGCGGTGACCGGGCGTGACGTCACCGAGGCGCCGCTGGATTCCGAAGCCGAAGCCGAAGCCGCCGGTTAGCGTGTAGGACGATGTCCGTCACCGATATCCACCCCGAACTGCGCCGCGCCGCCCGACTGGCCCCGAAGGCCCCGGTCCGGCCGTGGACCATCCCGATCGTGCGGGCGGCCACCGAGCGGATGAGCCGACGGCGTCCGCGCGGCGTCACCGTGCTGACCACGTCCGATGGCATCGGCGTCCGGTTGCACCGCCCGCCGAACCAGACGGCACCCGCGCCGGCGCTGCTGTGGATCCACGGCGGCGGCTACGTGATCGGCACGGCCGCCATGGACGACGAGCTGTGCCGGCGGTTCGCCGAGCGGCTGGGGATCGTGGTCGCCGCGGTGGACTACCGGCTGGCCCCCGAGCACCCGTACCCGGCCGGTCTCGACGACTGCTACTCGGGTCTGGGCTGGCTGACGAGGCTGCCGGCCGTCGACCCGAGCCGGATCGCCATCGGCGGCGCCAGCGCCGGGGGCGGCCTGGCCGCCGCGCTGGCCCTGCACACCCGCGACCGCGCCGAGATCGCGCTGGCCGGCCAACTGCTGGTCTACCCGATGCTCGACGACCGCAGTTCCCACGATGACTGCCCGCAGCCGCCGGGGCTACGGCTGTGGAACCGGCGCAGCAACGCCTTCGGCTGGCGCAGCTATCTGGGCGACGCCGATCCCGCTATCGCGGTGCCCGGCCGCCGCACCGATCTGGCCGGACTACCGCCGACCTGGATCGGCGTGGGCAACCAGGACCTGTTCCACGACGAGGACCTGGCCTACGCCGACGCGCTGAGCCGCGCCGGGGTGCCGTGCGAGGTCACCGTGGTGCCCGGAGCCTTCCACGGGTTCGACGGCCTGGCGCCGGGAACCGAGTTGGTGCGGCGCTGGTTCGACGATCAGTGCGACTGGCTGCGCACGACCCTGCTGCACGAGCGTCCGATACCATAACTAGAACACGTTCCAATTAACCCGCGAGGGGGGCCGGTGAGCAGCACCGACGGTGACGACACCACACCATCCGACGACACCCTGCCGGCCGGCGAGATCACCAAGTGGGATCCGGGCCTGACCGCCAAGGTGATGAGCGTGCTGCGGCCGCTGATCAAGGGCTACCACCGCTCGGAGGTGTACGACCTGGAGAAGGTGCCCGCCACCGGTGGGGCCCTGGTGGTGTCCAACCACTCCGGCGGCATGTTCGCCATGGACGTACCGGTGTTCGCCACCGACTTCTACCAGCAGTTCGGCTACGACCGGCCGATCTACACCCTCACCTTCGACCTGGTGCTGGCCGGGCCGACCGGTGAGTTCTTCGGCAAGACCGGCTTCATCCACGCCAACCACGACAACGCCGACGAGGCGCTACGCTCGGGTGGGCTGGTGGTGGTGTTCCCCGGTGGCGACTACGACGCCTACCGGCCGACCACCGCGCGCAACACCATCGACTTCGACGGCCGCACCGGCTACATCCGCGCCGCGCTGAACGCCGGCGTGCCGATCGTCCCGCTGGTCGGCATCGGCGGCCAGGAATCCCAGGTCTACCTGACCCGCGGCACCGGCCTGGCCAAGCTGCTGCGGCTGGACAAGCTGCTGCGCGCGAAGATCCTGCCGGTGTCCTTCGGCTTCCCGTTCGGGCTCTCGGCGGTGGTCCCGCTCAACGTGCCGCTGCCCACCAAGATCGTGCAGCGGGTGCTGGACCCGATCGACATCGTGGCGCAGTTCGGCGAGGATCCCGACGTCGACGAGGTGGACGCGCATGTCCGCTCGGTGATGCAGGCCGCGCTCGACGAGCTGGCGGCCGAGCGCCGGTTCCCGGTGATCGGCTGATCCGATGGTCGCCATTCCGGGGCTCGACCGCGTCGCCGGCGCCGTCGGCCTGATCAACACCATGGTCCGCGGCGGGGTGATCGCCCCCATGCGCCCGGACAAGTACCTGAAGGTGATGGCCGCCGCGCAGCGCGAAGGGCTTTCGGTAACAAGCGGTTTCGCCATGTCGGCGCAGCGCGCACCGGAGCGGGTGGCACTCATCGACGAACTCGGGGAACTGACCTACGCGGAGGTGGACCGGCGCGCGGACGCGCTGGCGTCGGCACTGCAGCAGCGCGGCGCGGCGTGTGTCGGCATCCTGTGCCGCAATCACCGCGGGTTCGTCGATGCGTTGATCGCCTCCACCCGCATCGGCGCAAACACGCTGCTGCTCAACACTTCTTTCGCCGGTCCGGCGCTGGCGGAGGTGGTGGCCCGGGAGAACGTCGACGTGCTGATCTACGACGAGGAGTTCGCCGGCATCGTCGAGACGGCCACCGCCGAGCGCGACGCCGAGCGGATCCTCGCGTGGTGCGAGGACCCGGACACCTCCGAGGAGACCGTCGAGAAGCTGCTGGCCGATCACGCCGGCGAGCGCCCGCAGGCTCCGGCCGCGCCCGGCAAGACCATTCTGCTGACCTCGGGTACCACCGGAACCCCCAAGGGCGCCAAGCATTCCGGTGGTGGTCTCGGTGAGCTCAAGGCGATCCTGGACCGGGTACCGTGGCACACTGACCGGACCGTCGTCGTCGCGGCGCCGATGTTCCACGCCTGGGGTTTCTCGCAGTTGGTGTTCGCGGCCTCGATGGCGTGCACCATCGTCACCCGCCGCCGGTTCGACCCGGAGGCCACCCTGGCCCTCGTCGACACCCACGGCGCCTACGGGTTGTGCGTGGTGCCGGTGATGTTCGACCGGATCATGGATCTGCCCGACGACGTGCGCGCCCGGTATTCCGGGCGGACCCTGCGGTTCGCCACCGCCTCCGGGTCGCGGATGCGCCCGGATGTGGTGATCCGGTTCATGGACGAGTTCGGTGACGTGATCTACAACAACTACAACGCCACCGAGGCCGGGATGATCGCGACGGCCACGCCGGAGGACCTGCGCGCCGCCCCGGACACCGCCGGGCGACCGGCCGTCGGCACCGAGGTGCGCATCCTGGACGCCGATTTCCACGAGGTGCCCGCCGGCGAGGTCGGACAGATCTTCGTGCGCAACGGTTCCCAGTTCGACGGCTACACCTCGGGCAGCACCAAGGATTTCCACGAGGGCTTCATGGCATCCGGGGACCTGGGCCGGTTCGATTCCGAGGGCAGGCTTTTCGTCGTCGGCCGGGACGACGAGATGATCGTCTCCGGTGGCGAGAACGTCTACCCGATCGAGGTGGAGAAGATCCTGACCGGCCATGATGACGTCTCCGAGGCCGCGGTACTCGGCGTGGACGACGCCGAGTACGGCCAGCGGCTGGTCGCGTTCGTGGTGCTGAATTCCGGCGCCGATGCCGAGGGTGCCGAGGCGGTCCTCAAGCAGCACGTGCGGGACAACCTGGCCAACTACAAGGTGCCGCGGTCGATCGTGGTGCTCGACGAACTGCCCCGCAACATCACCGGCAAGATCGCCCGCCGAGAACTGCAGGACCTGGTTCCGGACTAGCTACGCCGGCCCCATCGCCAACGGGACCGGAGTGAGCTCCTCGGAAAGACCGGCGGCCCTGCGGATCTCGACGAACTCGTCGACCATGGCCGAGGTGACTTCGTGGGCGTCCTCGACGGTGTCCAGGTCCGACAGCACCGAGATGTTCAGCTGGTCGACGTAGCTCCACACGGTGATGTTCAAGCCCGCGGCCGCGGTCACCGGGCCGACGCTGTACAGCTCGGAGACCACCGCCTCACCGACGCGGCCGTATTCCCGCGGCCCCGGGACGTTGGAGATGTTGAGGTTGAGGACCTTGTTGGGCCCGTCGATCTTGGACAGCCACGCAAACAGCGATTCCATCGCGGCCGGCGGCATGTAGTTCGACCACCTGCTGACCAGTTCCGGGCCGATCAGCAGGTTGGTCTCCTTGGCCAGCAGCGCATCCTCGTGCGTCTGGCGCACCCGCTCCAGCGGGTCTTCGAGGTGGATCGGCACCGGCATCATCACACCGGTGAAGTAGTTGCCGCACACCCGGTCCGAGGAGAAGTCGAAGCTGACCGGCACCGACGCCAACAGCGGAGAGTCGGCGTGCCCGTCGTAGCGCAGCGACAGTTTGCGCAGCGCCCCCGCCGACATGGCAAGCACCAGGTCGTTGATTGAAATATCCAGGTGCGCCTTGGTTTCCTTGATGTCGGCCAGCGACAGCGAGGCGGTGGCGAAACGCCGCTCGGGGGTCAGCACGTGGTTCATGAAGCTCGGCGGCGGGGTGAACGGCCGGGTCAGGTCCGGGGCGAGTTTGCGGGAGCTGCGGCGCACCCGGTTCAGGCCGGCGACGGTGTAGCCGATGGTGGACGGCACCTCGGCGAGGTGGCGGAAGTGGTCCGACCATGCCGAACGGATCAGCTGCCGCCGGGTCGGTGGGGGGTCGATGGCGTCGTCGACCTCGGCGCCGATCGGCCCGGTGCGCAGGTCCATCCCGTAGGCCAGCAGGTTCGCGGCGGCCACCCCGTCGGCTAGTGCGTGATGGATCTTGTTGACGATGGCGATCCGGCCGCCCTCCAGACCCTCGACGAAGTACATCTCCCACAGCGGTTTACTGCGATCCAGTGGGGTGCCGGCGATTTCGGCGATCGCGTCGTCGAGCTCGCGCCGCCCACCCGGGGCGGGCAGCCGCAGCGGCCGGATGTGGTATTCGAGGTCCACTTCGACGTGTTCGCGCCACATCGGGTGATGGAACTTCCACGGGATGTCGACGAGCTGATAGCGCAGCGGGTACAGCTTGGGCAGCCGGCCGCGGATGACCTCGCGGAACTGCTCGACGCCGAAGGTCCGCTCGCCCAGGTCGCCGAGTTCCACGATGGCGATCTTGAGGGTGTGCATGTGCACGTTGGGCGCTTCGCTGTAGAGCAGGAACGCGTCCCAGCCGGTGAGTCGCTTCATCTCCTCAGCCCGCTCAGATGGCGGTTCGGGCCGCCAGGTCCGCCGGTTGCCGTCGTACCTGTTCCAGGAACAGCCCGACGGCGGTGGCCATAACCGGGGTGCGGACGCCGTCGGTCATGTCGAAACCGTGTCCGGCGCCGGGCAATTCGGCGTAGCCGACCATCGATGTCGACACCGACCGCAGCGCGGCCACGAAGTCGCGGGCCTGCTGCACCGGGATGATGTTGTCCCCGCTGCCGTGGATCACGAAGAACGGCGGGGCGTCGGCGTGCACCAGGGCGATCGGCGACGAATCGTGGTACAGCTCGGGAGCGGCTTCGACCCGCTGCTTGACGATCACCCGTTCCAGGAAGTCCATGAAGCCGACCCGCTCGGGGGTGGACCGGTCCTCCCAGTCGTAGCGGCCGTAGATGCCGACCACGGCATCCACCGAGGTGTCCGATCCGGGGGCCAGTTCCGTTTCGAATACCGGGTTCCCGGGGGTCAGGCCGGCCAGCGCGGCGAGATGCCCGCCCGCCGACGCGCCGGCGATGGTCACGAACCCGCGGTCGCCACCGAAGCGGTCCACGTTTGCGCGGGCCCAGGCGATGGCGGCCTTGACGTCGCGGATGTGCCGCGGCCAGGGGTGGCCGGGAGCCACCCGGTACTCCACCGACAGGCACACCCAGCCCATCTCGGCCAGGTGCGACATCAGCGCGTAGCCCTGCAGGATCCGTCCGCCGTGCACCCACGCACCGCCGGGCACGAAGATCATCACCGGGGCGGGCCCGGACAGGTCCTTGCGGCGCCACACGTCGAGCACCTGCTCGGGGTCGTCGCCGTAGCGCACGGAGGTGCGGTAGCGGTTGCGCAGGTGTTCACCGGCCCGCAGCACCGGCGGCACCGAGTCGGTGCGCGGCCACTCGATGTCCAGGTCCGCATCGGGAACCAGCCCGCGCAGCGCGGCGTCGGACACCGCGCGGGTGCGGGCGCGCTCGGCCTGGCGGATGAAGCCGCGGTTGGGGGTGGTCCAAGACTTGCTGATCGCCCCGACGATGCCCGGAGCGTGCCGGCCGGCCCACATGCCGATAGCGGTGTAGCCGCTGAGCTGGCCGAAGAACGGGCCGACGACGGGCAACTTGGCCGAGGCGTCCAGCAGCTCGACGGGATCGACGGCCAGCATGTTGGATGCACGGGACCACATGGCGCGACCCTACCCTGGGCGGGTGTCCGAGCCCGCCGAATAACACAGTTTCCCCGCGATCACCGTCGCGGCGACCATCGCCGAATCCAGCTCGGACAGCGCCTCCGCCGGCGGCAGCGACAGGACGCACAGGTCGGCGGGTTCACCGGGACTCAGCGTCCGCGGCCGGGCTGGGGCCTGCGGGTATCCGCAGAACAGCTCGATCGCGGTGGCCGCGGACACCCGTTCCCGGGCACCCAGCACCGCCCCGGAGCCGGTGCGCCGGTGCACCGCCGCGCGGATGGCGGCCCACGGGTCGGGGTCGCCGAACGGGGCGTCGGTGGACAGGGCGACGGGCACGCCCGCGTCGCGCAGGCTGGCCAGCCGCCACAGGTCCGACTGGTCGTCATCGGGGATCTCGGCGCGGTACTGGTCGCCGCGTTCGCCGACGAAGTTGGGTTGGGTGACCACGGTGACGCCCGCCTCGGCGAGTTGGTCCAGGCAGTCCTGCGGGACGACGGCGGCGTGTTCGATGCGGTCGCCGGGCGCGGTGCCGGTGCTGCGCAGCGCCGCCAGGGTGACGACGAGCTGCGCGTCGGTGACGCAGTGCACGGCGACCGGGTGCCGGTGGCGGTGCTGGTCGGCGATCCAGTCGGTGATCCGGTCCAGGTCCAGATCGGTGTCGTCAAGGATGAGTTTGGCCGGTCCGAGGGTGATTCCGTCGACCGCGGGGGTGCCGGCCGGCGCCATCGCGTGCAGCCGCTGCACGAGCCGGCCGGTGCGGGCGTGGGCCGCCAGTTCCGCCAGGTCGGCGGCGCTCTGGCCGGGGGTGGCGTCGGTGATGCCGGTGATGCCGTAGGAGGCCAGCCGCCGGCTCAGCGGTTCCGGGTCCTGCGGTAGGGGCGGCAGCCGCAGTTCCTCGGTGTCTCGGTGGAACCGGCCGTCGGGGTGCCCGCCGCGGCCGAGGCGCCGCAGCCCGGCGGTGTTGAGGATCCACAGCGCGCCGCTGCGGTGTTGCACCCGCAGCGCGATATCGGGCACCAGGGCGTCGAGCGCGGCGGCGTCCAGCGGGCCGGCGACCGAGTCGTGGTAGCCGATGGCTCGGATCCAGCCGTCGGGGCCGGGTTGCGCGGCGGCCAGCGCGACGGCCAGCGCGGCACGGTTGCGCACCCGCGGTGGGCCGACGGGTACCGATGCGGTGGCGGCGATGGCCGCCCGGAGGTGGCTGTGGTGGTCGTGCAGGCCGGGCAGCACCAGGGCGCCGGCGGCGTCGAGCAGGTCCTCGCCCGGTCGGGGGTCGAGCCGCTGGGCGACCGCGGTGAGGGTGTCGGTGCACCGGATGTCGACGGTGCGCCCGTCCGGCAGGGCGGCACGGGTGATCAGCATCGGGTGCTCCGGGCGGCGACCAGGGCATCCACCGCGGCGTTGTCGGCGCCCAGGGCAGAGGCGGCGGCGGCCGGTGGCGGCGCGGTGGGGTCGGCGGCGACCGGCGGGTTCGGCGGATAGCCCTGCGGCAGGGACGGCTGTGCGGCGTATTCGGCGGCGACGGCGGCCATCGAGATCTCGATCAGTTCACCACCGCCGCGGGTCAGTGCTTCGCTGACGGCCGCCGCGGCGGCCAGACCGGTCAGCGGGTCGGCGATGGCGTCCCCGCAGAACACCGGCGACCCGTCGGGGGCCCGCCCGACCAGCCCGCCGGCGACGGCCGCATCGTCGCCGAAGGCGACGCGAGCTGCACCCTCGCCGAAGGCGACGCGACCTTCGACGGAGCCGTCTCCGTGACCGGTGATGCGCAGCCATACCCGGCCGGGCGGGCCGGGGATGTCCTCGGGACCGAGCCCGCGCCGGGCCAGCGCCGCCGGCCGGGATCCCTCCAGCACCACGTCGGCAACCGTGAGCAGTGCCCGCAGCCGGTCGGCGTCAGTGTCGAAATCGGTGGTGCAGGAAAGCTTTCCGGCGTTCATCCAGTCGAAGAAGCGCGGGTCGCCGGCGCGGGTGCCGTCGGGCCGACGGGGGCTTTCCACCTTGACGACGGTCGCTCCCGCGTCGGCCAGCCGGCGGGCGCACAGCGGCCCGGCCCACATCGAGGTGAGGTCGGCCACCAGCAGCCCGGCCACCGCCCGGGGCGTCCCGCGGCGCCCGCACTGCCGGATCCGCGGTGGCGCCGCGGTGGTCTCCCCCAGCGCCGCGGCCGGCAGGTCCAGCAGCACCGCCCGTGCCACGATCTCGCCCGCGCGGTGGCCGGCGGCCCAGGCCGTCACCTCCGGCCACGGGTCGGCGTCGACGGCGTCGGCTTCCAGCAGGGCGGGTACGGCCGCGATGTCATCGGGGCGTGACAGGGTCAGTGCCACCCAGCCGTCAAGCGTGGCCAGCAGACGGGTGGCGCCGCCGGCGCTGATCCGGCCGCGCCGGCGCACCCCGAGCAGTCCGGCGCGCCCGGTCAGCAGCGTCGCCGCGTCCGGGGCGAGGTCGGTGGCGGCGGCCAGGATCGGGGCGCGGCTGAAGTCCGGGGGCCCGTCGGTGGGTCCGGTGAGCGCGGCCAGCCCGCTGGCCGCCCATGCCGTCACCGCGTCGTCCACGCCGCTCATTGTCCCGCGTGTCAGGCGGTCAGGACCCGGTAGCGCCAGTCCAGCACCTGACGTTCGTCGTCTTCGGCGTAGACCAGCGAGCGCAGGGTCAGTATCTTGCCGCCGGTACCGGACTCGGCGGCTGCTTCCACCCGGACCCGGCTGAAGAGCACGTCGCCCTCGTGCACGGGACCGGTGTGGTCGCAGGAGTCCCAATCCAGCACGGTGACCAGATTCGGCAGCAGCCGGGCCGCCTGCGCCAGCGCCAGGCCGATGGTGTGCCCGCCGTACACCAGTCGCTGTGAACCGTGGTGCGCTGCAGCGATATTCAGGGTGAGCCGGGCCAGCTCCGGTGCGCTGCTGACCACGTCGGGGGTGCTGGTCATCTCCACACCGCGCGGGGCGACGGCGGGGACCAGCCGGCGGTAGGCGCCGAGATCCCAGCCGGCCGTCGGGTCCGGCCCGTCGTCGTCGGAACCGATGGTCGACAGGTCATCGGCGTGCCCGGAGTGCAGCTCCGCGCTCAGCGGCAGCATGGCGCAGCGGTGGAAGTCGAGCACCAACCGGCCGTCCTGGTCGGTCGTGGTCATCCGCAGCGCGGCCAGCCCGGTGGCCGCGCGCCCGGGGCGCAGTGAGTTCTGTTTCAGGCCGACGACTTCGGTTCGGGTGCTCAGCGTGTCGCCGATGAGCGGGAACCGGTGGAAGCGCAGCCCGCGGTAGAACAGGTTGGCCTTCACCCGCTGGGTGACCAGGGTGGACTGGCCGATCGCGACGTCGCACACGAGACCGGGGTGGGCGACCGGCCCGCCGGCCACCGCCGTCGACAGCTCGGCGTCCAGCGGCAGTCGCAGCCGGTCCCCGAGGATCGACTGGTGAACGGCGGCGACGCCGGTGGTCAGCGTCATCGACGGTGCGGTGTCGAACACCTGGCCGCGGGTCAGGTCGTCGAAATAGGGTCCGCCTTCGCGGTTCTGCGTCATGCCCGTCCTTCCGATAGTTCGTCGACCAGTCCCCAGGACAGCGCGGTCGGCGCGTCGATGTCGGTCCCGGACAGCACCAGGTACGCGGTGCGCCAGCGGCCGATGCGCCGGGTGATGCTGACCGTTCCGCCGGCGCCGGGCAGCAGTCCCAGGCTCAGCTCGGGCAGGCCCAGCACCGCGGTGTCGTCGCAGACCACCCACCCGCAGAAGGCGGCCATCTCCAATCCGCTGCCGAGCACCCGCCCGTGGATCTCGGCGCGGGCCGCGCGGCCCAGCCGGGCGGTGACGGCATCCAGGGCCAGGGCCGGGCTGTGCCGGGTGCGGGCCAGGTGGCCCGACGCGGGGTCGGCGAGCGTGCCGAATTCGGCGAGGTCGCCGCCGCTGCAGAACGACGGCCCGTTGCCGGTGAACACCAGCGCCTCGACGCTCGGGTCGGCCAGCACCACCCGCAGCCCGTCGAGCAGCGCGGCCCGGGCGGCGGTGGAGAACGCGTTGTGCCGGCCCGGCCGGTTGAACCGGATGGTGACGGTGTCGCCGTCACGTTCGACCAGGACCGGGTCGCCGGTGTCCTCGGGAGCCCGGGCCGGCCCGCGTTCGGCGAGCCAGCGGGCGAACTCCGGGCCGGATTGCAGGGTCGAGTAGGCCAGTGATTCGGTGATCACGCCGGCCAGTGCATCGGCGGCGGGATCGAAGCCGCGCAGCACGTCGGCGCACACCGTCGCGGCGTGCGGCCAGCGGGCGACCCGCGCCCGCAGCGCCGAGACAGCGTCGTCGACGGACTCGACGGTGATCGCCCGCCGGTCGGCGGTGTGCGCCTCGGCGAGGGTGAACGTCGCTGTGTCCAGCCAGTATTCGGCGCCCGGAGCGCCGGGGTCGCCGATTCCGACGACGATCTCCCCGGCGGTGGTGTGGTCGGTGGGCTCGGGTTCGGCGGCAAGGTCGACGACCCGCATCACGAGTACTTGTCGATCAGCGACTGCTTGTAGAGCTTGCCGGTGTCGGTGCGCGGCAGGGCCGCCTCGAAGGAGACCGACCGCGGACATTTGTAGTGCGACAGGTGATCTCGCAGCCAACCGAGCAGTTCGGCGCCGAATTCGTCGGTCGCGTCGGCCGGGTCGACGGTCTGCACGACGGCCTTGACCGACTGGCCCATCTCGTCGTCGGGAATGCCGAACACCGCGGCATCGGCCACCCGGGGGTGGCTGACGAGCATGTTCTCCGTCTCCTGCGGGTAGATGTTCACCCCGCCGGAGATGATCATGTGGTGCCGCCGGTCGGTCAGGTAGAGATAGCCGTCGTCGTCGAGGTAGCCGACGTCGCCGACGGTGCGCCAGCCGTGCCGGTCCCGCGAGGACGCAGTCTTCGCCTGGTCGTTGAGGTATTCGAAGTCGTGGCCGCCCTCGAAGTAGATCTCCCCGGCCTGCCCGGGAGGCAGTTCGACGCCGTTCTCGTCGAGGATGTGAATGGTGGCCAGCGCGGCCTTGCCGACCGAGCCCGGGTGTTCCAGCCACTCTTGCGCGCTGATCAGGGTGGATCCGATGGCCTCGGAGGAGGCGTAGTACTCGTCGACGATCGGCCCCCACCAGTCGATCATCTGCTGCTTGATCGGCACCGGGCACGGGGCGGCGGCGTGCATGACCCGCTGCAGGCTGGAGATATCGTAGGAATTCCGCACGGCGGCAGGCAGTTTCAGCATGCGAGTGAACATCACCGGGACGAACTGCCCGTGGGTGACCCGGTGGGTGGCGATGGCGTCCAGGCAGCCCTCGGCGTCGAACCGTTCCAGGATGACGGTGGTGATGCCGCCGGCCTGGGCCTGCATACTCCACACCGACGGCGCGGTGTGATACAGCGGCGCGGGGCTGAGATAGACCGCGTCGGGGTGCATCCAGAACTGGATCAGCATTGCCATCAGCCCGGGGGATTCCGACGGATGTACGTGCAGCAGTTCGCGTTTGATGCCCTTGGGCCGGCCGGTGGTGCCCGAGGAGTACTGCAGCAGGTCGCCCTCGATCTCGTCGTCGATCGGGGTGTCGGGTTGATCGGCCACGCATTCGGGGTAGCTGTGCCAGCCCGCCACGGTTCCGCCGACCACCAACAGCAGGTCGGGCGTCCTCTCGAGGTCATCCGGTAGCGCGTTCAGGGTGTCGGCCAGCACAGTGGAGCCGATCACCGCACGGGCACCGCTGTTGTCGATGATGTAGGCGGCCTCGGCCGGGGCGAGGTGGGTGTTGATCGGGACGTAGTACAGGCCGGCGCGCCGGGCCGCCCACATGACGGCGTGGTAGTGCTCGTTGTTCTCCATCAGGATCGCGACGACGTCGCCCTCGCGCAGCCCGTTGGCCCGGAAGTAGTGCGCGAGCCGGTTGGCGCGGGCCTCCAGCTCCCCGAAGGTGACCACGGTGCCCGACGGGTACATGACGACCGCCGGTTTCGCCGCTGCCTGGGGTGTCGCGCAGTGCTCGCGGATCTGCATACCGAGGACTTTACGATAAGGCTGTTGGCAGCGGCCGTTCCGCGGTCGAGCCGCCCCCGGCGTGCACGGTCGGAACGCCGGTGAACGGCGCCCGCAGGGTGGCCAACAGGTGGTGGCGGTTGATCACCAGGCCGACCACCGCCAGCACGGCGTAGACGATCGACAGCAGCACCCGGCCGTGCTCGGAGGTGATCGGGAACTGCACCAGGAACAGCCCGAGCAGCGCCAGCGCGGAGTACCGGTGGAACCGCAGCGCCAGGATCAGCGCAACGCCCATCATGGTCTGGGTAGCGGTCAGCAGCATCTCCTCGACCTGGCGGCCGTCGAGCATCAGCTCGGTACCGCCACCGCCGGCCAGGTGCGCGATCGGCAGCGATCCGACCAGCAGCGTCCACTGGTTGACCTTCGACGAGATCAGGGTGGCGATCGCGGCGGTGCCCTTGCCGCGGGAGGCAAAGATGATCGCGATGATGAATTCCGGCGCCTCCGAGGCCAGCGGTGCGAGCCACTGCACCAGCAGGAACTGGTCGATGCCGAGTTGGGCGCCGGCTCCGATGAGGCTTTCGGCGAACGGTTCGGCGCAGACCAGGATGGCGCCGGCGGCCACCGCGAACAGAGTGATCACCGTGGTGCGACGGGCCCGGCGCGGCAGTGCGCCCAGGGCGGCGGCGGTACCGATCAGCTCGGGCTCCTCCACGTCGCCGCGCATCATCTTGTAGAGGTAGAAGCCGAACCACGCCAGCAGCGCGACGCCGAAGACCAGGTGGATGCTGCCGGTGGCCGGGATCGCGAACGCGGCGACGCCGGCGATCAGCAGGAAGCCGAGTTCGACGCGGTTGCCGGGTTCCAGTTCCAGCACCGAGGTCCGCCTGCCGGTCAGCCGTTTCGCCGTCCACAGGCTGACCATCACCACCACCGGCCAGCCGATGCCCATGAGCAGGCGGTTGGAGCCGGTCATGTTCGCCGCCGCGTACTGCACATAGACCGGGTCGGAGCCGGAGACGTAGGCGTAGTAAAGGTCGACGGCGTATTCCGGCAGTACCGCGATGAGCGCGAGGACGGCGATCGCCAGGCCGCCGGATACGTCGATCTGGGCGGCCTCGGCGGCCCAGGCCAGCAGGAAGCTGGCCGCGACGACGGCCGCGCCGTAGATCAGCAGGGAGACCACCGGGTTCGGGTGCACGCCGCCGAACCGCAGCACCAGTGCCGGGACGATCAGCACGGCGGTGATCAGCAGGGACCGGACCAGGACCCGTCGGCCGGGAGGCGAGGCGGGTCGGCGGTTGAGGAGCTGGGGGGTCATCGCGGTCCCTTTTCGGTCCTGCGACCCGGATTCTCGAACGTGCGCAGCGAGACTTCGGGTCGACAACGGGTTGTCGGCCTGAAGGTCTCGCTCGCCGGATGTCTCCGGTGGATGACCGGGCGGGACCCGTTCGCACGAGTGCCGCCAGTATGTCGACCATCCGCGTCCCCGGTCGGACCGGAAACGGAACTACTCCCCTTCGCTGAGGGCAACCTTACCTCAACCCCGCGACGCCAGCAACCTAGCCGAGCTAGTCGTTTCCGGGCCGTTACGTAGGATTCATGCAGTTAGCAGGCCCGTTGAATAGGGTTTAGGACACCCAAACTTATGGTTGTGGCTAACCTTATCCCGCGACGTTGCCGAACCATGTTGGCGCCGTACCGGGTGGATCCTCACCGGGCTGCGCCGGCGGGTACGGGTCCGGCGGCGGGCCGGGATCGGAATCGCCGCGTTGCTGGGCGCGTCGTCGGCGCAGATCGGCGAGCAGGTCCTCGGGGAAGTGACCGGAGTTGATATGGGCCTGGCCGCGGTCCAGCGTCGGGGGTGGGTGCCACTCCACTCGGCCGGCGTCGTTGAGCACGGTGGTCCACTCGTACTGGTCGGCCATCCGGTTGTCGGGGCCGCAGTCCAGCGACATGTCGTCGACGTTGGTTTCGCCGCCCTTGCCGAACGGGTCGAGGTGGTGGGCCTGGCACTCGTAGGCATTGGCGTCGCAGCCCGGGCGGATGCATCCGCGGTCGCGTGCGAAAACGTGTAGGTGATGCACTTATCCGTAAGCACGGAACAATGCCGTGAACTGCGAGTACTTCGTCAAGTAACTTTCACTGTTGGTTGAGGTCCGACAGGCACGGGACTGGACCCCTTGAACTCAAGATTGAAGGTTGCGCCAGCGGGGCGGTCCCAGGCAAGGACAAGTAGCTTCTGAACCTCGCACGTCACCGCAGTGGATTGGCCTCTTTCGCCCAACCCGATCCCATCGGGGCGACTGAAAAGAACGGACTCCTTGGCCGGTGGGGGAACTCCGAGGTAAAAGTCGAACTCCACTACGCCCATGGCCGCGACGCCACGCCACAAGCCACCATCCGGCCCCGGCATAGCAGTGACCGCGACTTCAGCCTTTGCCATCGCCTCTCGTCCCTCAAGCCCTTCCACGTACAAACCCCACTGATCGGGTAGCGGACCATCTCGAAAGAGGTAGTCGGCCAGTGACGCGCGGTCGACACTCCCTGTCAGTTCTGTGACCTTCTTGCCGTTGACGGCGATCACGCCTGCGGCGGTGGCACCCCAGAGCATCTTTAGCAGCCACCGTTCGATCTCTTCGCCGCTGGCCAAGAAGAACTCATTGCCGTGAGGATCGGGCTTGACTAGCAGGTCTTGTTGGTAGCGGCGGAGGGCGTTGAAAACGCGAAGTGCTGTCCTATCCAGGCGGGCTAAAGCCGTGTTGTGCCGCCTGCAGAGAATTTTCGATCCGAGACGCTCTGCGGAAAAGGAGTCTTCGTGATTGGGTTGCCAACTGAAGCCGCTGATGCACACAGGCTGACCGTCACCAGCCGACAAGAGGATGCCTTTGGAGAGCCAGTGCTCGTTGGACAGCTTGCTGCTGCAATCGTTGGTCACTGCTGCGTAGCAACCCTGGTGGGCGAAGCCGGTTCGAGCGTCCGTGAGGAGCGGCTCGAAGGGTGGAAGGTGCCAGCCGAACAAGTCGCGGTGGCAGCCGCCAGCGAATTTGCCCGATCCACACGGACAGGGTTCGTTGAGACTAGGACCGGCGTACTTCTCATTACCGAGGAATCCAACGGGTTCCGTCGGGCCGTATGGATCGTAGTGTCCAAGACTCACCCCTCAATTCTGCAGGAGCACCGGCGACCCGCGTGCTGTAACGGACGCGCGACTTAGATCGCCCAGTCGCCAGCCATCAAATGACGTGCGCACGCCACTGACCGGCTTATAGGGTGCAGGCCGTGGACCCCGCTACCCAATTCAGGAAGATGGGCATAGTCATGCGCATTACCGAGCGGGCCGTGCGGACCTACCCGCTGAACGAGTGGTCGCTATGGCGGCGCGTCGATGCCGATGGCGGCAACACCAAGGTAGGCGTGAGGAAGATGATGCCCGATAAGGGCAGCAGTCTTGCACTCGATGATCAGGACTTCATGCCCGGTCTGGGGGATTTTGTCGTTAGCTCAACCGCCCGGTTCCCCGTGATGAGTGGGACGGAAAACCTGGTCGGAGCGGCCCAGGCACACACTGCAGCTTTTCAGGAAGGACGTACGAGCGTCGCGTCAGTCGCGTCACTTTGCCGCTGCGCACTGGAGGCTTCAGCGAAAACCATCTGGCTGCTTGCCGACCCGAGCCGTGAAGAACGGCGGGCCAGATCCCTTGGATTCGAACAAAGCGAGCGCCAGCCGCAACAGGCGTTCCTTCGGATTGAGGAAAAGGTACTTGAGGCACGGGGACTCCCAGCGGATTCGCCTGAGTATCAGAACTTTTCACGGCACCGGGCTGAATACGATGCGAGAGCTACGCTCATCGCCGCTGTGCCCAAAGCCAACAAGCGGAAGCCGCCGGGTAATTATGCTGACTTTGTGTCGTGGTCTGCGAAGTGGATCGACGCAAACCCTGCGCCACATGTGACCGATACGTCGGCGCTTGGCATGGAGCTTGGATCCAACAGGTTCTATTCCTACGCATCTAGTTTCGTTCACGGCTTCAAGTGGATGTCTGACTACATCCGCGATGACGAGGACACGATGAAAGTACTCGCAGACGGATTTGCCTCTGCCGTGATCATGACGGAGTGCGCAGTGGCCCTTTTTGAGGCGCAGTCAGCGCATCCTGCGAGGGTCCCTGTTCGACTCCGGCACTGTCCCAGAATCCTGTGGTCCACCATCGAAGAGTGGGCACCACGCTACTGGGAATAAACAACACACGAAACCCCCAGCCTCAACCGCATGACAGGGAGTGAAGCTGCCTTAACGGGGGCCGGAGGTCCGTGCTTGGGTGCGCCCAATCTCCCAAAAGTACGCACCCCGCACACTGAGACGGGACATTCCACTCTCGCTTTACATCCGCGCGCCGCTCAACACGCGTGACTCGTACTCCTGGCAACCCAAACAACAATGTGAAATACCCCAGGTTTTGTTCCTAGGTGGTTGCGAGGGCCGGGGTTGGCTGGCTCGCGGGGTGTGAGGCGCCGGTGAGGGCGGCCTCGTACTCGGCTGGTGGAACGTAGCCGAGGGCTTCATGCAGGCGTTCCTGGTTGTACCAGGCCACCCAGAGGGCGGTCGCCAGTTCGACGTCATCGACACTGCGCCAGGGCTTGCCTCGGTGGATCACCTCGGTCTTGTAGGCGGCGTTGACGGCCTCGGCGAGGGCGTTGTCGTAACTATCGCCGCGCGAGCCCACCGAAGGCGCAATCCCAAGCTCAACCAGACGCTCGGTATAGATCAGCGATAGGTACTGGGATCCGCGGTCGGAATGATGCACCAACTCAGATAGATCTGAGTTTGATTGCCATACAGCATGATTGAATGCCTGCAGCGGCAGGTCCTCGGTGCGCATCGTTGCCGCCACGGCCCAGCCGACGATCCTGCGGGTGCAGACATCGGTGACGAACGCGGTGTAGCAGAAGCCAGCCCAGGTCCGCACGTAGGTGATGTCGGCAACCCAGAGCCGGTTTGGTGCTGGGGCGGCGAAGTGCCGGTTGACCAGGTCGGCCGGCCGTGCATCAGCGGGATCGCTGATCGTGGTGAACACCGGTTTGCCCCGGTGCGCGCCGCGCAGGCCGGCGGTGCGCATCAACCGCCGCGTTTGTTCTCGGCCCAAGGTCCAGCCGCGGCGTTTCATCGCTACCTGCATCTTCTTGACCCCGTAGACCGAGAAGTTCTTCTCATGCACCACCGTGAGCTCGGCGATGAGCAGCTCGTCGCGGATCGCGCGGTTGCTGGCCGGGCGGGCGCGGGCGGCGCGGTAGCCGCGGGAGGTGAGAAAGCCCGGGATTGCTGCCCGCAGGACACGACAGATGAGCTCAACCCCGAACTGATCGCGGTGGGTGTCGATGAAGGCGATCATTTCGTCGCGGGGCGGTCGAGCTCCGCTGCAAAAACGCAGACGCCGACTTCAACACCTCATTAGCCCTGCGTAATTCGGCGTTCTCACGTTTAAGCCGGCGGATCTCAGCGTGCTCGGAGGTGCTGGTTCCGGCACGCTCACCGGCATCGACCTGGGCTTTGCGCCGCCAACGGCGCACCGACTCCTCCGAGGCACTGAGTTTGCTGGCCACGGACTTGATGGCCTCGAACTCAGAAACATCCGAGGCTTCCATCATGGTGTCCAACAACCGCAGCGCACGCTGGCGAAACTCCGGCGAATACTGACGTGGCATATTCCTGATCCTCCTATACGGATCGGAACAAAACCTGGGGTACTTCACTTCAACTCGTCGCAGGAACGTTGGCCACATGGGACGAATCTGAGGACTGAGAGTCAGACCTATTAACTACATGCCAAGTTCACGCACCACGTTCGCGGTTCCGCTGGGCACACCCTGCACACTGGGACAGCCAGTAGTGACTACTCAATAGATCCGACCAGTGGTGCGGTACGCCGAAGCACACTTCGTTCGTCAGATCCGGGGCGCAGTCCTTATGGTGAATGGCCCAGAGGGTCACGCTTGTGGTGTGGATGTACCCGTCACCCGGCAGCACCCTGTTGCCGCAGCGCTCACGCCGGTAGATCGTTTCCACGTGTCTGCTCCTGATTCGTGGCGTGAAGGTGGGCGAAGTCGAGAAGGGTTCTCACGTTCTCGACCCGGCTCACTTCCCGTTGTCCCCAACGTCTTTTCGTTGCCTAGCCGATCACCTTGCCAACGAACCGTCACCTTGCCACCGGGGTCAAGATCCGAAAGGGAGAATGTTTCTCTGTCCCTTGGCTTGTCGGGTACGTCATCCTTGGTGCCCTGCCGCACTTTCGTACCAGCACGGAGGGGTGCGGCTGGCCGTCCATGGCGTTCCGGGGGCCCAGGTCGGCGGCCTCGGCAACCGTCGGGTGGCCGCCGCCCGCGAGATCCGCAACCGCTCCTCCAGCACCACTTTCAGCGACGCCGCCCCCAGCTTGCCCGGGTTGCCGTCGGCGACCAGGCGGGCCAGCAGCCGGTGATCGACGGCGGGTTGGCGCCACGCCAACTCCTCCCGGCGCCCCAGGACATCGAGCACCTCCTCCGCGGTCAAAACGTCCAGCGAGCAGTCGGCGAGCTTCTCGTAGGCAGCCTCGGCGGCGGCCAGGGCGGCGAATATCGCCTCCCGATCCGCGTACGCGCTCCTACTCATATCTAGAACACTAGTTCGGCATACTGACAAAAAATGGGCCGGAGCCGACAAGACCGTCCCCTGAATAATAAGAATTCAATGAGAAAATTTGGGTCGGCCGCACTCACCGGAAATGTCCGGCGTCGAGCATCGAAATGCTCGACGCGGTGATCCACAATCAGGACCTCCGGGGGTCACCACGACCTTGCCGATACCCCGCAGACGCCGATCGCCCGGGTCCAATCGGACCCGGGCGATCGACGACCACTGACAAGTCGAGCAGCGAAGAACGAGCTGCGACGAGCTTGGCGGACAGACGGTCGAGGCGAACTACGCCAGGCGCTGCTTGAGGGCCTCGAACTCGTCCTTGATACCGGTCGGCAGCTTCTCGCCGATGAACTCGAACCACTCCTCGATCAGCGGCAGCTCGGCGCGCCACTCGTCATCGTTGACGGCCAGAGCCTCGGCGACGTCGTCGATCGAGATGTCCAGGCCGGCCAGGTCCAGGTCCTCGACGCCGGGGACCACACCGATCGGGGTGGTCGCGCCGTTGCCGCGGCCCTCGATGCGCTCGATGACCCACTTGAGCACCCGGCTGTTCTCACCGAAGCCCGGCCAGAGGAACCGGCCGTCGTCGCCGCGGCGGAACCAGTTGACGAAGAACACCTTCGGCAGCTTGGACTCGTCGTTGTTCTTGCCGATGTTGATCCAGTGCTGGAAGTAGTCGCCGACGTTGTAGCCGATGAACGGCAGCATGGCCATCGGGTCGCGGCGCACGGCGCCGACGGTGCCCTCGGCGGCCGCGGTCTGCTCGGAGCCGATGGTCGAGCCGATGAACACACCGTGCTGCCAATCGTGCGCCTCGCTGACCAGCGGGACGGTGGTCTTGCGCCGACCGCCGAACAGGATCGCCGAAATCGGCACGCCCTCGGGGGTCTCCCACTCCGGCGCCAGGGTCGGGCACTGGGAGATCGGGGTGCAGTAGCGCGAGTTGGGGTGAGCGGCCTTGGTGCCGGACTCCGGGGTCCAGTCGTGGCCCTTCCAGTCGATCAGGTGCGACGGATTGCCTTCCAGGCCCTCCCACCAGACGTCGTCGTCATCGGTCTTGGCGACGTTGGTGTAGACCGAGTTGCCCTTTTCCAGGGTGCGCATGGCGTTGGGGTTGGAGTCCCAGTTGGTGCCCGGCGCGACGCCGAAGAAGCCGAATTCGGGGTTGGTGGCGTAGAGCCGGCCGTCCTTGCCGAACCGCATCCAGGCGATGTCGTCACCGACGGTCTCGGCGCGCCAGCCGGGGATGGTGGGCTGCAGCATCGCCAGGTTGGTCTTGCCGCACGCCGACGGGAACGCCGCGGCGATGTAGTACGCCTTGTCCTCCGGGCTGATCAGCTTGAGGATCAGCATGTGCTCGGCCATCCAGCCCTCGTCGCGGGCCATCACCGAGGCGATGCGCAGCGCGTAGCACTTCTTGCCCAGCAGCGCGTTGCCGCCGTAGCCGGAACCGAAGCTCCAGATCTCCCGGGTCTCCGGGAAGTGGGTGATGTACTTGGTGTCGTTGCACGGCCACGGCACATCGGCCTGGCCGGGCTCCAGCGGGGCGCCGATCGAGTGCAGCGCCTTGACGAAGAAGCCGTCGTCACCGAGCTTCTCCAGCGCCGCGCGGCCCATCCGGGTCATCGTCTTCATGGAGACGACGACGTACTCGGAGTCGGTGATCTCGACGCCGAGCTTGGGATCCTCGGCGGCCAGCGGACCCATGCAGAACGGCACCACGTACATGGTCCGGCCCCGCATGCAGCCGCGGAACAGGTCGTTCATCAGCGGCCGCATCTGCGCCGGGTCCATCCAGTTGTTGGTGGGGCCCGCGTCGATCTCCCGCTCGGAGCAGATGAAGGTGCGCGATTCGACGCGGGCGACGTCGGACGGGTCCGACAGCGCCAGGTAGGAGTTGGGCTGCTTCTCCTCGTTGAGCTTCTGGAAGGTGCCGACGGAGACCAGGTGCTCGCAGAGCTGCCGGTTCTGCTCGTCGGAACCGTCGGCCCACACCACCCGGTCGGGCTGGGTCAGCTCGGCTACCTCGGCCACCCAGGCCAGCAGACCCTGATGCTTAGTCGGCGCGGTGTCGAGTCCGGGAACGGTCGCTGCGGTCATCGAAATTCTCCTACCCCGAGTGCATTCGGTTCCGGGCTGTAACCGGATCCGGCGCCCGATCACGCAGGCGCCGGTAAGTCTCTAATTTAGAGGTTAACGCGGGTGAGGCCGTCCCGGACAATCGAGGTGCTGTCCGGTGACTCACAGGAACGATTCAGTTGCCTATTTCTTCGTCCCGTGGCGCCAATTCTTTGCCGACGACGGCCAGCGCCGCCTCGATTCCGGCCAGCACGCGCCCGGATTCGGCGGCCGTTTCAGCCGCCTCCCCCGCGCATTCCCGGGCGCGAGCGTCCAGTTCGCGCAGCTCCTCGGCGGCCGCGTCCGCCCGCTGGTGGCGCCGGCGGGCGGCCGCGCAGGACCACTCCGCCTCGGCGGCCAGCAGCCGGGCCGCGACCAGCCGCTCCATCCCGGAGCGCAGTTCGGCCACCGCCGACGAGAGCCAGCCGTCCAGAGCGGCGCGCTGCGCCAGCAGCAACCGAGCGGTCACCACCCAGCACCCCGCCACGAGACCCACCAGCAACCCGAACAGCATCCCGAGTCCGGTCAGCGCGGGTGCCAGACCGGCGACTGCCCGGCTCGACGTCCAGGCCAGGCCCAGCCCGAACCCGCCGCCGAGCGCCCACATGAGTCGCGTCTCCAGATGTCGTGCGGGACGTCCGGGAGCGGGCAGCACAGGTGGATCGGGGGTGCGGCCGGCGGGGGGCACCGGCAGCCCGAGCCGCTCGGACAGCCGGGTCAGCTGCACCGAGATCTCGTCGTCGAGTTCGCCGAAGGCCGCGGCGGCCCGGTCGGCGGCGGTGTCGGTGAATCCCGCCAGCATGCGCCGCGGCGTCATCGCCGCCACGACGGACAGCTCGGCACGCAGCGCCGCGCACCGCCCGGCCACCCGGGAGCCGAGCCGGATGCGGGTCTGCTGCACCGCGCGGCGCAGGGCGACGTCGGACTCCACCCGGGCCAACCGAGTCCGCGCCACCAGTTCGCGGCGCCGGGCGATCAGGTCCCGTTGCCGGGCCCGGGGCCGTTCGGCCCGCCGCTGCAGGTCCCCGGCGGCGGCCGTCAGCACCGTCGCCCAGGACCGCAGGCGGTTGCGGCACGCCGTCGCCGGGTCGGCCAGCACGTCGGTGACGGCGGTGGCCAGCTCGTCGACCCGCGGCGGGCCGAGCTCCGGGGCTGCAGCGGTGCCGACCCACCGCAGGCCGCGGTAGCGGTCGTCGTGGGCGGCCAGGATCTCGGCGTCGCGGTGCAGAATGTCTCGCCAGCCGCGGTGCAGGTCTATCTTGCTGATCACGCCGAGCACGGCGTCGGTGTACGCGGCCGCGGCGTCGAGCACCGCGCAGTCCGAGGGCGTCAGCGGCGCCGCCGCCGACACCACGAAGACCACCAGCTCGGGGGCCGCCTCGGTAGGGCTCTCACTTACCTCGCGGTCGGGCAGCAGGCGGGCCAGCGCGTCGCGGACCGCGGTGACCCCGGCCCACCCCGGTCCGGCGACCAGGACCGGGCCGCCGGGGTTCGGCGGTGTCGGCAGCCCGGGGGCCGAGGCCCGCACCAGCTCGTCGACGGCGGCGACCGGGTCGACGACGGCCGGGGCGCTCACCGCGCGACTCCGGCCAGCGCGGCGCGGCACAGATCCGTCGCGGCGGCGCGGTGCAGCTCGTCCAGCGGTCCGTCGGCGCAGGTTCGCCAGTTCGCGGCGGACCGGGCGGGGGCGTCACCGAACAGGGCGGCGGCCACCTCGGCCCGGGCGGCCAGGATCTGCGGGTCGGACCGCAGGCCGGCGAGCGCGTCGGCGGTGTCCGGTTCGGCGACCGCCAGATCGGCCAGCGTGCGTTCGGCCGCGGCGATGCGCCGGTAGGCGGCCCGCGCGCCGGCGGCCGTGACGGCGTCGAGTACCCCGGCCAGCCGGCCCGCCTCGCACAGGCGGCTGCGCAGCTCGGCGGCACCGGCGGCCGGATCGTCGCGCAGCGCCACCACGGCGTGCGCGATGCCGAACAGGTCGAGGTGGGCCAGCAGGTGCGCGCGCACCTGCCGGGTCAGCGCTCCGTCATCGTCGAGGAAGGCATCGGGGCTGGTCAACGCGACGGGCTCGCCGGTCAGTGCCCGCAGTGCGGCGACCGTCTCGTCGTCGAGGATGCTCTCGTCCAGACCCGCGAGCGCGGTAAGCGCCACCATCGGCGCGGCCGGAATCCCGGTGCGCGCGGTGATCTCGGCACAGTCGCGGGCCGCGGCGGCCACCGGTCCGCCGGCCCGCAGCCCGGCCAGATCGGCCTTGTTCAGGATCAGCAGGTCCGGGCGCGCGCGCAGCGCGGCGGCGTCTTCGGGTTTGACCACCTCAGCGAGGACCCGGATGCGAACCTCCGCGTCCGCGTCGGTGACCCGGATCCCGGCGGCGCGGTTCAGCACCGCGGCGACGGTGCGCCGGCCCACGCCGGGGCGGCCGGTGACCGACACCCGCAGCGCGGCGGTCAGCCGGTCGGCGAGTTCGGTCACCGCCGGCGGGGGCAGCCCGGCGAAGCGCTCGGTCAGTGTCGCGGCGAAGCGCTGCAGCCCCGTCATGCCCGGCCCCTTCCCGTTCACTCGATGAGCCCGGTCTTTCGATGTGCCAACCGTGACACCGACCGGCGCCGGAGGCGCATCCGTCATGCACAGGCCCGCCTACGCTGAACCCATGCGGTTCGACGCCATCGTGCTCGCGGGCGGTCGCGCCCGGCGTCTGGACGGCGCCGACAAGCCGAACCTGCTGGTCGGTGGCCGACGGCTGATCGACGTCGCCCTGGACGCCGTCGCCGGCGCCGCACACATCGTCGTCGTGGGGCCATCCCGCGATCTGCCCGAAGCGGTCATCCAGACCCGGGAAGACCCGCCGTTCGCCGGACCGGCGGCGGCCGTGGCGGCCGGTCTGGCCGCGCTCGACGCCCACGTCCCGGCGCCCGGGTCCGCGCGGCCGGTGGTGCTGCTGGCCAGCGATCTGCCGGCGGTGACGGCCGATACCGTCGCGGCGCTGCTGGCGGCGCTGGTGCGCACCGGCGCGCCGGTCGTGTTGGGCATCGACCCGGCCGGACGGCGGCAGTACCTGCTGAGCGCCTGGTCGGTCCCGGCGCTGCGGTCCGCGCTGGCCGACCACGACGGCCCGTCGATGCGGGCTCTGGTCCCCGACGGCGCGGTGACGCTCGCGCTGACCGGCACCGCCGATATCGACACCCCGGCGGATCACCGCGCGGCCACCGATCCCCGCCCCGACCCGCTCCGGGCCGCCGAACTGCTGCGCGCGGAACTGACCCCGTTGGCGGTGCGCACCGTCGCCGCCGACGACGCCGTCGGCGCGACGCTGGCCGACCCGCTGGTCGCCGTCGAACCGTTCCCGCCGTTCGACGCCGCGGCGATGGACGGGTACGCCGTGGCCGGGCCCGGCCCGTGGCGGTTGACCGGGCCGCCGCGCGCGGCCGGCGGCCCCGGTGGCCCGCCGCTGTCCGCAGGGCAGGCGGTACCGATCGCCACCGGCGCGCCGCTGCCCGAGAGCGCCGACCGCAGCATTCGGCACGAGGACACCTCAGTCGGCGAGGACGCCGCGATGCTGCGCGAGACCGGCCCCGGCCGCGACGACACCCGCCGCCGCGCCGAGACCTGGGCCGCCGGGGACCCCCTGGCCCCGGCCGGCACCCGGGTGGATCCGGCGGTGTGTTCGGTGGCCCGCTCGGCGGGCACCACGCGGCTGTCGGTGCGCGGGCCGGTCCGCGCGGTGGTCTACAGCTCCGGCGACGAGATCGTCACGACGGGCGTCCCCGGGCCGGGCCGGCTGCCCGACACCGCCTCCGGCCCGGTGGCCGCAGCGCTGCGGGACCGGGGTGTGACGACCCGGCTCGGCGGGCACCTGCCCGACGATGCCGAGGCCGTCACCGCCGCGCTGCGCCAGTCCGACTCCGACCTGGTGGTAGTCGTCGGCGGTACCGGCCACGGCGTCGCCGATCAGCTCCGCACGGTGGGCGCGACGCTGGGCGCGCGATGGCTGCTCGACGGCATCGCGGTGCGACCCGGCGGATCGCTGCTGGTCGCCCAGCTGCCCGACGACACCGTGCTGCTGGGATTGGGCGGCAACCCGCTGGCCGCGGTGGCCGGTGTGGCGCTGACCGTCCCGGCCCTGGTCGACGGGTTGACCAGATCGACACCCGCACCGGCCGAGCTCATCGAGGTGCACGGCGCGGACCCGCACCCGCGGTTCTGGCGGGTGGTGCCGGTGGCCGCCGACGGCGCGGGCGGGTGGTCGGCCGCCCCCGGCTACGGCACCGGGCAGCTGCGCGCCATGCTGGGACATCCGGGCCTGGCGCTGCTGCCGCCGGCCGGTGACCTCGAAAAACCCCGCAAACTCACATAGCCGAAGTCGGCGGTGTGCGGGGCTGTTGACCGTCGCGCAATCGCCCCGCGGGCACCGCGAAACACACCGCCGCAACCATCGGGACATGCCCGAACGCCCGTCGTCGATGGCCGTGGACACCGTCTGCGGCTACTGCGGCGTGGGCTGCGGGATGTCTCTGCAGGTCAGCGACGGCGTGGTGCGCACCTCCCGCGGCACCCCGACCCACCCCGCCAACCGCGGCCGGCTGTGCACCAAGGGCTCCACCACCGCCGACCTGCTGGCCGCACCCGGCCGACTGACCACCGCCTGGCAGCGCACCGAACGCAGCGCCGCACCGGTGCCGACCGACGTCGACGCGGCTGTCGCTCACACCGCGGCGCGGCTGGCGTCGATCCGCGCCGAGCACGGCCCGGACGCCATCGCCGTCTACGTGTCCGGCCAGATGTCGCTGGAGGCCCAGTACCTGTCCAACAAGCTCACCAAGGGATTCCTGGGCACCAACCAGATCGAATCGAACTCCCGGCTGTGCATGGCCAGCGCCGGCACCGGATACAAGCAGTCACTCGGCGCCGACGGGCCACCGGGCAGCTACGACGACCTCGACCATGCCGACCTGTTCCTGGTGATCGGCGCGAATATGGCCGACTGCCATCCCATCCTCTACCTGCGGATGATGGACCGGGTGGCCGCCGGGGCCCGGCTGATCGTCATCGACCCGCGGCGCACCGCCACCGCCGCCAAGGCCGACCTCTACCTGCCGGTGCGCCCGGGCACCGACCTGGCCCTGCTCAACGGGCTGCTGCGGCTGGTCGCCGACGGCGGCGGTCTGGACCAGAAGTTCATCGACGAGCACACCGACGGCTGGGCGGACATGGCACCACTGCTGGCCGACCACCCCGTCGACCGGGTGGCCGAGACCACCGGCCTGTACGCCGAGGACCTGCGCCGCGCCGCGGCGTGGATCATCGAGGCCGACAACTGGGTGAGCCTGTGGACCATGGGTCTCAACCAGTCCACCCACGGCACCTGGCACACCAACGCGATCTGCAACCTGCACCTGGCCACCGGGGCGATCTGCCGCCGCGGTTCCGGCCCGTTCTCGCTGACCGGCCAGCCCAACGCCATGGGCGGCCGGGAGATGGGCTACATGGGTCCGGGGCTGCCCGGACAGCGCAGCGCCCTAGTGGACGCCGACCGTCGGGAAACCGAAACACTGTGGGACATACCGGCGGGCAGCATCTCCACCGACCCCGGCGCGGGCACCATCGACATGTTCGAACGCATGGCGGCCGGCGAGATCCGCGCCGCCTGGATCATCTGCACCAACCCCGTCGCCTCGGTGGCCAACCGGTCCATCGTCACCGCCGCGCTGCAACGCGCCGAATTCGTGGTGCTGCAGGAAGTTTTCCAGGGCACCGAGACCGCCGGGTTCGCCGACGTCATCTTGCCCGCCGCGCTGTGGACGGAATCCGAAGGGGTGATGGTCAATTCGGAGCGCAACCTGACGCTCTGCGCACCGGCGGTCTCCCCGCCGGGGCAGGCCCGCGCAGACTGGCGGCTGATCAACGACGTCGCCCGGGCTATGGGCTTCGACCGGCCCGGCGATTTCGACCACCCCGATGCCGCCGCGGTCTTCGACGAGCTCGCCCGTTTCCACAACCCCCGCACCGGCTGGGACCTGCGCGGCGTCGACTACCCGCGCCTGCGCCGCGGCCCGGTGCAGTGGCCGGCACCGCCGGACTGCCCGGACCGCAACCCGATTCGCTACCTCAACGACGGCGTCAGCCAGCACCGCCACGTCGGCTCCGACGGCCACGTGCCCCGGCTGGCGTTTCCCACCCCCACCCGGCGCGCCCAGTTCTTGCCGCGCCCCGCGCTCCCCCCGGCCGAACTGCCCGGGTCAGATGCGGGCAGTCCCGGCTTCCCCTCATCTGAAACCGACGGTCGGATCCGGCCAGCGCTGGCTCCGCAGGCTCCGCCAGCTCGGCCTACTCCTCCGCGGCCACTCGCTTCGCTCCCGTCCACTCCGATGAGCATCGCCGAACCGCCCGATGACACGTACCCGATGCTGCTGACCACCGGGCGGCTGGCCCACCAGTGGCACACCATGACCAAGACCGGCCGGGTAGCCAAACTCAACAAACTCAACCCCACCAGCTTCGTGCAACTGCACCCCGACGACGCCGCCACCCACGGCATCGTCGCCGGCGACACCGTCGAGGTCCGGTCCCGGCGAGGCGCGGCCCGGGTCCCGGTGGACATCAGCACCGACATCCGACCCGGAACTTGTTTCGTACCCATGCATTTCAACGACGCGATCGGGCCTGACCTGGCGATCAACGCCGTCACCAACGACGCCGTCGACCCGGATTCCCTGCAGCCCGAGTTCAAGGCGTGCGCCGTCGCACTCACCCCGGTAGCGGCGCCGCCCGCACCGACACCGCAGGAGGCACCGATGACCGCACCGGCCGGTACCGCACCGACCTCGCTGGCCGCCGCGTTCGGGGTGACCGGCTCCCCCACCGACCAGCTCACCGACACCGAGCGCGGCTACCTGGCCGGCCTGGTCAGCGGCATCACCGCCAACCCGCCGGTCGACTCGGTACCGACGCTGCCCGCGACCGCACCCCTGTCGGCGCCCGTGCGGGCCTGGGCCGAGGGTGTGCTGGCCGGCTACTTCTCCCGAATCCCCCTGTCCCCCAGCGGTGTCCCGCTGATCGCAGCGCCGGCCGAGGAACCCGCCGGCGGCGCCCGGCTCACCCTGGTGTGGGCGTCACAGACCGGGACGGTCGAGGACTACATACCGCGCTGCACCGAACTGCTGACCGAGGCCGGGTTCACCGTATCGGCCCGCTGCGCCGACCGGGTCGGCATCGACGAGCTGCGCGGCACGGTGCTGTTCGTGGTGGCCACCACCGGTGACGGCGACGCTCCGGACAACGGCATCGCGCTGTGGGATGCGCTGACGGCGGCGGTCGCCACCGATGTCGCGGATCTGCGCTATTCGGTGCTGGGTTTCGGCGATTCCGCGTACGCCGACTTCTGCGGATTCGCCCGCAAACTCGACGCCCGGCTGGCGCATCTGGGAGCCACCCGGATCGCCAAGCGGGCGAGCTGCGAACCGGACTACGACACCGAGGCCGACGGCTGGGTGGCGGCCGTCGTCGATGCGCTGCGGCAGGACACACCGGCCGAGCCCGCGCCGACGGCCGAGTACTCCCGCAAGAACCCGCTGACCACCCGGCTGCTGGACAACGAGCTGCTGACCGGAGCGGGTTCGGCAAAAGAGGTGCGCCGGTTCGCGTTTGCCCTGCCGCCGGACACTCTGACCTACAGCGCGGGCGATGCACTGGGCGTCTGGCCGCGCAACAGCGCCGCGCTGGTCGGCGAATGGCTGGAACTCACCGGGCTGGACGGGCAGGCCCCGGTAAGCGCCGGCGGCGGTGACACCACGCTGGCCGAGGCGCTGCGCGAGCATTACGACATCACCCGGATCACCCGCGATTTCCTGATTTTCGTCAACACCCACCACAACGATCCGGCGCTGGCCGCGCTCGTCGACGACCCGCACGGGATCGCCGAATGGGCGTGGGGCCGCCAGTGCGTCGACGTGCTGGCCCAATACCCGGTGTCCGCCGCGCTCGACGACTGGCTGGCTGTGCTGCGCCCGCTGACGCCGCGGTTGTACTCGATCTCGTCGTCCCCGCTGGCTGCACCCGATCGCGTCGAGATCACCGTCTCGGCGGTGCGTTTCGGCACCGGGGACCGCCCGCGCGGCGGGGTCGCCTCGACGTATCTGGCCGACGCGGCCGACGACGCCGAGCCCCGGATCTACGTGCAGCGCAACAATAGTTTCGGGCCGCCGCCGGACGACCACGCACCGATGATCATGATCGGCCCGGGCACCGGTGTGGCACCGTTCCGCGGATTCCTGGACCACCGCGCGCACCGCGGTGCCACCGGCGACAATTGGCTGTTCTTCGGTGAGCAGCACGAGGCCACCGACTTCTACTACCGCGACGAACTGCGGGGCCATCTCGACTCCGGTCTGCTGACCCGCCTGGATGTGGCGTTCTCCCGCGACCAGCCGGACAAGGTCTACGTCCAGGACCTGATGCTGGCCCGGGCGGCCGAACTGTGGGAGTGGATCGGGCGGGGCGCGCACATCTACGTGTGCGGGGACGCGTCCCGGATGGCCCGCGACGTCGACGACACCCTGCGGTCGATCATCGCCGAGCACGGCCGGCTGGCGCCGCACAGCGCCGACTCCTACCTGCGGGCACTGGCCGCCGACGGCCGCTACCAGCGAGACGTGTACTGAATCACACCTCTCAGCACGTTCGGTAACACTGTGCGGCGCCCGACACCCGGACGCAAAAACCGTTGCACCGGCGGGTAACACCGGCTGCCTAGCGTCATCGGCAGATACGACGAGAGGACAGCGATGCGAAACACCGTCATCGTCATCGGCCACGGCATGGTCGGCCACCGCTTCGTCGAGGCGCTGCGCGCCCGGGACACCGACGGCCGATGGCAGGTGGTGGTTCTCGGCGAAGAGGCCGATGCGGCGTATGACCGGGTCGGTCTGTCCGGCTACGTGGGCAGCTGGCAACGCGACGCCCTGGCGCTGCCGGGCAACGACTACGCCGACGACGACGCCGTCACGCTGCGCCTGGGCACCCGGGTCGCCGGCATCGACCGCGCCGACCGCCTGGTGATCACCGAGACCGGCGAATCTCTCGGCTACGACGCGCTGGTGCTGGCCACCGGATCGAGCGCCTTCGTGCCCCCGGTGCCCGGGCGGGAGCTGCCCGGCTGCCACGCCTACCGCACCCTCGACGATCTGGACGCGATCCGCGCCGACGCCGACGCCGCTCTGGCCCGCGAACAGGCACCGGTCGGTGTGGTCATCGGCGGCGGCCTGCTCGGCCTGGAAGCCGCCAACGCCCTGTCGCTGATGGGTCTGTCGCCGCACGTGGTGGAACGCAACCCGCGCCTGATGCCGCGCCAGGTCGACCAGGCCGGCGGCGAGCATCTGGCCCGGATGATCGGCGAGCTGGGCATCGGGATCACCCTGTCGGCCGACACCCTCGCCATCGAAGCGGGCGAGTCCGGCGGTCTGACCGTACAGCTGTCCGGTGACCGGTCCCTGGCGGCCGCGGTGGTGGTGTTCGCCGCCGGGGTTCGCCCCCGCGACGAGCTGGCCGCCTCCGCCGGCCTGGAGTTGGCCGACCGCGGCGGGGTGCTCACCGACCTCACCGGTGCCACCAGTGATCCGTCCGTCTACGCGATCGGCGAGGTGGCCGCCGTCGGCGGCCGCTGCTACGGCCTGGTCGGGCCCGGCTACGCCACCGCAGAGGTGGTCGCCGACCGACTGCTCGGCGGTGACGCCGAGTTCCCGGGTGCGGACACGTCCACCAAGCTCAAGCTGCTCGGCGTGGACGTCGCCAGCTTCGGTGACGCCCTCGGCGAGACGCCGGGCGCGCTGAGCGTCGTGGTCAGCGACCCGATCAACGGCACCTACAAGAAGCTGGTGCTCTCCGACGACGCGGCGACCCTGCTCGGCGGTGTGCTGGTCGGCGACGCCGGCGGCTACGGCCTGCTGCGGCCGCTGGTCGGTTCCGCCCTGCCCGGCGATCCCGTCGCGCTGATCTCGCCGGCCGCCGGCGCCCCGGCGCTCGGCGTCTCCGCGCTCGGCGACGACGCCCAGATCTGTTCCTGCAACGACGTTTCCAAGGGCGACCTGTGCTCGGCGATCGCCGCCGGGGCCTGCGACGTGGCGGCGCTGAAGCGCTGCACCGCGGCGGGCACGTCCTGCGGATCGTGCGTTCCGCTGCTGTCGGCGATCCTCGCCGACGCCGGCGTCGAGCAGTCCAGCGCGCTGTGCGAGCACTTCGCGATGCCCCGTGCCGAGCTGTTCGAGCTGGTGCGGGCCAGCGGCATCCGGTCCTTCTCCGGGCTGATCGACCGGTTCGGCACCGGAACCGGTTGTGACATCTGCAAACCCACCGTCGCCTCGATCCTGGCGTCGACCAGCAGTGACCACATCCTCGACGGCGAGGCCGCCGCGCTGCAGGACTCCAACGACCACTTCCTGGCCAACATCCAACGCAACGGCACCTATTCGGTGGTCCCCCGGGTGCCCGGCGGCGACATCACCCCCGAGCAGCTGATCCTGATCGGCGAGATCGCGCGGGATTTCGGTCTTTACACCAAGATCACCGGCGGCCAGCGGATCGACATGTTCGGGGCGACCGTCGATCAGCTGCCGCTGATCTGGCGTCGGCTGGTCGACGGCGGAATGGAATCCGGTCAGGCGTACGGTAAGTCGCTGCGGACGGTGAAGAGCTGCGTCGGCTCGGACTGGTGCCGCTACGGCCAGCAGGACTCGGTGCAGCTGGCCATCGACCTAGAGATGCGCTACCGGGGGCTGCGGTCGCCGCACAAGATCAAGATGGGCGTGTCGGGCTGCGCCCGGGAGTGTGCGGAGGCCCGCGGCAAGGACGTCGGGGTGATCGCCACCGAATCCGGTTGGAACCTCTACGTCTGCGGCAACGGCGGCATGACGCCCAAGCACGCGCAGCTGCTCGCCGGCGATCTGGACACCGAGACACTGATCCGCTACATCGACCGGTTTCTGATGTACTACGTGCGCTCGGCGGACCGGTTGCAGCGCACCGCACCGTGGCTGGAGGCCCTCGACGGCGGCATGGATCGCCTGCGCGCCGTCGTCATCGACGACGTGCTGGGCCTGGCAGCCGATTTCGAGGCCGACATGGCCCGCCACGTCGCCGGCTACTCGTGCGAATGGAAGGGCGTCCTCGACGACCCGGACAAGCTGTCGCGGTTCGTCAGCTTCGTCAACGCCCCGGACGTTCCCGACCCGACCATCGTGTTCGGCGAACACCACGGCCGCAAGGTCCCGGTGCTGCTCGGCGACCCCGCAATGCCCACCCGATCGGAGAAAGTGAGCCCGTCATGACCCTGGCCTTCGACCTCAAGCACTGGTCCCGGGACTGGACCGCCGCCTGCGGAATGGAACACCTGCAGCGCACCCGCGGCGTCGCGGTGCTGCTGCCGGACAACTCCCAGGTGGCGCTGTTCCGGCTGGCCGACGACAGTCTGCGCGCGGTCGGCAACATCGACCCGATCGGCCGGGCGGCGGTGCTGTCGCGGGGCATCGTCGGTGACCGCAACGGTTTCCCGGTGGTGCACTCACCACTGAAGAAGCAGGCGTTCAGTCTGCTCGACGGCCGCTGCCTGGACGTCGAGGGCATCCGGATCCCGGTGTACGCCACCCGGATCAACCTCGACGGCACCGTCCTGGTGGCCAACTCCCCGGAGATCCGGTTCGGTTTCCGGCCGCGGCTGGCGGCGGCGTCCTGATGACGGTGCTGCTGGTCGCGCACGGCACCCGGCACACCCGCGGGGTGGCGATGATCGGTGACCTCGCGGCCGCGATATCCGCCCGTCTCGGCGAGACGGTGGCGGTGAGCTTCGTCGACGTACTCGGCCCGCGGCCGGCTGAGGCGTTCAGCACGCTGGGTGGATCGCAGGTGGCCGTCGTACCGGCCTTCCTGACCCGCGGTTACCACGTGCGCGTCGATCTGCCGGCCCAGCTGCGCGACTTCCCGAACGCGGTGGTTACGCCGGCCCTGTGCCAGGGTAGCGGCATCGTCGAGGCACTGGCGGACCGGTTGTGCCAGGCCGGGTACCGCGCGGGCGACGCCGTGGTACTGGCCGCGGCGGGGTCCTCGGATCCGTTGGCGCACAGTGATATCCGTCGGACGGGACGGTTGCTCGCGGACCGCATCGGCGCGCCGGTGCGGATCGGGTTCGCCGGTGCTCCGCACGGCGAGTTCGCGTCGGTGCCCGACGTGGTCGCCGAGCTGCGGGCCGGCGGCGCCCGGCGGGTGGCGATCGCGTCGTACCTGTTGGCCGACGGGTTGTTCGCCCGCCGGCTGCACGCCACGGGTGCCGATGTGGTGGCCGAGCCGCTGGGTCTGCATCCGGCGGTCATCGAGGCCCTGTGCGAACTGGCGACCAGCCCGGTTGGTCGCGGGTTGATCGCGGGGTTCAATGCGGACGGTCCCGGCTTCCCCTCGGCTCCGCGGCCACTCGCTACGCTCGCGTCCACTCCGCCGAGCCTCGCCGAACCGCCCGGGTCTCAGTCCATGGCCAGCCGATAACCCCGTTTGACCACCGTCCCGATGATCTCCCGGGCACCCAGTGCCGTCCGCAGCCGCCCGACGGCCACCTCGACGGCGTGCGGGTCGGTGCCGCCGACGGGCAGCAGTTCCAGCAGGTCCGACCGGGACACCACATCACCGGGCCGGGCGGCCAGCGCCCGCAGGATCACCAGTCCGGATCCGGACACCTCACGCACCTGCCCGTCGACGACGACGGCGGCGGCCCGGATACCGACCCGGCGCCCGGCCACCCGCAGTTCCGGCCGGCGGGCCGGCAGGTCCTCGCTGACCAGCCGGGCCAGCGCGCCCAGCCGCATCCGTTCCGGCACCACCGGATCCACCCCGGCGGCCAGCAGCGGGGCCGCCGTGACCGGGCCCACGCAGTAGCTGACGACCGGACCGCGCAGCGCCGCCAGCAGGGCGTCGGACACCCCGATCTCGCTCGCCCGCAACAGCATCGAGGCCACCGCGGGTGCGGAAGTGAAGGTCACCGCATCGACGCCGCCCGCGGCGATCTCGCCGATCAACTCGTCGAAGGCGCCGGTGTCGGCGGGCTGTTCCCACCGGTAGACCGGCACGCCGATCACCTGGGCACCCCGCTCGCGCAGGCCGGACAGAAACCCGGGGTTGGGATCCCACGCCTCGATCGCGCCGTGCAACTGCACGGCGACCCGCTTGCCGTCCAGATCCCCGTCGCTCAGGTGCGCCAGCACCTCCGCCGAGGACTCCGAGGCCGGCGACCACTCCTCCTGCAGTCCGGCGGCCCGCAGTGCACCGGTGGCCTTCGGCCCGCGGGAGATCACCCGCGCGCCGGCCAGCGCGGCCAGCAGCGCGTCGGCCTGCCCCCAACCCTCGGCGGCCTCGATCCAGCCGCGGAATCCGATACCCGTGGTGGCGATCAACAGCTGCGGCGGCTCGTCGATCAGCGCATCGGTCACCATCCGCAGGGCGGTGTCGTCGGCCAACGGAACCATCGCGATCGCCGCCGCGGAGCGCACCCGGGCACCGCGGCGGACCAGCAGTGCGGCGAGCTCCTCGGATCGGCGGGCGGCGGTGATGGCGATGGTGAAACCCGCCAGCGGGGAGGCCGCACCGGCCGTCGACTCAGAACTCATACAGGCATTTTCCCACCCACTGCGTCGGACACGGCGGCAATACGCCCGGTCGCCCCGCCCGGCATCGCCACATAGGCCCGCCAGGTGATCAGCGCGGCAACCAGATACCCGGCGGCGAACACGGCGAATGCGACGGTCGCGGTGCCGGTGGCCTGGAACGACTGCCGCAGCACCAGGTTGATCCCGACACCGCCCAGCCCGCCGATGGCACCGGCGATGCCGATCACCGCACCGGACATCGACCGCGAGTAGGCAGTCCGGCCGGCTTCGTCCAGCGGCAGAGACCGCGAGGCGGCGTCGAACACCGACGGGATGATCTTGTACACCGAGCCGTTGCCCAGCCCGGACAGCACGAACAGCGCGACGAACGCGACCGACAGCACTGCGATCGAGCCGCCACCGGCCAGCAGCACCGCGGCCGCACCGAACATGGCGATGAACACCCAGAACGTCACGGTGGCCCCGCCGATCCGGTCGGCCAGCCGGCCGCCGTAGACCCGGCTGATCGAGCCGAGCAGCGGACCGATGAAGGCGATCTGCGCGGTGTGCAGGGCGGCAGTCCCGGCGTCCAGGCCGTGCGCCCGGAAGTTCAGCATGAGCATCTGGCCGAACGCGAAGGAGAACCCGATGAACGACCCGAAGGTGCCGATGTAGAGCAGCGAGATGACCCAGGTGTGCCGATTGCCCAGCGCCGCGCGCATGGCGCGCAGATCAACCCCGGGTCCCTCCAGATTGTCCATGAAGACCGCCGCGCCCATCGCGGCGACGGCCAGCGCCAGCAGGTAGAACGCGCACACCCAGTACGGCTGACGGTCACCGGCGGTCGCGATCACCAGCAGGCCCAACAGCTGCACGGCCGGCACGCCCAGGTTCCCGCCACCGGCGTTGAGTCCCAGCGCCCAGCCCTTGAGCCGCTGGGGATAGAACGCGTTGATATTGGTCATCGACGACGCGAAGTTGCCGCCACCCAGGCCGGTCAGCGCCGCGCACACCAGATACACCCACAGCCCCTGACCCGGATTGGCCAGGATCCAGACCGTCGCGAGGACCGGGACCAACAGCACCGCCGCGGAGAACACGGTCCAGTTGCGGCCGCCGAACCGGGAGGTGGCCATCGAGTACGGAAAGCGAAGCAGCGCACCGGTACACGTCGCGGTGGCGGCGATCAGGAACTTGTCGGCGACCGAGATCCCGTACACCTCGGTCGGCATGAACAGCACCATCACCGACCACAGCGACCACACCGAGAAGCCGATGTGTTCGGCCATCACCGACCAGACGAGGTTCCGGCGGGCGATCGCCGAACCCCCGTTGTCCCAGGCGTTCCGATCCTCGGGATCCCAATCGGTCAGGGTGCGTGCGCGTTTCGCTGCCACATGTGCCTCCAGGTATCGGCGCCGCCGGTGGGCGCGGTCGGGGTCGGCCCGATCGATATTCAACCTAGGAAGGCGATGTTGCCGGAACCGGCGGCGGCGGTCACCGCGACGTAAGCATTACCTCTCACCGCTTCCGGTATCGGTTGTGAGAACCGGCCGTTCAGGCCGTGAGCGCGGGAATCCAGCGGCGCCGCATAACCACCAGGACCAGCAGACTCATCCCCAACAACCCGACCGCCATCGCGATCGCCGCGTCGTCGTCGCGTTGCAACTGCAGATAGATTGCCAGCGGCAGGGTTTGGGTGACGCCGGCCACATTTCCGGCGAAGGTGACGGTGGCGCCGAACTCACCGAGCGCCCGGGCGAAGCACATCACCGCGCCGGCGACGATGCCGGACCGGATCTGGGGCACTACCACCCGCAGGAACGTCTGCATCCGCCCCGCCCCCAGCGTGTAGGCGGCCTCTTCCGCGTCGCGGTCCCGGGCGCGCAGCGCGGCTTCCACGCTGATCACCAGAAACGGCATCGCCACCACCAGTTGGGCGATCACCACCCCGGCGAAGGTGTAGGTGGGCGTCCAGTGCCACCAGGCCTCCAGGTAGCGCCCGATCAGGCCGCGCCGGGCGAACAGGCTCAGCAGCGCCGCGCCGATCACCACCGGCGGCAGCACCATGGGCACAACCACGAGCAGACGAAGGAAACGGGTGCCGCGCATCCGGTCACCGGCCAGCACCGCCGCCAGCGGCACCCCCAAAACCAGGGCCAGCGCTGTCGCCAGCCCAGCCGCCGACAGCGACACCAGCAGCGCGGACCGGGCCGAGGGCGCGCTCAGCAACTCCGGGATCCGCGCCCACGGCGCGGCGGCGGCCAACGCGATCACCGGCGCCCCCAGCACGACGGCGCCCAGTGCGGCCACCAGCACCATCGGCGCGGGCAGCCCGGAGCGCGGGCCCCCGATCACGGCCCGCCACCGGGCCCGATTCACGGCACGCCGAAGCCGGCGGCGGTGAAGATGTCGCGGCCCCGCGATGACGTCATCAGCGTGACGAAGTCGCGGCCGGCGTCGGTCAGCGATGCCGCGGGGTACTGGTTGACCGGGGCGTGGGGAATGGCGATGGTCTCGACCTTGTCGCCGGCGGAGCGGGCGTCGGTGGCGTAGACCAGGGCGGCGTCGGCCTCCCCGCGGGTCACCGAGCCCAGTGCGGCCCGCACGTCCGGCGCCCGGCTGATCGGCTGCGGCGTCGCCCCGATACCGGCGAGCGCGGCGTCGGCGGCCGCCCCGCAGGGCACCTCGCTGGCGCAGACCACCGACCGCGCCCCGGGGCGGGCGAAAAAGTCCAGCCCGGTCACATGCCCCGGATTACCCTGCGGCACAACGATGACCAACACGTTGGTGGCGACGACCACCGGGTCCGCGGCCACCTTCTGCTCGACGGCCTGGTCCATGGTGCGGGTGTCGGCGGTGACCAGTACGTCCCCGTCGGCGCCGGAGGCCAGGCGACGCACCAGCTCCGAGGAGGCCGCGGTGTCCACCTGCACCGTCACCTCGGGATGGTCGTCGTGAAAGGCACTCGTCAGCGTGTTCATCACGTCGACCAGCGATGCCGCGGCCAACACCCGCAGCGTTTTCCGGTCGCCCGAACCGCACCCGGTGACGCCGCCGAGCAGCACGGTAATCGCGATCACCGCCGCGAATACCCGGAACATGTTGCGCCTAGCCATTTTTCACCCTCCCGCAAACGGCGGCAGCAGATCCACGGTCGCCCCCAGCACTGCCTCGTCGTTGCACAGCAGCGCGTCGCCGTCGAGCACCGCGCTGACCCGGACCAGTTCCGCCGCACCCGGATGGGCCGCGGCGACCGCCGCCCGCAGCGCGCCCACGGTGGCTCCGGCGACGGCGAGGGTTTCGCTGCGGCAGTCCGTAAGGTCCGCCAGCGCCGCGTAGTAGGTGACGGTGACCACGGGCGGTTCGGCGAGGCTCGGCGGAGTGGACGCGAGCGCAGCGAGTGGCCGCGGAGCCGAGGGGAAACCGGGACCGCCCGCAGATTGCACTTGCTTCTCAACCACCGATGGCGCCCATCGAGCGACGCGGATGCTGCAGGCGCGCAACCGGATCGTGCCCGGCGGATTTGCGCGCGGTGACCGCCTGCCAGGCCTCGGCCAGCGCGTCGTCGTCCCCGCCGGCGCGCAGCACCGCGCGCAGGTCGAGCTCGTCGTCGGAGAAGAGGCACGGCCGCACCCGGCCGGTGGCGGTGATCCGGGTGCGATCGCAGGTACCGCAGAACGACCGGGTCATCGACGCGATCACCCCGACGGTCGCGGGCCCGTCGTCGACCCGCCACAGTTCGGCCGGGGCTCCGGGATCGTCGCGTCCCAGCGGGGTCAGCGCCACGTGCCGTCCCAGCTCCGCCAGCAGATCCGCGGCGGTGACGAGGGTGTCCGGACGCCAGGTCTCCTCGGCGTCCAGCGGCATCGCCTCGATGAACCGCAGCTGCAGTCCCCGGTCGATGCACCAGCGCAGCAGATCGACCGCGCCGGAGAGGGTTTCCGGCAGCAGCACCGCGTTGATCTTGACCGGCCCGATGCCGGTGGCGCGGATCGCGTCGATCCCGGCGATCACATCGGGCAGCCGATCCCGCCGGGCCAGTGCGACGAACGCGGCGCGGTCCACGGTGTCCAGCGAGATGTTGATCCGGCTCAGACCGGCGGCCACCAGGTCCGCCGCCCGGTGTGCCAGGCCGACTCCGTTGGTGGTCAACGCCACCGGCAGCTCGCTGTGGCGCGCGCGGATCATCGCGATGATCCGCTCCAGGTCGCGGCGGACCAGCGGTTCGCCCCCGGTCAGGCGCACCTCCGCGATACCGAGCCGATCGACGGCGACGTCCACCAGCCGGCACACCTCCTCGGCCGTCAACAGCTCCGGGGTCGGCAACGACGGCAGGCCGTGGGCGGGCATGCAGTAGCGGCAGCGCAGAGTGCAGTCCTGGGTGAGCGATATGCGCAGATCACGGGCGCGACGGCCGAATCCGTCGCGCAGTTCGGCAACCCGCAGAGCCTGGGTACCTGCCACATCTGCAGGCTAACCGATCCAGCCGCTGCCCGCGTGCCCGGGCATCTAGTCTGGGTATGTGGAACGACGGTCGGTCGATGAGCACCGCGCGGCGCTGACCACGGCACTGGCGTCGGTGTGCGGGACGTGCCGGGTGCCGATCGGCGCGGCGCTGGGCCGGGTGACCGCGACCGCGGTCCGGGCCGGCTGTGCGCTGCCGCTGTTCGACAACTCCGCGATGGACGGTTTCGCCGTCCGCGCCGCCGACGTACGGCCGGGACGGCCCCTTCCGGTGTCCGGCCGGATCTTCGCAGGCGACGTGGCGGTGCCGGCGTTGCCGCCGGGACGGGCGGCGGCGATCATGACCGGCGCACCCCTGCCGGCCGGCGCCGACGCGGTCATCCCGGTCGAGCAGTCCCGCGAAGAGAACGGCGCGGTGCGATTCGACACCGAACCGCGGAGCGGGGCCTTCGTCCGCCGCTCCGGGGAGGACGTCACCGTCGGCGCCCGGGTGGTGGATGGTGGGATTCGGCTGACACCAAGGCATATCGGTGCGCTGGCCACCGCCGGCGCGGCCGAGGTCACGGTGCACCGGAGCCCGCGGGTGGCGGTGTTCTCCACCGGCTCCGAGCTCGTCGCACCCGGCAGGCCGCTTGTCCCGGGCCAGATCTGGGAATCCAATTCGCTGTTGCTGTCGGCCCTGCTGGCCCGGAACGGTGCCGAGGTCACCGTCGCGACGGCGCTCGGCGACGACGCCGACCTGGGTGGAGCCCTATCGGCCGCCGCGCCGGACGCCGATCTGATCCTCACCTCCGGTGGCGTCTCGATGGGCGAGCGCGAACCGGTGCGCCAATTGCTGGGCTCCCGCGGCTGGTTCGGCCCGCTCGCCATGCAGCCGGGCGGCCCGCAGGGTCTGGCCGACTGGGACGGCACACCCGTGGTGTGTTTCCCGGGCAACCCGGTGAGTGTCCTGGTGTCCTTCGAGGTATTGTTGCGCAACATCATTCGCCAGTCCGCCGGCCTTCCCCCGGTGGTCGCCGACACGGCGCGGGTGTCCCACGACATCACGTCGATCCCCGGGCGCACCCAGTTCCTGCGCGGCCGAACGGATTCCGGTGCCGTCGCCGTCGTCGGCGGTCCGGGCAGCCACCTGGCGGTGACCGCCGCTGACGCCGACGTGCTGATCGAGATCGACGCCACGACCACCCGGGTGAACGCCGACCAGGAGGTGCGGACATGGCCGCTGACGAACTGAGCCACCTGCGCGCCGACGGCACGGCCGCCATGGTCGACGTCGGCGGGAAGCCGGTGACCGCGCGGGTCGCGGTGGCCGGAGCCACCTTCATCACCACCCCCGCGGTGCTGGCCGCGGTGACCGCGGGCACCGTCGGCAAGGGCGATGTGCTGGCCACCGCCCGGATCGCCGGGATCATGGCCGCCAAGCGCACCGCGGAGCTCATCCCCCTGTGCCATCCGCTGCCGCTGGACCGGGTCGCGGTGGATTTCCGGTTGCACGCCGACCGGATCGAGGTGACGGCCACCACCGCCACCACCGGCCGTACCGGTGTCGAGATGGAGGCGCTGACCGCGGTGACCGTCGCCGGGCTGACCCTGCACGACATGGTCAAGGCGATGGATCCGGCCGCGGTGCTGACCGATATCGCCCTGCGGGAGAAGACCGGCGGCAAACACGGTCACTGGACCCGGCCGGGCGCCGAGACCGCACCGCCGCCGGGCCGGGTGGCGCTGGCCGACACCGGCACGGCGATCGTGCTGGTGTCCTCGACCCGGATCGCCGCCGGGGAGCGCACCGACAAGACCGGGCCGGTGATCGCCGACTGGCTGCGCGACCGCGGCTTTGCCGTCGGCGACCCCCGGGTGGTCGCCGACGCGGACTTCGCCGCGGCACTGGCCGCCGCGCTCGCCGAAACACCCGCCGTGCTGATCAGCACCGGCGGCACCGGGCCCACCAACGACGACCGGGTACCCGAGGCCACCGCGGCGCGGCTGACCATGCCGATGCCCGGGATCGCCGAGGCGATGCGGGCCGACGGCCGCCGGTCCACCCCGTTCGCCGCGCTCAGCCGCGGGCTGGCGGGGCTGGCCGGATCCACGTTCGTGGTCAACCTGCCGGGCTCGACCGGCGGGGTCGCCGACGGGCTGGCGGTGCTCGGCCCGCTGCTCGACCACCTGGTCGGTTTGGCCGGCGGTTCAGCGAGGCCGGAGGAGGAGGCCGAGCTGGCGGAGCCTGCGGAGCCAGCGCTGGCCGGATCCGACCATTGGGTAGGCGGAGGTGGCGCGAGCGGAGCGAGTGCCGACGGAGCCGAGGGGAAGCTGGGACCGCCGCATGTACCCGGGCCCGGCACACCGGGCGGCCCCCGGGAGCACCGGTGACCGGCATCGTCGAGCACCCGCTGGACCCGCGGGACTGCGAGGCCCGGGTGCACACCGACGCCGACGGCGCCGTCGTCACCTTCACCGGGGTGGTGCGCGATCACCACGACGGTCGCGCGGTGACCGGCCTGCGCTACGAGGCGCACCCGCGCGCCGACGAGTTCCTGCAGCATGTGCTCACCGCCCATCGGCGCGACGACATCCGGGTGGCCGCGCAGCACCGAGTCGGCGCGCTGGCCGTCGGCGAGGTGGCGGTGGTGGTCGCGGTGGCCGCCGCCCATCGGGGCGAGGCGTTCGCGGTGTGCGCGCAGGTGATCGACGAGATCAAGGCGACGGTGCCGATCTGGAAGTACGAGAGCTACGCCGACGGCGACGCCGACTGGGTCACCCCCTGTTGCTGACCCTGCCAACGAGGCGCGGACACCAGGCAACCGTTGGATATCAATTTTCCGCGCGATGCCCGGGTACCGCCGGTCATGAGGGACGATGGGGGGATGCATGCGCACTGCGGGCCCGAGGCTGCCGAAAAACAGCCCGCCCACCCGCATCGCCGGGTCACCAGTTTCCGGTCCCGCCGGTCCACGCTGACCGACTCCCAGCAGGCCACCTGGGATCGCCGCTGGCCGGCCTGGGGTGCGCTGGCCCGCGATGACGACGACGGCTACCCGCAGCTCGACGTGCCGGCGTGGTTTCACCGGACGGCGCCGCTGGTGCTGGAGGTGGGCTGCGGAACCGGCGTCTCGACGCTGGCCATGGCACACGCCGAACCGGAGCTGGACGTGCTGGCCGTCGAGGTCTACAAGAAGGGTCTGGCCCAGTTGCTGTGCGCGATGGACCGCGACGCCACCGCGACCGGCTGGGAACCCAACATCCGGCTGATCCGCGGCGACGGTCTGGACGTGCTGGAGCATCTCGTCGGCGATGCCACGCTGACCGGCGTGCGGGTGTTCTTCCCGGATCCTTGGCCCAAGAGCCGGCACCACAAACGGCGGCTGCTGCAACCGGCGACGGTCGCGCTGATCGCCGACCGGCTGGTGCCCGGCGGGGTGTTCCACGCCGCCACCGATCACGCCGACTATGCCGAGCAGATCGGCGAGGTCGGCGACGGGGAACCGCGGCTGCGCCGGGTGAGCGACCCGGACGAACTCGACGCCCTGCCGATCTCGGTGCACCGCCCCACCACCAAGTACGAGGCGAAGGCCGCCGTGGTCGGCAGCCCGATCAACGAATTCGTGTGGGTGCGGGTGTGATGTCGGACACCGCCGTGATGACCGCGGAACCGGGGACCGAGCCGACGGCCGAGCCGGCGACGGTGCCGGCGACGAGCACCCCGCCGCGGGTGCTGCTGGTCTGGGACGCCCCCAACCTGGATATGGGTCTGGGCTCGATTCTGGGCGGCCGCCCGACGGCGGCGCACCGGCCCCGCTTCGACGCGCTGGGCCGCTGGCTGCTGCAGGTGACCGCCGAGCGCAGCGCCGCCCTCGGCGGCGACGGCGACGGCGTCGTCCTCGAGCCCGAGGCCACGGTCTTCACCAATATCGCCCCGGGCACCGCCGAGGTGGTGCGGCCGTGGGTCGAGGCGCTGCGCAACGTCGGTTTCGCGGTGTTCGCCAAACCCAAGATCGACGAAGACTCCGACGTGGATGCCGACATGCTCGCCCACATCGCACTGCGCCGATCCGAGGGTCTGGCCGCGCTGCTGGTGGCCTCGGCCGACGGGCAGGCGTTCCGGCTGCCGCTGGAGGAGATCGCCCGCGACGACCACACCCCGGTCAGCGTGCTCGGATTTCGCGAACATGCCAGCTGGGCGCTAGCGTCGGATACCTTGGAGTTTGTCGACCTGGAGGACATCGACGGTGTCTTCCGGGAACCGCTCCCGCGAATCGGCCTCGATTCGCTGCCCGAACAAGGGGCATGGCTGCAGCCGTTCCGGCCGCTGTCGTCGCTACTGGCGGCAAAAGCGTGACACGGATACGCCGCGAGGCCGCCGAAATACTTATAGGACAGCGTTAGGAGCTTAGGTGTTCGCCTGGTGGGGTCGAATGGTGTACCGCTTCCGGTACATCGTCATCGGCGTGATGGTGGCATTGTGCCTGGGCGGTGGCGTCTACGGCATCTCGCTCGGCGAGCACGTCACCCAGAGTGGCTTCTACGACGACACCAGTGAGTCGGTGCACGCCTCGCTGGTCGCCGACGACGCCTACGGACGAGACCGGACCAGCCACGTGGTGGCGATCCTGACCCCGCCGGACGACAAGAAGGTCACCGACCTCGCCTGGCAGAAGAGCGTCAAGGCCGACCTGAGCGCACTGGCCGAAAAGCACAAGAACCAGCTGGAGACCTTCCCGGGCCCCGACGGCAAGCCGACCGCCGGCGTCGGCTGGATCCGCCAGCCCGACGCCGACCCCGCCACGGAGAACGGCGCCAAACTGCAGGCGATGAAGACCTCGGACCTGCGGCACACGTTCATCACGCTGCCGCTGCAGGGCAACAACGACGACGAGATCCTGAAGAACTACCAGAAGGTCGAACCCGACCTGCGCCAGATCAACGGCGGCAACGTCGAACTGGCCGGGCTCAACCCGCTGGCCAGTGAACTGACCGGCACCATCGCCGTCGACCAGCAGCGCGCCGAAGTGGCCGCGATTCCGCTGGTGGCCATTCTGCTGTTCTTCGTCTTCGGCGGCGTGGTGGCCGCCACCCTGCCGGCCATCATCGGTGGCCTGTCCATCGCCGGCGCGTTGGGCATCATGCGGCTGGTCGCCGACCACGCCCCGGTGCACTTCTTCGCCCAGCCGGTGGTGACGCTGATCGGTCTGGGCATCGCCATCGACTACGGCCTGTTCATCGTCAGCCGGTTCCGCGAGGAGATAGCCGAGGGCTACGACACCGAAGCGGCGGTCCGAAGAACCGTGATGACCTCGGGCCGGACGGTCATGTTCTCCGCCGTCATCATCGTGGCGTCGTCGCTGCCGCTGCTGCTCTTCCCGCAGGGCTTCCTCAAGTCGATCACCTACGCGATCATCGCCTCGGTCATGCTCTCGGCGATCCTGTCGATCACCGTGCTGGCGGCCATCCTGGCCATCCTCGGACCGAACGTCGACGCCCTGGGCGTCAACACCCTGCTGCGGGTGCCGTTCCTGCGGAACTGGAGCTTCAGCCGTCGGCTCATCGACTGGTTCGCGGCCAAGACCCAGAAGACCAAGACCCGCGAAGAGGTCGAGAACGGTTTCTGGGGCCGGCTGGTCAACATGGTGATGAAACGGCCGCTGACCTTCGCGATACCGATCCTGATCTTCATGGTCGCGCTGATCATTCCGCTGGGCAAACTCACCTTCGCCGGCATCAGCGAGAAGTACCTGCCGCCGGACAACTCGGTCCGCATGGCCCAGGAGCACTTCGACCAGTTGTTCCCGACGTTCCGGACCGCCCCGCTGACGCTGGTCATCGAGAGCACCAACGGCCAGGCGCTGACCGACGCCCAGGTCAACGACGCCCGCAACCAGGCCACCAAGGTGTCCGGATTCGTGCCCACCGAGGGCAAGCTGTGGCAGGACCGCGGCACGTCGAAGAACCCGAACGTGCGGGTGCTGCAGAACGGTCTGGAGGACAGTTCCAGCACCAACGCGTCGAACAAGATCGCCGAGCTGCGCGAGGACATTCACGCGCCGGCCGGCACCCGGGTGTCCGTCGGCGGCACCCCTGCGCTGGAGCAGGACAGTATCCACAGCCTGTTCGCCAAGCTGCCGCTGATGGTGCTGCTGCTGATCACCACCACCACGGTGCTGATGTTCCTGGCGTTCGGTTCGCTGGTGCTGCCGATCAAGGCGGCGCTGATGAGCGCGCTGACCCTGGGCTCCACCATGGGCGTGCTGAGCTGGATGTTCATCGAGGGCCACGGTGCCGGGCTGATGAACTACACGCCGCAGCCACTGATGGCGCCGATGATCGGGTTGATCATCGCGGTGATCTACGGCCTGTCCACCGACTACGAGGTCTTCCTGGTCTCCCGCATGGTGGAGGCCCGGGAACGCGGCATGTCGACGGCCGAATCGATCCGCATCGGCACGGCAACCACCGGCCGGCTGATCACCGCCGCGGCGCTGGTGCTGGCCGTCGTCGCCGGCGCGTTCGTGTTCTCCGACCTGGTGATGATGAAGTACCTGGCCTTCGGCCTGCTCATCGCGCTGCTGCTGGACGCCACCATCATCCGGATGTTCCTGGTTCCGGCCATCATGAAGCTGCTCGGCGACGACTGCTGGTGGGCGCCGCGCTGGATGAAGGTGCTGCAGGTCAAGCTGGGTCTGGGCGAGACGCATCTGCCCGACGAGCGCAAGTCCGCGCCGGTGCGCACCGACGCACCCGTCGGCGCCGTCCCGGTCGGGGCGCTGACCGCGCGCGCTGCGGGCACGGCCCCGCCACGGCCGCAGGATCCGACCCACCCGGGCCCGTCGGGCCCGACCCCGGTCCGCAAACCGGTCCCGCCGCGGGAGACCCCGTCGGCCAGTGGCACGGCACGGATGCCGGCGCCGGACCCGGTGGCTCAGGCCCCCACCTCGCGGATCCCGGACCCGACGGCCGAGGCCGCACCGCCGGCCCGGCCCGGGCCGCCGCCCGCGCGGCAGACCGAGGACGCCCCCACCACCCGGTTCGCCGGGCTGGCCGGAGCCCGCAACGCGGTGCGCCGGGCGGCCGGCAACGCGATGCCCCGCCATCAGCGGCCGCCGGCCCCGGCCGCGGCCCCCGAGGGCGGCGAACGCCAGATCGAGTCCTGGCTGGGTGAACTGCGCGGCAAGCCGGCCGGTCCGCCGTCGGACGCCGACGCCGCGACCACCGCGCTGCCGGTCGGCGACGACCCGGCCACCCGGGCGATCCCCAAGCAGACCCCGGGCGGTTCACAAGAGGGCAAGGAGCCGGAGACCGCGCGGCTGGACGCCCCCGGCGAGCACGAGGACAACCCCACCCACCGCGGCGGTGGCGTCAGCGCACAGGACCTGCTGCGCCGGGAGGGCCGGCTCTAAGAGTCGCCCGGCGGACCGGGGGCGTCGGGGACCAGTGGGCCCTCGATGGCGTCGACCTGTTCCTCGGCGGTCTCGTCACCGGCCACCAGAACCCGGGCCGCGCTGTTGGCGAACGCGATCAGCGGCACCGCCAGCAGGGCTCCGACGATGCCGGCCAGCACGCTGCCGCCGGCGATGCCGAGCACCACGGCCAGCGGGTGGATCGACACCGCCCGGCCCATCACCAGCGGCTGCAGCACGTGCGCCTCGAGTTGCTGCACGGCGATGATCAGGCCGAAGGTCAGCACCGCGTAGACCAGACCCTTAGTCAGCAGCGCCACGACCACGGCCAGGAATCCGGTGACGACGGCACCGACCAGCGGGATGAACGCGCCCAGGAACACCAGTGACGCCAACGGCAGCGCCAGCGGCACCGACATGATGGCCAGCCCGGCGCCGATGCCGACGGCGTCGACCAGCGCCACCACGAAGGTCGCCCGCACGTAACCGATCAGTGAGCCGAAACCGGCCCGACCGGCGTCGCTGACCTTGTCCCGCACGTCGGCCGGGAACACCTTCACCACGAACGCCCAGATGCTCCGCCCGCCGTAGAGGAAGAAGATCAGGGTGAACATGACCAGCAGCGCGCCGGTGATGATCTCGGTGACGGTGGCCGCCGTCGACAGCGCCCCGCTGGTCAGCTTCGACTGGTTGTTGCGGACCGCTTCGATCGTGGAGTTCCCGGCGTTGTCGATCTGCTCGTGGCTGAGCCGCAACGGCCCGTCGACCAGCCAGTGCCGCGCCGAGTCGATACTGCGGGCGACCTGCTCGGACAGGTCGGGAAGGCCGGCAATGAACTGGCTGACCACGAAGGTCAGCAACGCCCCGATGGTGGCGAGTGCGGCCAGCAGGATCAGCGCGACGGCCGCCCCGCGCGGCACCCGATGCCGGTCCAGCCAGTCCACCAGGGGCAGCAGCAACGCGGTGAGCATGGTGGCGATCAGCACCGGCACCACGATCAGTTCCAGTTTGCCGACCACCCACAGCCCCGCGACAACCGCGGCAAGCAGTACCAGCAGCCGCCACGCCCAGGCCGCCGACCTGCGGACCAGCGGGGAAACCGAGTCGTCGTCGCACGTCACCATCGCTCAACGGTAACGGTCGGGTCCCGTGTGTGCGACGCATCGCGCAATGCGCGCGGAGGCCATCCTGGCGCGGTTACGCTGTCTCGGTGGCCCATTCCCCGGGCGCATCGTCGCGCGGAAAATACTGGTGGCTGCGCTGGGTGATCCTCGGTGCCGTGCTGGTGGTGCTCGCCGTCGAGGCGACGCTGGTGCGCGATCAACTGTCGCAGGCCTGGCACAGCCTGGTCGACGCCAACCCCGCCTGGGTGCTGGCCGCGGTGGTGGCCGCCATGTGCTCGATGCACAGCTTCGCCCAGATCCAGCGGGAGCTGCTGCGCTCGGCCGGTGTCCGGGTCCGCCAGTGGCGATCCGAGGCCGCGTTCTACGCCGGTAACGCCCTGTCCACGACGCTGCCGGGCGGGCCGGTGCTCTCGGCGACGTTCGTCTACCGGCAACAGCGGATGTGGGGCGCCTCGCCGCTGGTCGCGTCCTGGCAGCTGGTCATGTCCGGCGCGCTGCAGGTGGTGGGTCTGGCAGTGCTGGGACTGGCCGGTGCGGTCATGCTGGGCGCCAAGAACAACCCCTTCTCGCTGCTGTTCACCGTCGGCGGGTTCATCCTGCTGCTGCTGTTCGCCCAGGCCGTCGCCTCCCGCCCGGAACTGCTCGACGGCATCGGGGTGAAGGTGCTGGCCTGGTTCAACCAGCTGCGCGGCAAGCCGGCCGACACCTGGGTGGACCGCTGGCGGGAGATCCTGCGGCAGCTGGAGGCGGTGAAGCTGGGCCGCCGACAGCTGGGGGTGGCGTTCGGCTGGTCGATGTTCAACTGGATCGCCGACGTGACGTGCCTGCTGTTCGCGGCGTACGCCGCCGGTGGGCATCCGTCGCTGGGCGGGGTGATCGTGGCCTACGCGGCGGCGCGCGCGGTCGGCGCCATCCCGTTGATGCCCGGCGGTCTGCTGGTGGTGGAGGCGGTGCTGGTGCCCGGGCTGGTGTCCAGCGGCATGACGCTGCCCGACGCCATCTCGGCCATGCTGATCTACCGGCTGGTGAGCTGGATCTTCATCTCGTCGATCGGCTGGGTGGTGTTCTTCTTCATGTTCCGCACCGACAACCACGCCTCGCCCGAGCCGGATGCCCGACGCAGCGCGGCGCTCGGTGACCCGGACCGCTCCCACCTCGACTGAGCCCGTCGGGCTCCCCCGGTAGGCTGACCGTCGATGTCTGACGCACCCACCCCGAACACCGACCGGCGCGGCGCCGTGGCCGCCGCCACCGGCCTCGACCTCGCCGCCGTGCTGCTGTTCGCGGCGACCGGGCGCAACAGTCACGACGAGGGCATCACCCTGGCCGGCGTGGCGACCACCGCCTGGCCTTTCCTGGTCGGCACCGCGCTCGGCTGGCTACTGGCCCGGGCCTGGCGCCGTCCCGCCGCACTGATGCCCACCGGCGTGGTCATCTGGATCAGCACCGTCGTCGTCGGCATGGCGCTGCGCCTGGTGAGTGGTCAATCCACCGAGCTCAAGCCCAGTTTCCTGGTCGTCGCATCGGTGTCGACGGCGGTCCTGCTGCTGGGCTGGCGCGCCGGGGCGCTCGCGCTCAACCGCCGGCGCTGACACCAACCGCTACGACGGCGGGACGCCGGTGAACCCGCACCGGTTCTTGATGTCCACCAGCGGCTGACGGATACCCGTCATCTCATCCTTGACCTGCGGGTTCGCCTTGAAGTAGTCGGCCACCGCGGTCTTGATCTCGGCGCGGGGCTTGCCGTGCAGCCCGGTGAAGAAATCGTTGACGTCCGGGTGGGTGAACAGATAGGCCGACGAGGCGGCCGATACTCCGGAGGCGACGCCGGCGAAGTCGGCGGCCGTGCAGTTGGGCGGCGGATCGGCGATCGCCGACGGCGCCGAGGCCAGCAGCGCGCCGAATACAGCGCCCGAACCGATGGCGGCCACCGCCGCGCTTTGCAAAGACTTCCTCATCATGGCGCTCCGTTCTCCCGGTATTCCGATCAGCTAAACAGATCGCGGCCGGTGCTGTCAGGTCAAGCAATCGCAGTCACCGGCCGGCCGGCGCCGCCAGCCGGCCTCGAAGCCCGTCAGATAACGCTTTCGTTGCAGGTCAGCGGAGTTCCACCACGCACATCCGGCTCCTGTAGGCTCGGGCTCACCAGCCGTTCTGCACACCGCAGGGAGAGTCGTCATTCAGCAATTCATGATGCGGCTGAGTGCCACACTCCGACGATTCCGCTGGCTGGTGTTCGCCAGCTGGCTGGTCGCGTTGGTGCCCGCGGTCTCGCTGCTGCTGACCGGCTCCAACCAGCTGACCGGCGGCGGTTTCGAGGTTGCGGGTTCGCAGTCGCTGCGGGTGCAGTACGCCATCGAGGACCACTTCCCCACCGAGGGTGCCTCACCGCTGGCGCTGGTCGCCGCGCCCCAGGCGACCGCCACCTACGCCGACATGACCGGCGCCGTCGACAAGCTCGAACGCATCGCCGCCGAGGTGCCCAGCGTCACCGTCGTCCCCATCCCCAGTCAGCGGCCGCCCCAACCGGACCGGCCCTACGTCGTGCAGCTGCGGGTGGACTTCAACAACACCGGCGCCGTCGACGTGGCCAAGAAGTTGCGGGAGAAGGTCGGCGTCAACGGCGCCGATCCCGGCGAGACCGCCAACGAGTCGGTGCGGCTGTACGTGATCGGCCAGGGCGCGCTCGGCGCGGCCGCAGCCACCAGCACCAAGCACGACATCGCCGCCGCCGAGAAATGGAACCTGCCGATCGTACTGATCGTGCTGATCGCCGTGTTCGGCTCGCTGGCCGCGGCCGCCGTCCCGATGATCCTGGGCCTGTGCACAGTTCTGGTGACGATGGGCATCGTCTACCTGCTGTCCCAGTTCACCACCATGAGCGTGTTCGTGTCGTCGACGGTGTCGATGTTCGGCATCGCCCTGGCGGTCGACTACTCCCTGTTCATCCTGATGCGCTACCGCGAGGAACTGCGCCAGGGCCGCACCGTCGCGCAGGCCACCGACGCGGCGATGGCCACCTCCGGCCTGGCGGTGGTGCTGTCCGGCATGACCGTCATCGCCTCGCTGACCGGCATCTACCTGATCAACACCCCGGTGCTGAGCTCGATGGCCACCGGCGCCATTCTGGCCGTGGTGGTCTCGGTGCTGACCTCGGTCTCGATGACCCCGGCGATCCTGACCACCTTCGGTCGCACCGCCGCCCGCCGGTCCCCGCTGTTGCAACTGTCCCGGTCCAAGCCCGACCACGAACCGTTCTGGTCGGTGTGGGTACGACGGGTGATGCGCCGGCCCTGGCTGTCGGCGCTGCTGGCGACGGTCCTGCTGCTGATCCTGGCCGCCCCGGCGTTCTCGATGGTGCTCGGCAACAGCCTGTTGCGCCAATTCCCGCCCGGCCACGAGATTCGCGGCGGGGTCAGCGCCGCCGCCAAGGCGCTCGGTCCCGGAGCGCTGGGCCCGGTGCGGGTGCTGGTGACCTTCCCCGACGGCGACGCGTCGAACCCGCAGAACGCCGCGATCACCGACGCGATCGCCGGCGAGATGCACCGGGCCATCAACATCGCCGATGTGAACCCGCCGCCGGTGTACTCCGACGACGACCACAGCGTGCTGGTGTCCGGGGTGCTGACCGTCGACCCGGAGGATCTGGCCGCCCGCCACACAGTCGACTGGCTGCGCGAGCAGCTGCCCAAGACGGCCGGCGAGGCGGCGAGCGCGGCGGGGACGTCGGCGCCCGTCGTGTCGGTGGGCGGACCGACCGCCCTGATGAAGGACTTCGACGACCGCGTCGACCACACCGGGCCGCGGGTGCTGCTGTTCGTGTCCGTCGTTGCGTTCCTCATGCTGCTGCTGTCGATCCGGTCGGTGTTCCTGGCGTTCAAGGGCATCGTGATGACGGTGCTGTCGGTGGCCGCGGCCTACGGCAGCCTGGTGGTGGTCTTCCAGTGGGGATGGCTGCGCGGGCTCGGCTTCGAACCGCTGACCTCGATCGACAGCACCGTGCCGCCGCTGGTCCTGGCGTTGACCTTCGGCCTGTCGATGGACTACGAGATCTTCCTGCTGACCCGGATCCGGGAACGCTTCCTGCAGACCGCCGACACCCGCGACGCCGTCAGCTACGGGGTGTCGACCAGCGCCCGCACCATCACCAGCGCCGCGCTGATCATGATCGCGGTGTTCGTCGGCTTCGCATTCGCCGGCATGCCGCTGGTCGCCGAGCTGGGCGTGGCGTGCGCGGTGGCCATCGCCGTCGACGCGACCGTGGTGCGGCTGGTGCTGGTCCCGGCACTGATGGTGGTGTTCGAGCAGTGGAACTGGTGGCTGCCGCGTTGGCTGGACCGGATCCTGCCGTCGGTCGACTTCGAGAAGCCGGTGCCGGTCGCCGAGTGCGCGGAAGGCGTCAGCTTCGCCGACGACCTGCCGGGCCTGCCCGCACCCAACGCCGACGTGCGGATGGTGGTCAAGGGTGCGGCCAAGCTGCAGCGGCTGGCGCCGGACGCGGTCACCGTGCCCGACCCCATGGCCTTCGCCGGCTGCGCCGGGCTGGACGGCCGGATCCGCGGCGGCGACGGCGCCGAACTGGACGACACCGCCCGGCTGCGCACCGTGCAGACCGAGCAGTTCGCCCGGCTGGTGCATCCGGTGACGGTGTGGCGACGACGGCTGGGTGTCGCCCTGGAGGCACTGCACGACGAGACCGACCGGCTGGAACCCAAGCTGGTGCGCAACAGCCCGGTGGAGACCACCAATGTGCAGTTGCCGACCGGTGACCGGCTGCGGATCCCGACCGGCGCGGAGACCCTGCGGCTGATGAGCTACCTGCTGATGACGCGCAACAGCAGCCAGGATTTCGCCGACTTCGTGGAGCTCATCGACACCTGCGATGCGGAGACCGCGGCGGCCGTGCTGACCGAGATCGACACGTATTACTGTGGTCGGTGGTCGGATTGCCAACCCGCCGACCGTCCCTGGGTGAGCACTCATCTGGTTCGCCAGTTGGCCGATCCCCAACCGTCGGACACCGACGAGGACGCGGCCCCCGGCGATGACCGGAAATGGGATCGGGTCAAGACCCGCTGCCTGTCGGTTGCGGTTGCGATGCTGGAGGAGACGAGGTGACGGTGGCAGCCAGCGATGCCGATGCCGCCGGCCCCGTGTCCGACGGCGGCCGGCCGGTCGAGTTCTGGTCCACCGCCGCGATCCGCGCCGCGCTGGAGGACGGCGACATCTCGGTATGGCAGCGCATCGTGGTGGCCATCAAGCGCGACCCGTTCGGGCGGACCTCACGGCAGGTCGAGGAGATCCTGGAGACCCGCGCGGACGCGGGCGAGCCGCACGGCATCGCCAAGGCCATGCGGGAGGTGCTCAACCGCAGCCGCACCCACTTGGAGACCGCCGAGCGCGCCGAGGTGGCCCGCCACGTCCGGGTGCTGCTGGACCGCTCGGGGCTCAGCCAGCGGGAATTCGCCTCCCGGATCGGCACCCAGTCCACCGTGTTCGCCGACTATCTGACCGGCGCCGTGTGCCCGCCCGCATCGCTGATGATCCGGATGCGCCGGCTCTCGGACCGGTTCGCCCGGATGCGCGCGCAGCGCGAGACCCCCACCGAGGATTAGGCTCCGGTCTTTTGCGGGCGGTCCCGGTGTCACTCCGGCTTCGCCGAACCGCCCGATCAGGCAGCGCCGCGCTGCAGGGGCGCGATGTCCGCGACCAGCCAGCGACCGTCGTCCTTGGTCATCGACATCAGCAGCCCGGCCGCACCCTGGGTGGCCGCCTTGCCGGGCGTGCTCTGGGTCAGCCGCAGCACCACCAGCACCGTCGCCGCGTTCGGCACCAGCGCCTGGATGCCCGCCGACTCCACCTGTCCCTGTTGGGAGACCTTGTTCTTGGCCAGCTCGGCGGTGGTTCCGGCGTAGCTGGTGCGGAAGGATTTGGCGGTGTCGGCGGTCATCATCGCCGCGGCCTTCTCGATGCCGGCCAGTGGATCGGATGGGCTGAACGTCGCGGTAGCCTCGGCGACCTGAGTCGCGACCTGCACGGCCTGGCTCCGGTCGGCGTCGAAAGTGCGGTCCGGCCGGGTCCACTGGGTGTAGCCGACGGTGGCGGCCGCGATGACCACGACGGCCATCAGCGCAGTCACCGCCAGCCGCAGCCCGGGCCCGTCGTCGTCGGTGCCGACGGTGACGCCGTCGCGGCGCAGCAGGAAGAAGTTCAGCGCCGCCGCCTGCGCGATCAGCACACACAGCGCCGCGAACACCGCCACCCACCACTTCGGCCACATCAGCACGATCCCGATGGCGGCCAGCGCGGCGACGGTGACCAGCGGTGCGAGCACGTCGAAGGCGACCAGCCGGGCGATGTTCCTCATCGCAGGGTCTCCAGGCTGGAGATCATCAGGGTGCCGTCGACGTCGACCACCCCGAGCCGCAGCAGCCAGCCGATGGTGTTGCCCTTGCCGGCCGCCGAGTCGCTGACCGACCGTGCCGCGACCAGCACGGTGTCGTTGCTGGTCGCGGCGTCGTCGACGAGTGTCTCGCCGCGGTTCTGCGCCGGCGCGTTGTGCACGGTCTCTAGGGCGACCGCGTCGATCTGGCCGGAGGTGCGGGTCTTGAGCTTCTGCATCAGCTCCCGGTAGGGCGCCATATTGCGGTCGAAGCCGCTGTTGAGTTCACCGACGGTGCCGTCGCGCAGCTGCGCCATGCTGGCCTCGACGTTGTCGGCGTTCATGTTGATCAGGACGGTGGTCCACGCCGCGGCGGCCTGCAGCACGTCGCTCTGGTGCGCGCGGGTGTCCTCGGCGTGACGGTGCGTGCTCCAGATGACACCGCCGGCCGCGATGGCGGCGACGGTGATCAGCGCGAGCAGCGCCGAGACGATCCCGTAGCGGGAGAACACCGGGCCGTCGGCGCGGTCCCCGTCGGCGGTGGCGGCGTCCGCCGCGGTGTCGTCTGCGGGGTCCCCGTCGGTGTCCTGGGTGGGCATCGCCCGAGGCTACCCGGTGCCGCGACGGCTTCTGGAAGGATGGCGGGGTGACGGTAGAAACCCACCCCTCCGGCCTGGACCTGCGTTACGTCGACGAGCACGCCCGGCCACAGGACGACCTGTTCGGCCACGTCAACGGTCGCTGGCTGGCCGACTACGAGATCCCCGCCGACCGCGCCACCGACGGCGCCTTCCGCACCCTCTACGACCGGGCCGAGGAGCAGGTCCGCGAGCTGATCTTGAGTGCGGCCGACTCGACGAGCAGTGTAGTTCTGCGAGGAAGAGGTCGGCCGCCATCAGATCCGGCCGAGGATGCCTCGGGCGGTGACGAGCAGCGGATCGGCGACCTGTACGCGAGCTTCCTGGACGCCGAGACCGTCGAGGCCATCGGCCTGGCGCCGTTGCTGGCCGAGCTGGGCCGCATCGACGACGCCGGTGACCCCGACGCGCTAGCCGGGTTGCTCGGCGAGTTGGCCCGCACCGGGGTCGGCGGCGGCGTCGGGCTGTACGTCGACACCGACGCGAAGAACTCCGAGCGCTACCTTCTGCACCTGTCGCAGTCCGGGCTGGGACTGCCCGACGAGTCCTACTACCGCGACCCCGCGCACGCCGAGGTGCTGGCCGCCTACCCGCGCCACATCGCCCGAATGCTGGAGCTGGTGTACGGCCCCGGCGATCACCAACAGACCGCCACCCGGATCGTCGCGCTGGAGACCAAACTGGCGGCGGCACACTGGGACGTGGTCCGCCGCCGGGATGCGGACCTATCCTACAACCTACGCGTCTTCACCGAATTGCCCGAGCAGGCACCGGGATTCGACTGGGCCGGCTGGCTGCGGGCGCTCGGCGGTTCGCCGGAGATCGCCGCCGAGCTGGTGGTGCGCCAGCCTTCGTACCTGAGCGCGTTCGCCGCGCTGTGGGCCGACGAGCCGCTGGCCGACTGGCAGGACTGGGCCCGCTGGCGGGTCATCCATTCCCGCGCGGGTTTCCTGACCGAGGCGCTGGTGACCGAGGACTTCGCGTTCTACGGGCACACCCTGTCAGGAACCGAGGCGATCCGCGACCGGTGGAAGCGCGGCGTTTCGCTGGTCGAGACTCTGATGGGCGATGCCGTCGGGAAACTGTATGTGGCCAAGCACTTCCCGCCCGGGCACAAGGCCCGGATGGACGAGCTGGTGCACAACCTGCGCGAGGCCTACCGGGTCAGCATCTCCGATCTGGAATGGATGACACCGGAAACCCGGCAGCGGGCGTTGGTGAAGCTGGACAAGTTCACCGCCAAGATCGGTTATCCGGCGCGCTGGCGCGACTATTCGGCATTCGTCGTCGACCGCGGCGATCTCTACGGGAACTACCGGCGCGGCTACGCGGTGGGCTACGACCACGAGCTGGCCAAGCTCGGCGGGCCGGTGGACCGCGACGAGTGGTTCATGACCCCGCAGACGGTCAACGCCTACTACAACCCGGGGATGAACGAGATCGTCTTTCCCGCAGCGATTCTGCAGCCGCCGTTCTTCGACGCCGATGCCGACGACGCGGCGAACTACGGCGGTATCGGCGCGGTCATCGGCCACGAGATCGGGCACGGTTTTGACGACCAGGGGGCCAAGTACGACGGCGACGGCAACCTGGTGGACTGGTGGACCGACGACGACCGCGCCGAATTCGGCGTTCGGACAACGGCGTTGATCGAGCAGTACGACGCGTATGCGCCGAAGGCGCTGGGGCCCGACCATCACGTCAACGGCGCGTTCACCGTGGGGGAGAACATCGGTGACCTCGGGGGGCTGTCCATCGCCCTGCTGGCCTACCGGCTGTCCCTGGGCGGCGCCGAGCCGCCGGTGATCGACGGGCTGACGGGTGTGCAGCGGGTGTTCTACGGCTGGGCGCAGGTGTGGCGCACCAAGTCCCGAGACGCCGAGGCAATCCGGCGGCTGGCCACCGACCCGCATTCGCCTCCGGAATTCCGCTGCAATGGCGTCATCCGCAACATCGACGAGTTCTACGACGCCTTCGGCGTGACCTCGGACGACGAGCTGTTCCTGGCGGCCGAGGACCGGGTCCGCATCTGGAGCTGACCGCCGGATCTCGGCGAGCGTGCGTGTCCCCGGCCCGACACGCCCATCCGTCGCGTTGAGCCAGCCCCCACGCTGGTCTTCCTTCGATTTTCGCCTGCGTGGGTTCTGCCTCGACGAATAAACTCGGGCCATGCTGGGGTGGCGGATCGGGGTCGGAGTCTTGGCGGTATCGGCGGTGGCGGCCTGCGCCGCACCCGCTCCGGAGAAACCCACCACGCCCGAACACGCCTCCTGCATGGCGAGCCTGCCCGACGGCTGGCGCACGGCGTTCGACGACGGCGCCCGGACCGTCGCGCCGGCCGAGGTGCCGCTGGCCGTCGGCCCAGCCGGTGACGTGGTAGTCGCCCGCGACGACGGGACCGTGCGCGACGCCGCGCTGATCGGCGCCGACGGTGCCGCCACCACGGTCTACACCGTCGCCGACCCCGCGAACCGCGACGTCGGGTTCGCGGCGCTGGACGACAAGTGGATCGTCGTCGGTGTGCGGCACAACCCGCGCGGCGCCAACGGGGTGCTGCCCACCCTGGTCCGGGTCGAGGTGATCAACCGCGCCGACCACTCGGTGCGCACGGTCGCCGAGACCTCCGCCGACGACCTGCGCGACGGCGGCGCCACCATCGACTCGGTCGCGCTGTCCGGCGACACGGTGTACTGGCTGACCCGCGATTCCTTCGCCGGTGCGCACGGCACCGTCCGGTCGTTCGACGCGAACTCCGGGGCGACCGCCGAGGTGACCTCCGGCTCGCTGTCCTCGCTGCGCACCGGCGCCGCGGGCGTGCTGTGGGACGTCGCCGACGATCCCGCCGTGGTGGGTGTGCCCGCCGAACTGCCCGCCGCGGTTGCCGACGCCGTCGGCGAGCAACGCGCCGGTGTGGTCACCGACGGCAAGGCGTACGCCTGGCGCAGCGACGGCGGCCTGACCTGGTGGTCGGCCGATGCCGGCACGGTTCGGGTGACCGGCGATCTGCCCGGTGCCTCGGAGCTATGGGTGTCCGGCCCGCTGGTGTTCGGGTCCCACGCGCCGACGGCGACCGTCGTCGACACCCGGTCCGGGGCCTCCGTCGAGTTGCCGTATCAGGTGGCCGCTGTCGGCGGGGGCACGCTCGCCGCGCTGAAGGCACCGGCGGACAAGTCCGCGCCGTTGACGCCGGTGATCGTCCGCACCGAGCCCCTGCCGCCGCTGACCTGCTGACCTGAAGCATCGAGGCAGAACTGGTGCAGGCGACACGCCGGTGCGCTCCTGCGTAGGTTCTGCCTCGGTGGACGACGGGGGCTAGAACATCTGCCAGTCGGAAGCACCGTCGGGCTGGTTGTACCAACCGCCACCCGTGCCCTTGATGACCACGGGGTCACCGCTGCCGAAGTTGTCGTAGAACCACTTGGCGTTAGCCGGGCTCAGGTTGATGCAGCCGTGGCTGACATTGGAACTGCCCTGCTGGGCCACCGACCACGGCGCGCTGTGCACGAACACCCCGGAGTTGTCGATCCGGACGGCGTCCTGCACCTTGAGCTTGTAGCCCTCCGGCGAGTTCACCGGCACGCCGTAGGTGGACGAGTCCATCGTCATATCGGCGAACTTCTCCAGCACGTAGTAGGTGCCGTTCTTGGTCTCGTGCTTGCCGTCGGGGCGACCCATCGACACCGGGAAGGTCTTCTCCAGCTTCCCGTTGCGCATGACCTCCATGGTCTTGGTCTTGTCGTTGACCGTGGCCACCAGGTAGTCACCGGTGCGGAAGCTCGACTTGGTACCGCCGGCGTCGATGTTCACCACGGTGTTGGCCGGCCAGAAATCCTGCGGGCGCCAGCGCAGCTGGGTGTCACTGACCCAGTAGAACCGGCCCGGCACCGGCGGGTTCGACGTGATGTGCACGGCGTCCTCGGCCAGCTTGCGGTTGGCGATCGGCACCGCGAAGGTGATGTAGATCGGCTTGGCGACGCCCACCATGGAGCCGTTCACCGGGTTGAACGTCGGCGGCCTGAACGGCGCCTCACCGACGAACGGGGTCGGGTTCTGCCCGGCCGGGGTGCCCGCCGGGATGACCGCGGGTGCGCCGTAGTTGTTCGGGACCGCCGGGGTTGCCGGGGGCACAGCCGGGTTGTCGGCCGGCGCCGCGGCAGGAGCCGGATTGGCTGGCGCGGGGTTGACCGGCGCCGGATTGTCGGCGGGTGCCGGGACGCCCGGTGCGTCGACGACGCCCGGGTCGACCGGGTCGGGGTCGGCGTAGGCGGGTGCGACGGCGAATACCGAGCTCGCCACGATGACGGCCGCCCCGAACAGCCCTGCCAGCGATCGCCCAGAGTGGGTGCGCATACAGATCCTCCAAATCCTGGATAGCTTCCAGTGTGCCATGACAACGGTGCCCGGCCCCGTCTCCCGCCCGGCCGGCAAGGCTGCGACCTGGGAAAACAGTGAACGACGGGGCGCCCGCGGTTGTGAGGTTCATCGCCTCCGGTGGTGGTTTCGTTACCTCCGCCAACGCCATACGCCCGGCCTCTTCGTCGCGGAACTACGCGGAACTACACCGCCCCTCGAACCGGGAGGCTAGGAACGCACGAGCCGGGCGATGGCCGCCGACGCTCGATCAACGGGCGCCGAACAGCCATCCCCCGGCCGTGCTGTGCCGGCTCCGCGCGTCACGAACGCACGAGCCGGGCGATGGCCGCCGACGCCTCGGCGAGCTTGGCGTCGGCGTCGGCGCCGCCGGCCGCCACGGCGTGGCTGACGCAGTGTCCCAGGTGCTCGTCGAGCAGCCCCAGCGCCACCGACTGCAGCGCCGAGGTCACCGCGCTTATCTGCGTCAGCACGTCGATGCAGTACTTGTCCTCGTCGATCATCTTGGCGATGCCGCGGACCTGGCCCTCGATACGGCGCAGCCGCTTGGCGTAGTTCTCCTTGTTCGCCGAATACCCGTGCGCACCCTCATGTTCAGCCATGACCCAGCATCCCCTTCATCTGATCGATCTCGGCCTGCTGGGTGGTGATGATCGACTGGGCGAGCTGTTTGGCCGGCGGGTTGATCCCGCCGCCGGTCTCGCCGATCTCGGCGCGGGCCATCTCGATGGCACCCTCGTGGTGGCCGATCATCGACTGCAGCCACAGGGTGTCGAAATCGGTCCCGGACAGCGTCTTGAGCTTGGCCATGGTGGCGTCGTCGACCATGCCGGCCATGCCGGTGCCGTGGCCGCCGTGGCCGTTGCCGTCCGCCTGGTCGTCGGCGTATCCCCAGGACCGCAGCATCGATTTCATCGTGTCGATCTCGGGCTGCTGCGCGTTCTTGACGTTGCCTGCCAGCGTGATCAACTCGGCGTTGGCGCTGCGCCCGTCGACCAGTCCGGCCAGTTCGATGGCCTGGGCATGGTGCGGGATCATCATGGTCACGAAGTTGACGTCGGCGGAATTGAACGGCGACGCCGCCGTCGTACTGCTGGTCACCGACGTTGCGGAGTGATCGTGTTCGTGGCCGTCGTGACCGGCGGCGGGTTCCTTGGCGGAACCGCCGCAGGCGCTGAGCGCGACGGCGAGCGCGGCGCCGCCGGCCAGCGCAGTGATCCGGGTTGCCAGAGGGCGCGGGGCGTTTCTCATGCCCCCACCCTACCTGATACCCCCATGGGGTATCAGAAAACGTGTTTTTGGCATACTGAACCGATGCCCGAACAGCCTGCTCAGCCCGCAGCTCCCGACATGAAACCCCGCAGCCGCGATGTCACCGACGGACTGGAGAAGGCCGCCGCCCGCGGCATGCTCCGGGCGGTGGGAATGGGCGACGAGGACTTCGCCAAACCGCAGATCGGCGTGGCGTCGTCGTGGAACGAGATCACCCCGTGCAACCTGTCGCTGGACCGCCTCGCCAAGGCCGTCAAGGAGGGCGTGTTCGAGGCCGGCGGCTTCCCGATGGAGTTCGGCACCATCTCGGTGTCCGACGGCATCTCTATGGGCCACGAGGGCATGCACTTCTCCCTGGTCAGCCGGGAGATCATCGCCGACTCGGTGGAGACCGTCATGCAGGCGGAGCGCCTTGACGGTTCGGTGCTGCTGGCCGGCTGCGACAAGTCGCTGCCCGGCATGCTGATGGCGGCCGCCCGCCTAGACCTGGCGGCGGTGTTCCTCTACGCCGGTTCGATCCTGCCGGGGCGCGCCAAGCTCAGTGACGGCACCGAGAAGGACGTCACCATCATCGACGCGTTCGAGGCGGTCGGCGCGTGCGCCCGCGGGCTGATGAGCCGCGAGGACGTCGACACCATCGAGCGCGCCATCTGTCCGGGCGAGGGCGCCTGCGGCGGCATGTACACCGCCAACACGATGGCCAGCGCCGCCGAGGCACTCGGCATGTCGCTGCCGGGCAGCGCGGCCCCTCCGGCCACCGACCGCCGCCGCGACGGCTTCGCCCGCAAATCCGGCATCGCCGTCGTCGAACTGCTGCGCCGTGGCATCACCGCCCGCGACATCCTGGTCAAGGAGGCGTTCGAGAACGCGATCGCGGTGGTGATGGCGTTCGGCGGATCCACCAACGCCGTGCTGCACCTGCTGGCCATCGCGTATGAGGCCGGTGTGCCGCTGACCCTGGCCGACTTCACCCGGGTCGGCGCCAAGGTCCCGCACCTGGCCGACGTCAAGCCGTTCGGCGCGTACGTGATGAACGACGTGGACCGCATCGGTGGCGTCCCGGTGGTGATGAAGGCGCTGCTGGACGCCGGCCTGCTGCACGGTGACGTGATGACGGTGACCGGCGAGACCATGGCCGAGAACCTGCGCCACATCGCCCCGCCGGATCCCGACGGCAAGGTGCTGCGCGCGCTGAACAAACCGATCCACCCGACCGGTGGCATCACCATCCTGCACGGCACGCTGGCGCCCGAGGGCGCGGTGGTCAAGTCCGCCGGCTTCGATTCCGACGTGTTCGAGGGCACCGCAAGGGTTTTCGAGCGGGAGCGGGCCGCGCTCGACGCGCTGGAGAACGGCACCATCACCGCCGGCGACGTCGTCGTCATCCGCTACGAGGGCCCCAAGGGCGGACCGGGCATGCGCGAGATGCTGGCGATCACCGGCGCCATCAAGGGCGCCGGGCTGGGCAAGGACGTTCTGCTGATGACCGACGGCCGATTCTCCGGCGGCACCACCGGCCTGTGCGTGGGCCACGTGGCGCCCGAGGCGGTCGACGGCGGCCCGATCGCGTTCGTGCGCGACGGCGACCGAATCCGGCTCGACGTCAGCAAGGGCACCCTCGACGTGCTGGTCGACGCCGACGAGTTCGAGGCCCGCAAGGCCGATTTCGAGCCGCTGCCGCCGACCTACACCACCGGCGTGCTGGCCAAGTACACCAAGCTGGTGGGCTCGGCCGCCGTCGGTGCCGTCTGCACCTAGAGCGGCGGCGGCGGGGTCCTGGTCAGCTTCGCGTTCGGATCGAGTTTGTGGATGGGCTCGAAGCACCAGGGCAGCGCGTTCTCCATGAGCGCTTCGTCCGTCCAGTCCCGGTCCCGGGAGAAGCGGGTCAGGCGCATCCTGCCCACTGTTCGCGGACCCGAAACATCGTAGGACACTTCGGCTTCCACTACCGGCTCACCCGAACCCTGAAGCTCGTCCCCGCCCTCGACGTGGAATTTGACCTCGGGTTTCCAAGCGAACCCGACGTTGTGGCGCCCCATCTCCTCGTGCTGGACGATCACCAGGTTCGTCGGATGGAAGTCGCCCTCGCGCAAATGCGCGGAAAGCGCGTCATACAACTGCGCCGGCGGGACGGCGGTCTCGAAGTAGACGCCGTTGACGTACGTGTCGAGCTTGTTCTCCTGTTCCTTCTTCTTGTACGCCTTGAAGGGCGCTGCAATCAGCGCGATGAGTCCCGAGACGACGCCGTCGAGAACGGTTTCCAGGACCCAGACGATCACAAACAGCCCCACGAAGATCAGCAGGACCAGACCCAGACCCTCCATGGCGGGCCCTCCTTAAACATCCCTGTGCGATTCGCACATCACCATTCCGGACGCGGCGAACGCTACCCACGGATGCGGCATTGCGGACAGCGGAGAATCCCAATTTCGTACGTTCGTGCTACATCCCGGCGAGCGGGCAGGTGGCAGGATCGCACCGAGAGATTCACGCGCAAGCAGGGGGAGCACATGTCGTTCACATCCAGCAGGGGTCGGAGGCCGGTGCGGTCGTTGACCTTCGTCGCGGCGGGTATCGCCACCGCCGCACTGGCCGGCTGTTCCGGTCAGGCCGACCATTCCTCGACGGGTTCGGCATCGACGGTGACCCGCTCCGCCGGGTCCCCGGCCGCCGCACCGGCCACCACGTCGGCCGTCCAGGGCACCACGGGTTCCCTGGTCGGCAGCTGGACGTCCTCCGACGGGGAGGACAAGATGTTCGGTTCCAACGGTGCCTGTCAGAACTTTTTTTACGACAGTTCCACCGGTAAGGCCCTCGATATCGGCGGACCGAGCAGCTGCCAGCTGTCGAGTTCACAGGACTCGTCGGGTCGGTACACGCTCAAGGTCGTCCAGGGCGGGAACCGGGGCACCTATCTGGTGGAGTTCCACGGCGACGACGCGGCAACGGTGTACACGAAATCGGGCACCGAGTTGTATCGTCTGACCCGCTTCTGACGGCGACGACGGGCTCTGTGTAAAGATCATCGGGCATACAGCAGATTCACAGGGGGAACATGTCCGCGTCAGACAGCGCCGTGACGGAACCGCCGTACCGGTCGTTCACCGGGTTCATCGGCACGTCCATCTTCGTCAGCCGGTGGCTGCAGGCACCGCTGTATCTGGGCCTGATCGTCGCCCAGGCCGTCTACGTGGTTGTGTTCTGGAAGGAACTCGTCCACCTGGTCAAGGATTTCAACCACCTCGACGAGGCGTCGGTAATGCTGATCGTCCTGGGCCTGGTCGACGTGGTGATGATCGCGAACCTGCTGATCATGGTGATCATCGGCGGCTACGAGACGTTCGTGTCCCGGATCCGGATGGACTCCCATCCCGACAAGCCGGAATGGCTCAGCCACGTGAACCCGAACGTGCTGAAGGTGAAGCTGGCGATGTCGATCATCGGGATCTCGTCGATCCACCTGCTCAAATCCTTCATCAACGCCCAGAACATCCCGCCCGAGACGCTGAAGTGGCAGACCATCATCCACATGGCGTTCATCGCCTCGGCCCTCGGGCTGGCCTACGTCGACTGGATTTCCGCCCGGGTGGCCACCATCAATCACGGTACGCCCGAGGACGACTGAACCCGAGACCGCCGCAGCACACGGTGCGCGGTCGCCGAGAGTGACATCGCCGAGGGCTCCCTCATGTACCCCCCGGTACCCCCCGAGCCCTCGGCGATGCAATCTATTGTCTGGCCCCGCGTCACTTCTCCGCGTCCTCCGAACATACGAATTCCCAATCGCTTCCGGTGATACGCCGGGCTCACCCCACGGCTGCCGCGGTCCGCCGGCCCACTGCCACCCACACCGTGTCGTCGGTGCACACATACTCGGCTCCGGCGCTCCGCTCGAAGGTCTCCGGTCCGGCCGACCGGTCGCATACGGCGCTGACGCTGACCTCCCCCGACAGCCCGGTAACCACCAGCCGCACGAATGTCCGGGCATCGGCGACGATCACCCGGATCGGGTCGACCAGCGCCGGGACTTCGGCTGCGTCCAGTTCGTCCAGGTCGCCGCCGAGATCCACGGTGACCTCCACACCACGGTCTTCGGCATCATCCACCAGTGTCCGCAGCTCCCGCATCAACGGCTGCTCGAAAGTCGCCGCCTGGTCGAAAAGCGCCCGCAATCTTCGTGATTCGGCACGGGACCGGCTGCGCAGATCGTCGGTCAGCGGTTCACCCGTGGCCAGCTCGCCCAGCAGCGCCATGACGTTGTCCAGCAGCCGGCCGAACCGGCGCTGGTGTTCGGCGCGCAGTGCCCGCGCGAGTTCCTCGCCGGCGACCAGGCGTTGGTGCGACTCACATTCGGCGTCGGCGACGACGGCCGCCTCGCGCACCATCCCGTTGAAGACCAGCGCGAAGAACTGCACCCCCAGGATGCTGGCCGTCCCCAGGCCGAGGTTCACCAGCACCGCCGCCGACGGGTCGACCAGGAACGCCACGGCGCCCCCCAGCACCCAGTAACTCACCACCGTGCCGACCGCGACCGGCGTGCTGCGGGTGAGCACCAGTGGAACGACGCACCAGCCGATCGACGCCTGCGTCCAGTGGGTACTGTCGCCGATCTGCGCCGGGTCCAGCAGCAACGGTTGAACGACGGCCACCGCGGCCAGCACAACCAGGGCCGGCCCGCGCAGCCGCCAGTCGTCGCGCAGGATCCCCGGCAGCGCGCACAGGGTGGCGGCGGCGCTGATCCCCACCAGCACCGCGTCGAACCCGCCGCTGCCGCCGGCCGTGGCCGCGAACGCCAGGTTGGCCAGTGCGTACACCGTCAGCGCGAGTCCGAACGTCCGCCGCACCCGGGCGATCAGCCGGACCGCATCGGGCGGTTCGGCGGGCGGAGGGCCGGCGGCGGGGGGCTCGTCGGGCCACCCCCGCCAGGTCAGGGTCACCTCGGTGCCCGCGCCGAGCGCCGAGACGATCGTCGCCGCGCCTCCCGCAGCCCGCATCCGGGCGGTGATGGAGGTGTCGACCCCGCGTCCGCGACGCACCCGGGCCGGGTCGAATCCGACGCCGTCGTCGGCGACGGTGACCGCCCGGTCCGACACGGTGATCACCGCGGATGCGGCGCGGGCGTGCCGGTCGACGTTGTTGAGGACCTCGGCGACCGCGGCGGTCAGCGGTCCCGCCGTGCGCCCGTCCAGCAGGAGTTCGACGCGGCCGGCGAACCGCACCGGGGTGATCCGGTGTTGGGCGCAGTGGCGCAGCGCGGCGACCAGTTCCACCGGGCCTGAGGTGTCGGTCCAGGTGGTTCCGGACAGCAGGTCTAGGTCGCGGCGGGCCTGGCCGGCCAGCCGGGCCGGATCGAGTTCGGAGTCCTGACCGACCATCATCAGGGTGGACGCGGCGGTGTCGTGCAGCAGCGACAGCTGCTCCTGCTCGTAGGCGCGGACGGCATCGTCGATTTCCCGCTCGAGTTCGGCAGCCTGTCGGGCCGCCCGGGCCCGGTCCACGGCGGCGGCCACCCGCTGCACCATCAGCCGGATGGCAGCCGACGTCGCCCACTGCAGACCGAAGTAGTACAGCGTCGACACCCCGGCGACATGCTCCCAACCGACCACGCCGGCCGCGCCGCAGGCGTAGCTGATCGCGATACCGACGGTCAGCGCCAGGCTGACGGCCGGCCCCACCGACACCGCGAAGCTGATGACACCGGTGCCGGCCACCGCCAGCGGCGCGGTGTTGTACCGGTAGAACCCGGCGCCCGACACCAGCAGCGGCAGTCCCAGGCTCAGCATCACCACCAGCAGATAGTCGACGACGGCGGGTTGCCATCGGTGGCTGCGGGTGGCCAGCCGGTAGGCCGACCACAGCGCCACTGCGCCCAGCAGCAGCTCGCCGCCGGGGGACGCCTGCGAAGCCGGATCGGCCAGCGCCACCCCGGTGACCATCAGGCCGACACAGTTGCGCATGAGCAGTCCGACGGTGGCCGCGCGCCGGTTCAGCTGGCGCAGCGAGGCACTCTCCCCGGTGCCCGGTTCCCGCTCGCCCCACCCCATGGTCAGCACATTACGATGAGGACGGTGCTGCCCTCGGTGCAGCATGGGGAAGGCAGGGCATGACGGCGTCGCAACCGGAACGGCTCCGTCCGGTGACGGTCACGGTGATCGACGATCACGACGTGGTGCACGCCGGCATCGAGGCGTGGTGCGCACAGGCGGATCCGCCCATTGAGGTGGTGGGCTGCTACGAGAGCCCGACCGCCTATCAGGCACGGCCCGCCGATGCGCCAAACGCCGATGTGGTGCTGCTGGACCTGCAGTTCATCGGCAGCCGACCCGAGTTCGCCGCCCTGGAAAAACTCGTCGACGCCGGGCAGCCGGTGATCGTGTACTCCCACATGCTTTCCGACGAGGTCATCCTCACCTGTCTGGATCTGGGCGCCGTCACGTATCTGACCAAGAACGAGGGTCGCAATCATCTGGTCGCCGCTGTGCACGCCGCACATTCGTCCCACCCCTACGTCGGTCCACGGATGGCGAAGGCACTGCTGGCCGACGAAACCTTCGGCCGCACCGGATTGACCGAGCGTGAGAAGGAAGTGCTGACCGCCTGGTTCCAAACGGAGAACAAGGAACTCGTGGCCAAGCGCCTGTTCATCTCACCCGCCACGGTCCGGACGCATCTGCAGCGCGCGCGGGCCAAGTACGCGGCGGTCGGCCGGCCCGCCTCGACCAAATCGGCGTTGCTGGCCCGCGCCATCGAGGACGGACTGCTCAGCGCCGCCGACATCTGAGTCGACGGCGCCGAGTCGATCACGTCCGGCCGCGCACTTACTGCTGCGGGTACCCGGGTGTCGGAACCTGCTGCGGCACCGGAGATCCCGGATTCTGCACGTTCGGGTAGCCCTGGAATCCAGGGGCGTTCTGGAAGCCCTGGGGATTCTGGAATCCCTGCGCGTTCGGGTAGCCGTGGGCATTCGGGTGACCCTGGGCCGGCGGGTACCCCTGCGCGGTGTTGGTCGGCTTGGCGATCAGGAATTTGATGACCCGCCACGCGACGCCGATGAGCATGGCGACCAGCAGGAAGCCGATCGGGCCGAAAAAGAACCGGAATCCCCCGCGTCCACCACCACCGCGGCCGCCCCTGGCCAGGTAGTCGACCGTCTGATCGGGGCCGAGACCGGTGCCGACGGAGTGGACGGATGACAGTAGTTCGAAAGTCAAAGACATTGTTCCCCCATGGTTTTCATGATTTCAGATGGACAGTACGGCATCACATGGAGCCGGGCTGGGCAAGCTGCTGCCCGCGGCCGCCGATGGCGGTATTGGGATCGACGGCGCGGAACGCCGCGACGACCTCGTTGCGGAACCGTTCCATGGCGTCGATGCCGGCGCGTCGAGTGACACCGTCGTTCTCCCGCCACTCGTCGATGCTGACGACGGCCTGCAGCTGCTGAGGGCCGGACTGCTCGAAGGTGATGCTCGCGGCGAAACGGTCACCGCCGCCACCGGTGGTGAACTTCGGCAGGTGGGTGTACACCAGCCGGTTCGGGCCGTCCATGTTCACCCGCATGGCCCCGCCGAGGAACGCCGCCTTCGCCGAGCGGTCGTCGGGAATGTGGCGGGACAGGCTGTCCATCACCACCGGCATCGGGACGACGGTCGTCAGCACCAGATCGTTGTCGATCATCGTCCGCTGGCGTTCGTACTGGCCCTTAAAGAAGAGCTTGCGCTTGGCCACCGACTTCAAGGCGTAGTAGCCCCACGAGATACCGATGAGTACGGCGAAGAATCCGATGACGAAAACAATGCCTTCCATCGCTCAGCCCCTTCCATAGGTCGGCCACTGCGGGGCCGGTGCGTTGTCGTATCCGGGTGCGGCCGCGGGGCCGGGCGGCGGCGGTGCCGGACTCAGATAGCCCGCCGCGGGCTGCTGCCCCGGCCAACCGGCCTGGTTTCCGTAGGCGCCCGGCTGGCTTCCGTAGGCGCCCGGGTACGGGCTGGGCGGCGGTTGCGGGGCCTGTCTGCTCTTGCGTGACTGGTAGGCGTTGCCGATGGCCGTCGCTCCGGCTTCGACCCCACGCCCGATCAGATGCTCGATGCCGACGATGGCCCACCAGGCGGCGACCGAACCGACGATCGCGACGACGATGCCGACCACCAGGTTCTCGCTCGCCAGACCGGCGACGACGCCCAGGCCGATGCCCACGTAAATGCCGTTGGGCGCGAAAGTTACTCCCACGAATGTTCTCCTGATACTTGACGGTTACCGGCGCGATGACCCGCTGCCGACAGACCCGGATTAACCGGTCTTGATGTCCTTGACCTTGGAGGAATCCTTGCCGAGGGTCTTGCAGAACGCCTTGGCAGAGGCCTTGGTGGCCGCAATCTCCAGATTGTTCGGCTCTTTGCCCTTTTCGTCCTTGAGCATCGCGGTGATCACCTCGGTCTGGCCCTTGGCGTCCATCTTGTTGAAGTCACCGCAGGTGGTGTCCCCGCCCTTGTTCGACGAACAGCCCGCCAGCACCGCCACGACACACACACCGGCACCAACGACCCCGAGAATCTTGTTCACTTTGCCCCCACTTTTCCTATCGGACCTGGGGTGATAGTCGCGCCGTCTGCGACGCGCCCCCCCAACGACTTGCTGACGCTAACCCGCGTCACCCACCCCGTCGAGGATGACCCGGCAAAATACTCCGTTCGTGTGACGCCCGGATACTCCGTTCGTGTGACGTTTTCCACCGCCGACGGGCCGCCCCCGGCAAATGCGGGAAGGGCCTGACAGCTGCGTGCGGCATAATCGGACGACATGTCGTCATTCCAGCCGAATCAGAACCCCAACCAGCCGAACCCGTACGGCACCCCCGGCTATCCGGCACCGTCCGGGCAGGCCAGCTACCCGGGGTACCCCCCGGCAAGCGGCGGCTACCCGGCTGCCCAGCCGGGCTACCCGGCGCCCTACGGCCAGCCCGCCTACGGCTGGTCGGACAAGTCCAAGACCACCGCGGGCCTGCTGCAGATCCTGCTCGGCAGCTTCGGTGTCGGCCGGTTCTACCTGGGCTACACCGGTCTGGGCATTGCACAGATCGCCGTCGTCTGGCTGACCTGCGGAATCGGCGGTATCTGGACGCTGATCGACGGCATCATGATGCTCACCGGCAAGGTGCCCGACGCGCAGGGCCGACCGCTGCGGGACTGATTTACTCTGCGCTGCGCTCGGCGTAGCGCCTCTGGCGCCGCTTGACCAGTGCGAGCGCGAAACCGTCCCAGCCCTTGGCGCCGACGGTCTGAATCGCCGCGGTGTCCAGTTCCGGGCGTGCGCCCATCGCTTCCAGCATGTCGAGGGTGGCGCGCGCCGCGGCATCCTGTTCGGCCGGCGCCAGTATTTCCCCGGCCCGGACCACGTTGTCGATCACGATCACGGTGCCCGGGCGGCCGAGCCTGATCGCCCAGTCCAGGTAGGCCGGGTAGTTCTCCTTGTCCGCGTCGATGAACACCAGGTCGAAGTCGCCGCTGAGCGTCGGCAGGGTGTCCAGCGCGGCGCCGACCCGGATCTCCACCCGGTCGGTCAGACCGGTGCGGTTCAGGTTGGTCGCGGCCACCTCGGCGTAGCGGGGTTCGCGTTCCAGGGTCACCACCAGCCCCTCGGCGCCGACGCCGCGCGCCAGGCAGATGGTGCTGTAGCCGCCGAGGGTGCCGATCTCCAGCACCCGGCGGGCCCCCGACATCCGCACCAGCAGGCCGAGCAGCTGCGCGAACTGCGGGGTGACCGAGATATCCGGCAGCCCGGCCGCCCGGCTGGACACCAGCACCTCGGCCAGCCCCGGATCGTTGTCCAGCAGCAGCCGGTTGAGCAGCTCGTCGACGATTTCGGGTCGCACTGAGGCTTCGGTCACCCGACCCACGGTAGCGGCCGTTCGGCGCACATTCGTAAACTGAGGGTTGCGGGTACCGGAGGTACCGCCCAACACGACGGGAGTACCAACGATGTCGGACAACGACGCGGTCGACAAGGCCCTGCAGGATCTGGTCGACGGGGAGAAGATCTGGGCCGCGACGCCGCTCGGCGAGCGCCGCCGACTGTTGGAGCAGGTCCGCGATCTGGTCGCCGTGCACGCCCAGGACTGGGTCGACGCCGCCGCCGGGATCAAGGGCCTGGCGACGGACTCGCCGCTGCGCGGTGAGGAATGGATCACCGGGCCGTACGCGCTCGCCATCAACGCCACCGCCCTGGCCCATTCCCTGGCCAAGCTGGAGGCCGGGAAGAGCCCGCTCGACGGAGTCCGCTTCGGCACCGCACCCGGCGGGCGGACCACCGTCGACGTGTTCCCCCTCAACTTCTACGACCGGCTGCTGCTGTCCGGCTTCTCGGCAAAGGTGTGGCTGCAGCCCGGCGTCAGCAGCGACGAGGCCCTGCGCGAGGCGGGCCTGGCCGAACGCGATCCCGGCCGCACCCACGGTGTCGGCGCGGTGCTGGGTGCGGGCAATATCTTCTCCATCGCCCCGCTGGACACCCTCTACGAATTGTTCGCGCACAACCGAGTCGTCGCGCTCAAGCTCAACCCGGTCACCGATGCGCTGCTCCCGGTGTGGACCGCGGTGCTGCGCCCGTTCATCCACCTCGGCGTGGTCCGGATCCTCACCGGCGGCGCAGAGACCGGCGGCTACCTGGTTTCCCACCGCCTGGTCGATCACGTGCACATGACCGGCAGTTCCCTGACCCACGACGCCATCGTGTACGGGACCGGCGAGGAAGGCGCGCTCCGCAAGGCCGCCGACGAGCCCGTCCTGGACAAGCCGGTCACCAGTGAACTCGGTGGGGTCTCGCCCACCATCGTGCTGCCCGGGAAGTGGAGCAAGGCCGATATCCGGTTCCAGGCCCAGCATGTGGCCACCCAGCGGTTGCACAACAACGGCTACAACTGTGTGGCGGCGCAGGTGGTGGTGCTACCCAAGCGGTGGGCCCAGCGCCAGGAGTTCATCGACGCGCTGACCCGCGCGATCGAGGCCGCCCCGGCCCGGCCGGCCTACTACCCGGGCTCCGACGACCGGGTGGCCGCCGCGACCGACACCTACGCCGAGGCGCAGCGTCTGGGCCGCGACGGGGCCCGGGTACTCGTCGTCGATCCCGAGGATCGCACCGCGCTGTTGTGCACCGAGTACTTCGGTCCGGTGCTCGGCATCATCGAACTCGACTGTGACGAACTGGATTTCCCTGATGAGGCCGCCCGCGTGGTCAACGGGGAATTCGTCGGCACGCTGGGCGTGAACGTCATCGGCGATCCCGCCGCGATCAAGTCCATGGGTGCCCGGTTCGACGAGTTCGTGGCCTCGCTGCGCTACGGCACGATCGCCGTCAACGCCTGGACCGGCGTCGGCTACCTGACCGCGACGGCCACCTGGGGCGCCTTCCCGGGCCATACCCGCAACGATGTGCAGAGCGGAATCGGCGTGGTGCACAACGGTTTCCTGATCGACAAGACCGAGCGCACCGTGGTTCGCGGGCCGTTCCGGCCGATGCCGCGGTCCATCCTGCACGGTGAGGCCTCGATCTCCCCGAAGCCGCCGTGGTTCGTCAACAACCGCACCGCCGCCGGCACGGGACGGCACCTGGTGAGCTTCGCCGCCAAGCGGTCGCCGGCCAAACTGCCGGCCATCTTCGCCTCGGCGCTGCGCGGCTGAGCACCGCTCAGCGCACGCCCTCCTTGGCGTAGATCACCCGCAGCACATGGCCGGCCTCGGGACCCATGACATGACCCGCCAGTTCGCAGAAGGTGGCGACGAAGCTCGGACCGTGCGGCGCGCCGCCGGGGGTCAGATGATGCGCGATTTCGTGCAGGACGACCAGTTCGCGCATGGCCCAGCGTGATCCGTCGTCATCGGACCGATCCGGTACGGCGATCACCCCCACCCCGTCGACGACCTCGTAGTGCGCCCGGGTTACACCGCGGCGTCCGCGCACCCGCACCGGACCGACCGTCCAGGTGTTCGCCACGGCCGGCAGTTCCAGCACCCGGTCCACGTAGCGCTGCACTGCCTCGATCGAAGCGAACCGCGCCTCCGGCGGCAGGGTCAGGGCCGTGCCGAAGAAATCGATACTGCGACAACCGTGTTGATCCGCGCGTTCGAACACCGTGTGCACGAACGATTCGGCCGCGTAGACCCTGGCCCGCTGGACGTCGCGATCGGTCACGAGGTCAGCGGTTTGCGAGCCCCGGGCAGTTCCGAGCCCCCGCCGAGCCGGGCGGCCCGCCCGGCCCGGTCGCCCGCCCGTCGCGCGGCGGAGGAATAGCCGGCGTCTGCCCGCGCGGCACGCCAGTGACCGCGTGCCCGGGACACCGAACGGTAGTGATTGTGCAGCTCTATCTCCTTGTTGCGCAGGGCAAGAGCGGTTCCCGTCGAGGTCTCCGGCCGGCGCACCGCCTCGGCCCGGGCGGCCTCACGGGCCTCGGCAAGCCGCGCACCCACCCGGGAGCCGAAGGCCAGCTGAAAGTTCAGCCGGGCGGTGATGGTCGGGGTGGGACGGTGCGCACCAGTGGCCAGGTACCCGTCGCAGGTCCGCACCATCTGCACCACCAGGCTCGCGTACAACGCCTCCACGGCGTCGAGGTCCTCGCGAAAACCGTAGGCGTACACATACGTTGAGTTCGATGCCACGTCGCAGCGCACGTCGTTCGCGTGGGCGATCACCGCGAACAGCTGCACGTAGGTGCGCAGCCCCCGGCTGCCGGCCTCGCCGATGGTCACCGTACGCTGCGTGGGCGCCTGTGCCGCTTCGCGTTTGGCGGTGTGCGATCGTGCCACCGCCAGGTCGATCGAGGTCGCAGTCGCCAGCCGCTGCGCGGCCGTCATGAACGCCTCCGCCTCATGCGGATTGTCGGTGCCCTCCGCCTGGCGCAGCAGTGCCGCGATCCGCGCCAGCAACTTGTCCTCAGCCATGTCCACAGGGTAAGGCGCAGCGGCGATTCGGCCCGTGCACCGGGTGTTCGCCCTGTGCATAACCGGTCACAGGCGCGCGTCGATCCAGGACACCACGTCGCCGAGCACGACGGCCTTCTCCGGCTCGTTGAACACCTCGTGATAGAGCCCCGGGTACACCTTGAGGTGAACGTCGTCGGAGGCCACGCACTTCACCAGGTGTTCACTGCCCGGGTACGGGACGAGGTGGTCGTCGCTGCCGTGCACCACCAGCAGCGGTGCGGTCAGGGCGCGGGCGTGTTCGGGCATGCTCTCGCCGACCCGCAGCAGTTCACCGGCGATACCCGCGGGGACCTTGCCGTGCCAGACCAGCGGGTCGGCTTTGTAGGCGACCACCACCTCCGGATCCCGGGAGACAGCGTCGGCGTCCAGGGTCTGCACCGGCGCCCCCGGGGCCAGCCGGCCCAGGACCTTGCCCACGAACTGCAGCACCGGACTGACGCTGTCCTGGGCGGCGACGGCCGGGCCGGACAACACCACCAGCTGGTAGTCGTCGGGGTGATCGCACGCGTAGCGGAACACGATCGCCCCACCCATCGAGTGCCCGAGCACGATCACCGGCAGCCCGGGATGTTCGGCGGTCGCAATGTCGCGCAGCGTCGCGAAGTCACCGGTGTATTCCTCGATGCGGCGCAGGTAGACACGCTTGCCGCCGGAGCGGCCGTGCCCGCGGTGATCCAGCGCGTAGGTGGCCAGACCGGCCTCGCCGAACCGACGGGCGACGTGGTGGTAGCGCCCGGCGTGCTCCCCCAGCCCGTGGGACAGCACCACCACCGCGCGCGGGTCGCCGTCGGGCAGCCAGGTGTCGTAGACGATCGGGATCCCGCCGACCCCGTCGAAGCTGCGTTCGGTGCGCGAGGTTGCCATGCGGCCAGCCTATCGGCCCGCCGCCGTCGAGCCGGGGACGCGGCTATTCGGCGGCCAGCGCCTCCCACGTCTGCCGCAGCGTCCGGGCCGAGGCCTGCAGGCCGAGCAGTTCCGGCACCGACAGCGGGACCTCGAATACCGCGCCGGTGCCGCGGCCGGACACCACCGTCGGCAGTGACAGGCACACGTCGGCGATGTCGAAGGCACCGGTCTGCAGGGTGGATACCGGCAGCACCCGGTGCTGGTCGTTGAGGATGGCCTCGATGATCCGGGCCGAGGACAGGCCGATCGCCAGGTTGGTCGCCCCCTTGCCGGCGATGATCTCGTAGGCGGCGTTGATCACGTCGTCGGAGATCTGCGCGCGCACGTCCTCGTCGAACAGCAGTTTGCCGTCGATGCGGAACTGGTCGACCCGCACACCGCCGATCGAGGCGCTCGACCACAGCGGGATCTCGGAGTCGCCGTGCTCGCCGACCACCACGGCGTGCACGTTGCCCACCGAGAGGTCGGCACGTTCGGCAATCAGGTTGCGGAATCGACTGGAGTCCAACACGGTTCCCGACCCGAAGATCTGCCCGGGTGCGGCGTCGACCGCCTCGATGGCGGCGTAGGTGACCAGGTCGACGGGATTGGTGACGAACACGATGACGGCGTGCGGCGAGCGTTCGATGAGTTGTGGGGTCAGCGTCTGTGCCATCGCCACATTCGCCGCCGCGAGGTCGAGGCGGCTCTGACCCGGCTTTTGCTTGGCACCCGCGGTGACCACGATGACGGCCGAGCCGGCCGTCACGTCCAGGTCGTCGGATCCGGTGACCCGGCAGTGCGGCACGAACTGGCGGCCGTGGTTGAGGTCGAGCACCTCGGCGCGGACCTTCTTGGCATCGAGATCATAGAGCGCGATCTGCCCGGCGCCGCCGCGGATGAAGGACGCATAGGCGATGGCGGTGCCGACGCTGCCCGCACCGACGATGGACACCTTGGTGTTGCGTTCGAGGCTCACCTGTCCATCATCACCGCAACCGGCCGCCGCCGCTGGCCCAACAGACGCGAAACCCGGCAGACCACCCGGTGTTCACCGGGGGTCTACCGGGGTTCGCGGGCGGCGGGCGAGTTACTTCGGAGGCATCCGGATGCCGCCGTCGACGCGGATGACCTCTGCGTTCATGTAGGAGTTGGTGATCAGCTCGACGACCATGGAGGCCAGCTCGTCGGGCCGGCCCAGCCGGTGCGGGAACAACACCGACTCGCCGAGGCGGGCCTTGAAGGCCTCCGAGTCCGGGCCCTCGCCGTAGATCGGGGTGTCGATCAAGCCGGGGGCGATGCAGTTCACCCGGATGCCGACCGCCGACAGGTCGCGTGCAACGGGCAGGGTCATGCCGACGACGCCGCCCTTGGACGACGAGTAGGAGGCCTGGCCGATCTGGCCGTCGAAGGCCGCGACGCTGGCCATGTTGACGATGGCACCGCGCTCGCCGTCGGCCTGCGGTTCGTTGCGGCTCATCGCGGTGGCGGCCAGCCGGATGCAGTCGAAGGTGCCGACCAGGTTGATCGCGATGACCTTCTTGTAGAAGTCCAGGTTGTGCGCGGAGGCGAATTCGCCGTCCTTGCCGATGGTGCGCTGAGCCCAGCCGATGCCCGCGGAGTTCACCAGAGCGCGCAGCGGTCCCAGTTCGGTGGCTTTGTTGACCGCCTCCTCGATCTGGGCGGTTTCGGTGACGTCGACGCGGACGAACGCCCCGCCGATCTCCTTGGCCAGCTCGGTCCCGCGGTCCTCCTGCAGGTCCGCGACGACGACCAAGGCGCCCTTGGCCGCCAGCTGGCGGGCCGCTGCGGCGCCGATGCCCGAGGCGGCACCGGTGACAATTGCACTTGCTCCGTTGATATCCATGCCGACAGAGTAAAACGCCCGTCGACGGCGGCCCGCAGCGAGGTTGCCCGTCGAGCCCGTACCCGGGTGCACGCGCACCGGGGGAGCTCCGACGCGCGGAGCCGGGCGGCGTCACCGCCGCGCACGATAGCCAGCCCGGGCGGCGGCGAAAGACGGTTGGCGGTAAAGAGATTCGCTGGGAACTCAATCGTCACCCGGTTGTGACCAAAGTTGACAGTGTTTCTACAGGGGTTTATGAGTTAGCTGTCGTAGTGACTCTTGCCGAAAGGGGATGCGTGAGCACTCCCGTCGCGTTGGTGCGGCGCGCCGCGGCCGGCGCCGCCGTCGCGCTGCTGTGCGCGCTCTCCTCGGCGACCACCGGAATACCCACCAGCCGGGCGGCCGGCGCGGATCTGCTGGCGGCCGCCATCGCCAACACCCGCGGGTCCTATCTCGTCTACAACTTCGGCGGTGGCTTTCCCGCGCCCATGCTCTCCGCCGACGGCCACGCCTACGAGATGAACAACGGCGGCCACCTGATGATCATCAAGGCCGCCTCCTCGCGCATCGCGCCGCGACTGCTGACCGACTCCCACTCGGGGTACCAGGCCCGCTGCGAACGCGACCCGCGCGCCCGCACCTCCGAGGGACTACCGCAGGCCTCCGAGGTGTACGCCCCGGTCACGGCGTGGCAGGTGCTCGGCAAGCCGACCATCGCGATCAACGCTAACTTTTTCGACGTCCGGGGCCAGAAGGGCGGCTCGTGGAAGTCGACCGGCTGCTCCTCGCCGCTGGGCACCTACGTCGACAACACCAACGGCATGGGCAAGACCAACGCCGCGGTCACCGGCACCATCCCCTACGCCGGCAAGCAGGGGCTGTCCGGCGGCAACGAATCCTGGACCCCGCTGTCGACGATGATCATCCCGGTGTCCGGGCAGCCGTTCATGGTCACCCCGAAGGGCGGCAGCGATTTCGACGCCGCCGGCCCGGTCGTCGTCGGGCTGATGAACAAGGGGGTGCGGTTCGTCGCGGTGAGCGGCATCGGCTTGCTGTCCCCCGGTGACACCGGCCAGCTGCGCGACAACGGACCGTCGGCCGCACGCACCGCCCTGGCCTACAACCGCGGCAAGGACGAGATGTACGTCTTCCAGGGCGGCTCCTACACCCCGGACCAGATCCAGGATCTGTTCCGCGCCATGGGAAGTGACACCGCCCTGCTGCTCGACGGCGGCGGCTCCTCGGCGATCGTGCTGCGCCGCGACACCGGCGGCATGTGGGCCGGGGCCGGCGTACCCAAGGGTTCGTGCGACACCGTCCAGGTGCTCTGCGACTCCCGCGAGCGGGCGCTGCCGAGCTGGCTCGCCTTCAACTGAGTGCCCCTCAACTGAGTGCCCCTCAACTGAGTACCGAAGTGTCGCCTACGGCGGCCGCCAAGTGGATAGTCCCTCTGCCGGCCGCCCACGGTCAACATTTGGTACTGCCGGAAGCCCGCGTCACCGCTACCCGCGGATGGCCGCCACGGATTTGACCAGCATGGCCTTGAGCTGGTCGGGATTCTCCGAACCCTGGATCATCACCGAGGTCTGCGGGCTCAGCACCGCGACGAATGTGTACAGAGTCCGGGTCTCGGACCCACCGCCGGACTGCAGCTGCGCGCGGGTGCCCAGCGTCGTCACGCCGTCGATCGCCGGCCCGGGGATCCGTTCGTAGCCGGCCTTGGACACCCCCTGCGGCGAGGTCACGTTGACCTTCTGGCACTCGGGACCGACCACCCAATCCGGGTCGCCGATCTTGGCCCGCGAGGCCATCACCACGATGGACGGCGGCTGGGCCGACCGGATCCCGGCCACCTCGCTGCCCTCGCTCATCTGGAACGGATCGGCCAGCGCGCGGCAATCCGGTGGGTCGTAGGTCATCGGGATACTGCCGTACAGCCCGGCCCTCTGGTCGGCCTGCTCGCGGCTCAGCGTCTCCTTGGGCATCTGGGTGACCTTGACGCCGTCCGGGAAGATCCCGGTCGCGGAGGTCAGCCGGCCGACGTCGTAGCCACCGTCGGGCTCCCCGGAGTTCGCCACGGCCGATGTCGTCGGCGCGGCGCCGGGATCGCCGCCGCAGCCGGCCGTCGTGGCGCCGATGATCACGGCGGTCAGCGCGACGGCCAGTGCCCCGATACGCATGTGGGCGGTCAGCCGGCCGCGAACTGTTCGGCGCGACTCTTGAGCGCGTCCGCCAGATGGTCGAGCACGTCGTTGGCCAGTTTCTTCACCATCATGGCGGGCACCCCGGGCATCGAGGTCTCCACGTCCATATCGACGGTCAGCAGCGACGCCGGCCCCATCGCCACCACGGAGAACAGCTGCTCCTGTTTGGAGAACAGGTCGCCCTGCTGCATGACGGTCTGGATCTGGCTCTCACCCGGGTAGTAGACGGCCTGGATGAAGCTGCCCTCGAAGCCCGAGACCTTCATGTCCAGGCGCAGCTGCGAGGGCCGGCCGTCGTTGTAGCGGTGCAGCACCCAGATGCCGGTCACCTCGTCGTTCCACTCCGGATACGCCTCGAAATCGGCGACGATCGACAGGATGAGGGCGGCTTCGGCGGCAACTTCGACGGTCTTGCTGACGATGGGCATGCCCGAATCCTATTCGGCCGTCACCGCGGGCCGGTCTCCCAAGGGGGATTGCTCCCGGATCGCCTCGTCCCGGATCAGTCCGCGCAGCAGCGCGGTGCTGAACTCCTCGGCGATCCCGGTGGCGGTGCGCCGGCCGCCGGGCCGCATCCAGCGGTAGGCGCCCAGGGTCATACCGATGTAGCCCAGTGCCAGGACGTGCGAATCGCACGGGTAGAACTCGCCATTGGCTATGCCGCGATCGATCAGCCCGTGGACGTGCTCGTAGACCTGAACCTCCTTGGCGCGGACCTCGGACACCTGCTCGGCGGTGAACCACTCGGCGATGTAGGGCTGCTCCTGGAAGTAGACGGCCGCACCCTCGGGGTTGCTGGCGATCTGGGTCAGCAGCCGCACGGTGTACTGATACAGCGCCTCACGGGCGGTCCAGGACGGATCGTCGTGCACGGCGGCCAGGGTCCGCTCGGCAGCCCGCTGGTAGATGTCGAACAGGATCAGCGACTTGCTGGCGTAGTAGTGGTAGACGGTCGCCTTGTTCAGTCCGACCACGTCGGCGACGTCATCCATCCGGGTGCCGTGGTAGCCGCGGGCCGCGAAGAGCTTGGTGGCGACGGTCAGCAGTTCCTCGCGACGGGTCTGTCCGTTGTCCGCGGCCATTACTGACCTCCCCTCGCGTCTGCGCCCACCGGTGGGCTACCAATCAACCGGTTAGTAGTGTATCCACGTCCGACCACGTCGCACCGGCCCCTCCCGTCGGGCGCACCGTGAGTAGCAGCTACGCCGGGCCCCGGGCAGGCACACCCGCGATTTGCCCGAGCTTTTACACTGAGACGCTAAACCCGTCAGCCGCCGGCGCATCCGATACGCGCCGGCACCGGGCTGCAGCAACCAGATCGGAACGCAATTCCATGATCATCGGGATCCCGCGCGAGTCTCTACCAGGAGAAACGCGCGTCGCCGCCACCCCGCAGACCGTCGGTCAGCTCATCAAACTGGGCTACTCGGTACTCGTCGAAACCGGCGCGGGCGACGCCTCCAGCTTCGCCGACCAGGCCTACGTCGACGCCGGCGCGGAGATCGGTACGACGGCGGCCGTCTGGTCCGCGGACGTGGTGCTGAAGGTCAACGCCCCCGACGACGCCGAGATCGCCTCGCTCAAGGACGGCGCGACGTTGGTCAGCCTGATCTCCCCGGCGCTGAACCCCGAACTGGTCGAGAAGCTGGCCGCCCGGCCGATCACCGTGCTGTCGATGGACTCGGTGCCGCGTATCTCCCGCGCCCAGTCGCTCGACGTGCTGAGCTCGATGGCCAATATCGCCGGGTACCGCGCCGTCGTCGAGGCCGCACACGCCTTCGGCCGGTTCTTCACCGGCCAGGTGACCGCCGCGGGCAAGGTCCCGCCGGCCAAGGTGCTGGTGGTAGGTGCCGGCGTGGCGGGTCTGGCCGCGATCGGCGCGGCCGGCAGCCTCGGCGCCATCGTGCGCGCCACCGACCCGCGTCCCGAGGTCGCCGACCAGGTCGCCTCTCTCGGCGGCGAGTACCTGTCGGTCGCGAACGACAAGGCCGAGGTCTCGGCCACCGGTTACGCCAAGGAGATGGACGACGACTACAAGGCACGCGAGGCGGCGCTGTACGCCGAGCAGTGCAAGGACGTCGACATCATCATCACCACCGCGCTGATCCCGGGTAGGCCGGCGCCGCGCATCATCACCGCCGACATGGTCGCGTCGATGAAGCCCGGCAGCGTCATCGTCGACATGGCCGCAGCCAACGGCGGCAACGTCGAGGGCACCGTCAAGGACAAGTCCGTCGTCACCGACAACGGCGTGACCATCATCGGCTACACCGACCTGGCCGGTCGACTGTCCGCACAGGCTTCGCAGCTCTACGGCACCAACCTGGTGAACCTGCTCAAGCTGCTCACCCCAGCCAAGGACGGGCAGCTCACCCTGGACTTCGACGACGTCGTGCAGCGCTCGATGACGGTGGTGCGCGCCGGCGACGTAACGTGGCCCCCGCCGCCGGTGCAGGTCTCGGCTGCGCCGGTGGCCGCCGCGGCGGCAGCGCCGGTCGTGCGCGACGAAAAGGCGCCGATGACGACGGGCCGCCGGCTCGGCATCACCTTCGCCGGCGCCGCCGTGGTCTTCGCGCTGCTCGCGATCTCACCCGCCGCGCTCCAGACCCATCTCACCGTCTTCGCGCTGGCCATCGTGATCGGCTACTACGTGATCGGCAATGTGCACCATGCGCTGCACACTCCGCTGATGTCGGTGACCAACGCGATCTCCGGCATCATCGTGGTCGGCGCGTTGCTCCAGGTCGGCGACCACAATGTCGCCATCGCGACGCTGTCGACGCTCGCCATCCTGCTCGCCAGTATCAACATCTTCGGCGGCTTCGCGGTCACGCGTCGCATGCTCGCGATGTTCTCCCGCAGCTAGCAGCCTGCCTACCCGATCGGAACATTCAATGCTGGAAAACGTCCATCTGCTCGCCAATGCGGCCACAGATACCCCACTCGATCCCCTGACGTTGGCCGCCAACGCGGCCTACGTTGTGGCGGCGCTGCTCTTCGTCCTGTCCCTGGCCGGGCTGTCCAAGCACGAGACCTCCCGTGCCGGCATCAGCTTCGGTATCGGCGGCATGCTCATCGCCCTGGTCGCCACTATCACGCTGGCCTTCCACCACACGCTGCAGCCGATCGGCGTGGCCTTGATGTTCGGCGCCATGGCCATCGGCGCCGCGATCGGCCTGTGGAAGGCCAAGGTCGTCGAGATGACCGGCATGCCCGAGCTGATCGCCCTGCTGCACTCGTTCGTCGGCCTGGCCGCGGTGCTGGTCGGCTGGAACGGCTACCTGCACATTGAGGCCCATCCGCAGGGCGACGACGCCGTCGAGATGGTCAAGAACGGCTTGCTCGGCATCCACTCCGCCGAGGTTGTCATCGGCGTCTTCATCGGTGCGGTGACTTTCACCGGTTCGATCGTGGCGAACCTGAAGCTGTCGGCGAAGATGAAGTCCGCGCCGATGATGCTGCCCGGTAAGAACTTCATCAACGTCGGCGCGCTCGTCGCCTTCGTCGCGCTGACCGTCTGGTTCGTCATCACCGACGATCCGCAGACTCAGCTGTGGCTGCTGGCCGGGGTGACCGTGCTGGCACTGCTGCTGGGCTGGCACCTGGTGGCTTCCATCGGCGGTGGCGACATGCCCGTCGTGGTGTCGATGCTCAACAGCTACTCCGGCTGGGCCGCGGCGGCCGCGGGCTTCCTGCTGTCCAACGACCTGCTGATCATCACCGGTGCGCTGGTCGGCTCCTCCGGTGCCTACCTGTCCTACATCATGTGCAAGGCGATGAACCGCTCGTTCATCTCGGTGATCGCCGGCGGCTTCGGCATCGAGGCAGGCCCCGCCGAGGACAAGGACTACGGCGAGCACCGGGAGATCAACGCCGAGGGCGCGGCCGAACTGCTCGCGTCGGCGCATTCGGTGGTCATCACCCCCGGCTACGGCATGGCGGTGGCCCAGGCCCAGTACGGTGTCGCCGACCTGACCCGCAAGCTGCGCGAGCGCGGCGTCAACGTCCGGTTCGGCATCCACCCGGTGGCCGGCCGGCTGCCCGGGCACATGAACGTGCTGCTGGCCGAGGCCAAGGTGCCCTATGACATCGTGCTGGAGATGGACGAGATCAACGACGACTTCGACGACACCGACGTCGTGCTGGTGATCGGCGCCAACGACACGGTGAACCCGGCGGCCGCCGAGGATCCGAGCAGTCCGATCGCCGGCATGCCCGTGCTGACGGTGTGGAACGCCAACAACGTCATCGTGTTCAAGCGGTCGATGGCTTCCGGTTACGCCGGTGTGCAGAACCCGCTGTTCTTCCGGGAGAACACCCAGATGCTGTTCGGCGACGCCCGCGACCGGGTCAACGACATCCTCGCCGCGCTGTAGCTTGTCCGCTCGCACGAAGGCCCGGTCGAATCGACCGGGCCTTCGTCGCTCAACCCCGCCCGCTAAAGTTTGCAGATCCGCAATTACTAGGAGATGCAACTATGCCGGTCGACCGACTGCTGCCCTCGGCGGAGGCCGCCGACCTGATCGCGCTCACCCGCGACATCGTCGACAAGGTTCTCGATCCCATCGTCGACGAGCACGAACGCACCGAGACCTATCCCGACGGGGTCTTCGCCACCCTCGGCGCGGCCGGGCTGCTGAGCCTGCCCCAACCCGAACAGTGGGGCGGCGCCGGGCAACCGTTCGAGGTGTACCTGCAGGTTCTCGAGGAACTCGCCGCGCGGTGGGCGGCGGTGGCCGTCGCGGTCAGCGTGCACAGCCTCTCGTCGCACCCGCTGCTGAACTTCGGATCCGCCGAACAACAGCAGCGCTGGCTGCCCGGCATGCTGTCGGGCAGCCAGATCGGCGCCTACAGCCTGTCCGAGCCGCAGGCCGGATCCGATGCCGCAGCACTGCGCTGCAGCGCGAGCCGCGTCGAGGACGGCTGGCTGCTCAACGGCACCAAGGCGTGGATCACCCACGGCGGCATCGCCGACTTCTACACGCTGTTTGCCCGCACCGGTGATGGCAGCCGGGGCATCTCCTGCTTCCTGGTGCCCGGCGATCTGCCCGGACTGTCCTTCGGCAAGCCCGAGGAGAAGATGGGCCTGGCGGCGGTCCCGACGACGTCGGCGTTCTATGACAACGCCCGCCTCGATGCCGACCGGCTGATCGGTGCCGAGGGTCAGGGGCTGCAGATCGCGTTCAGCGCGCTGGACTCCGGGCGCCTCGGCATCGCGGCGGTGGCCGTCGGGATCGCGCAGGCCGCTCTCGACGAGGCGGTCCGGTACGGCAACGAACGCACCACCTTCGGCCGCACGATCATCTCGCACCAGGGTCTGGGCTTCCTGCTGGCCGATATGGCCGCCGCGGTCGCCTCGGCGCGGGCCACCTACCTCGATGCGGCGCGGCGCCGCGACGCCGGGCTGCCGTATTCCCAGCACGCCAGCGTCGCCAAGCTGGTGTGCACCGACGCCGCGATGAAGGTGACCACCGACGCCGTGCAGGTGTTCGGTGGCGCCGGCTACACCCGCGACTACCGAGTGGAGCGGTTCATGCGCGAGGCCAAGATCACCCAGATCTTCGAGGGCACCAACCAGATTCAGCGCCTGGTGATCGCCCGCACCCTCACCGGCTGAGGTCACCCACCGACGACACCGTCGGGTTGGCCGCCGGTGTCGGTACCGCCCGGTAGCGGCAGGGTTAGCCGGAAGCGAGCGCCACCTCCGTGGGGTAGGCAGACCAGGTCGCCGTGGTGAGCGCGGGCGAGCGCACGTGCGATGGCAAGGCCGAGGCCGGCGCCGCCGCGATCGGCGTCCCGGGCGGAGTCCAGACGTACCAAGCGGCCGAATACGCGTTCGCGGTCGGCATCGGTGATGCCGGGGCCGGTGTCGGTCACGGTTACTTCGGCGCATGGGTCGGCGCCACCGGGCGACCGGTTCGGTTCCGTGTAGCCGACATCGATGCGGATGTCCCCGCCCGGCGGGGTGTGCCGGCGGGCGTTGTCGACCAGATTGGACAGTATCTGGCTGATCCGGTTGGCGTCGGCACGGACGTGCAGGCCCGACTCGCCAGTGCGGACGACGGTCACCTCCGGGGACAGCAGCGCCGCGCGCTCGCATTCGGCATCCGCGAGTGCGGCGAGGTCGGTGTCCGTGAGGTCCAGGGTCACGCCGGCGTCGAGGCGGGTCAGGTCGAGCATGTCCGCGATGAGCCGACTGGCGCGACGGGCCTCGGTGAGCAGCAGCGCCGCGCGCCGGTACTGTCCGGTCGCGTGCGGGTCCTCGCCGAACTGGGCGGCGGTGGAGTGCAGTTGCTCCGCGGTGACGCGGATCCCGGCGATCGGTGTGCGCAGCTCGTGAGCGGCGTCGGCGAGGAATCGGCGGGTGGCGCCCTCAGCACGCTGGGCGGCCTCGGCTGAGCACTGGGCGCGCTCCTCGGAGTCCTCCAACGCGTCGAGCATGCCGTCGAACGCCGCTGCGGCGTTGCCGAGTTCGGTGTCGGGCCGATCGGGCCGCAAGCGGCGTCCGCGGTCGCCCCCGGTGATGGTTTCGGCAAGCGTGGTGAGCTGATCCAGTGGACGCAGCGCCACACGGGTGACCGCGGCCAGCAACAGGGCCGCGACCGCCAGGGTGATCACCCCAGCGCCGATCATGACTTCCCGTAACCGGCGGATCAGTGCGGTCGTCGCGGTGGTGTCGGCAACCAGGATGACCCGCCCGCCGGATATCAATGGGTGCACGACCGCGGCGGCGGTGGCATCCGGAGGCGGTTCGTTCGGCGGTGGCGGCGGTGCCCCCCGGTCGGGCGGCAACGGTCCCGGGTCCGGTCCCCGAGGAGGTGGCGGGGGGACGGTGGGCCCGGTTGCGGTGTCGGCGCGGATCGCGTCGTCTCCGTAGCCGGTGCCGTCGGCGGTGATGAGCAGTGCCCGGATACCGCCGCCGCCGAGTTGAGCGACGAGTTGGTCGGGTGGGGTGTGCGCAGCGGCGAGCGCGTCGGCACGGGCCGCGGTGGCCAGCAGCCGGTCATGCACACTGCGGCGGGTTTGAGCTCCCAGCAACGTATCGACGGTAAGGCCGAGAACCAGGAGCAGTACTGCGAGCACAGCCAGCGTCATCAGCGTCACCCGGCGGCGCAGCGACGGGGTGCGGGTGACCGGGTTCGGTGCGGCGGTCACGGCCGGTGGGGTTGCAGTCGATAACCGATTCCGCGCACCGTGTGCAGGATGCGCGGGCCGTGGGCTTCCAGTTTGCGTCGCATCGCGCTGACATGGACGTGCACCAGGTTGGTGTCGTAGGCGTCGTAACCCCACACCGCGGTCAGGATCTGATTCGTGCTGACGATGCGGCCGCGTTGTTCGGCCAGGAAGCTCAGCAATCGCAACTCGGTACCGGTCAGGTCCAGGCGACGTCCGGCCCGGGCGGCGACCCCGGCTTCGAGATCCAGTGCCAGGTCGCCGTATTGCAGAACTGTCGCAAGTCGACCGCGCCGGCGCAGCACCGCACCGATGCGCGAGACCAGCTCGACCAGTTCGAATGGTTTGACCAGGTAGTCGTCAGCGCCCCCGTCGAGCCCGCGCACGCGGTCGGACAACCCGTCTCGGGCGGTGAGCAACACGATTGCGGCGTCGCCCCAGTCGCGAACCACGTCGACCAGCACGAAACCGTCGCGGCCCGGCATCATGACGTCCAGCACCACCAGGTCGGGCCGAAATCCCTCCAGGACATCTTCGAGTCCGGCCCCGTCGGGGCGTGTCGCGGTGACATACCCGGCGTCGGTCAGCGCCTCGCTGACCATTTCACGGATCGCTTCGGAATCCTCGACCACGAGCACGCGTGCGGCGGCCGGTTTCAGTGCACGCTCCCCGGGACGTCGAGGCGCAGCCTGCGGGCGGACACGGTCGGTCATGGCTCCATTCTCGGCGCTGTCCACGCGAGTTTCTGAATCCGACCTGAAGAAATCCCCCTGCGTGCCGGGTCTTCAGGTTGATTTCACACTCGCCTCCTAGCGTCGCCCACATCGACGCACCCTTATTGAGTTTCTGGAGGCATGATGGCCGACACCCAATCCATTTCCGCGGCTCCACACGCCGCCGGTGGCGAACACCCCGGACCCGGCGCTGCACCGCTGACCCCGACTCCTCCTCTGCACCCGGTTTCCCCCACGGTCGTCGGCCCTCCGGCCACGTCGATCTCTCCCCGCCGGCCGGGCTGTATCGCCCTCGCCGTCGGCACCGGTATCGCCGGACTGCTCACCGGCGCGATACTCGCGACGGCCGGTTTGCGTTTCTTCGGACCGGCGTCGCCGCCCGGGGTCTGGGACGTCCCGTCACCTGCGGGCGCCTGGTCCAACCCGGCACCCCCGGGGTGGGGACCGCCGCCCGGACCGCTGCCCGCCGGGTCTGCGCTCGCGCCCCCGCAGCCGGCGCTGTTGCAACCCGGCCCGGCTGCACCCGCCGCGCCGCCTCAGCCCGCCGGGCCGCCTCAGCCCGCCGGGCCGCGGGCCGTGCCGCCGCCCACTCCCTGATCGGGCGGGAAGCCAACGATCGAAGAGGAGGCGCAGAGATTCCCCGGAAGGAGACTCGGTGACGGTCAGCGTGGCGGCGCCGGCGCCGCGGGTGGGTACGGGGGTTCGCGCGGCGCTGCAGGCGGTGAACTTCTTCATGGCCGATATGCAGGCCGGAATCGGACCATTTGTAGGGGTTTTGCTGCTTGAGCGAGGCTGGAGCACCGGGCTGATCGGCGCGCTGAGCACGCTGGGCGGCGTCGCCGGAATGATCGCAGCCGCACCGGCGGGCGCGATGATCGACGCCACCAGACGCAAGCGGTCCTGTGTCATCGTTGCCGGGCTGTGCGCGGTGGGCGCGTCCGGTCTGATCCTGGTCTCCGAGCGGATCTGGGTGATCGCAGGTGCCCAGGTTGCCGGCGCGATCGCCGGCGCCGTGATCGGCCCGGCGGTCATGGGCATCACCCTGGGTGTCGTGCGCCAGGCCGGGTTCTTCGCCCAGAACGGCCGCAACCAGGCCTGCAACCACGCCGGAAACGTGCTCGGGGCGGGCCTGTCGGGTCTCTTGGGGTGGCGCTTCGGATTCGCCGCGGTGTTCTGGCTTGCCGCCGTCTTCGCGGTGTTCACCGTCGTGGCTGTGCTGTGCGTGCCGTCGTCGCGCATCGACCACCGCTCCGCACGCGGGGCCTCCGACGATGCCGGTCGGGCCCCGGTCGAGAAGCTACGGGCGCTGCTGGAATGTCGACCGCTGCTGGCACTGGCAGGTGCGCTGCTGCTGTTTCACCTGGGCAACGCCGCCATGCTGCCGCTCTACGGGCTCGCCGTGGTGGTGGCCCACGGCAACCCGTTCACCACGGTTGCCAGCACGGTGGTGATCGCGCAGGTGGTGATGATCGTGGCGTCACTGGCGGCCATGCGGATCGCCGGGAGGCGCGGCTACTGGGTGGTGATCTTGATCGCGTTCCTGGCCCTGCCGGTCCGCGGGCTGATCGCGGCGACGGTGATCACCGGGTGGGGTGTGGTTCCGGTGCAGATCCTCGACGGTGTCGGCACCGGCCTGCTCTCGGTCGCCGTACCGGGGCTGGTGGCCCGGCTGCTCGACGGCACCGGCCACATCAATATCGGCCAGGGAGCGGTGCTGACCACCCAGGGGATCGGCGCGGCACTGAGCTCACTGTTGGGCGGGATGATCGCGCAGCACGCCGGGTTCCGGCCAGCATTCCTGCTGTTGAGCACACTGTCACTGGGATCGCTGCTGATCTGGTGGGTGTTCGCGCCGACACTGCGCCGCGCCGGCGACGCCGGGGCCACCCACAGAAGACTTGGCGGTCCGGCAAGGGAAGGCGGCCCCGGCGCCTAGTTCTTGAGGAACTCGCGCAGCGCAGCCAGGAAATCGTCGGGCTTCTCCACCATCGGGGAGTGCCCGGAGCCGGCGATCACCCGTGGCTTCAGGCCCGCCTGTTCGTAGCGCGCCACGTTGGCCGCCGTCGGGGTCAGCACGTCGCGCTCACCCCAGAGCACCAGCACCGGTTTGCCGAGACCGGCGAGCCGATCGGCCACCGCCTGCTGCGCATCGAGGTCCTCGACGACGTCGGAGTCGCACACTCCGGTGTGGGTCAGCCGGCTCAGCGATCGGTAGGCGAAATCGGGGACGGGGTAGTCGGCGGCGAAACCTGTCTGCAGTGCGTCCTCATCGACGGCCTTGATACCGCGGAAGCGGTCCAGCGCCGGTCCCAGCACCGGCCAGCAGACGGCCCTGGCCAGAAACGGCATGGCGGTCATCCCGTCGGCCGCCGGAGTGTCGGCGACGACGACCTTGGTGATCCGGCCCGGATCATCCTGGGCGAGCGCGGTCGCCACGGCCCCGCCCATCGAATGCCCGACCAGCACGGCGCGGCGTACCCCGAGTGCGTCCAGCGCCTGGCGCACGGCGTCGCGCTGCCCGTCGGCGCCATAGCGAGCCGCGTCGCTCGGGGCCTCCGAACCCCCGTGCCCGACGAGGTCGATGGCGATCACCCGGTGACCGTCGGCGGCCAGTGCGGGGGCCACCCGTTCCCACCACTCGATCGACGCCGAATAGCCGTGCAGCAGGACGACGGCGTCTCCCCCGGCAGGCCCGTACTCGCGGATGTTGAGATCGGGTCCGGCCAGCTCCAGCACCCGGCCACCCGCGAACGCCTCGGCCGGCCGCTGCTGGCGCGCGGTGAGGACGGCATTGATGCTCAGCAGCACCACCAGCAGAAGCACGACCGCGGCGGCCACCTTGCGTTTCACAGCTGCCGACGCTACCCCGGTGTCGAAGCCCGACGACAGCGAATATCGCCCCCCGAAGCGACACCGCCGCCCCACTCACCGTCGACCGTGAGCCGCAACCAACCCGGCCGTCCAGTAGCCCCCACGTTCGGCACACCGGGTCCGCATTCGCGCGCCGGCCCGGGTGTCTATGGTGGCAAATATGGACTTCGCGATGTCGGACAAGGCACAGGACTACCAGAAACGACTCACCGATTTCATGGTGACCGAGGTGCTACCGGCCGAGGAGTCCTACGACGCCTACCGGGCCGCCGCCGGCCCGAGGGACTTCACCGTCCCGCCGGTGGTCGAAGAACTCAAGGCCTCGGCCAAGAAGCGCGGCCTGTGGAATCTATTCCTGCCCGACGAGTCCGGGTTGACCAATCTGGAATACGCGCCGCTGGCCGAGATCTCCGGGTGGAGCACCGAGATCGCACCGGAGGCGATCAACTGCGCTGCGCCCGACACCGGCAACATGGAAACCCTGCACCTGTTCGCCACCGAGGCCCAGCGCCGCGACTGGCTCGAACCCCTGCTGGCCGGGGAGATCCGCAGCGGTTTCTCGATGACCGAGCCGGCGGTGGCCTCCAGCGACGCCCGCAACATCGAGACGCTGATCACCCGCGACGGCGACGACTACGTCATCAACGGCCGCAAGTGGTGGACCTCGGGCGCCAACGATCCGCGGTGCAAGATCCTGATCGTGATGGGCCGTACCGATCCGACCGCCCCGCCGCATCAGCAGCAGTCGATGATCCTGGTTCCCGTGGACACCCCCGGTGTGCAGATCCTGCGTTCCACCAGTGTGTTCGGCTGGCAGGACCAGCACGGCCACGCCGAGATCGTCTACGACAACGTGCGGGTTCCGGCATCAAACCTGTTGGGCCAGGAAGGATCCGGGTTTGCGATCGCCCAGGCGCGCCTGGGCCCGGGCCGCATCCATCACTGCATGCGGGCCATCGGCGTGGCCGAGCGGGCGCTGGCGTTGATGGTGGACCGGGCCAACCGGCGCATCGCGTTCGGCAAACCGCTTGCCGACCAGGGCATGGTGCAGCAGGCGATCGCGGTGTCGCGCAACGAGATCGACCAGGCGCGGCTGCTGTGCCAGAGGGCCGCCTGGACTATCGACCAGCACGGCAACAAGGCCGCCCGCAACCAGGTCGCCCAGATCAAGGCCGTCGCACCGCGAATGGCGTGCGATGTCATCGACCGGGCGATTCAGGTGCACGGAGCGGCCGGCGTCAGCGACGACACCGTGCTGGCACGCATGTACGGATGGCAGCGCGCCATGCGGATCTTCGACGGTCCCGACGAGGTGCACCTGCGCTCGATCGCGCGCGCCGAACTCGGTGCCGAGAAGAGCCCGTTGGCGGCCGCGGTGGTCCCGCAGTGACCGATCGGCTGAGCGGCGCCTGGAATTTCCGTGACGTCTCAACGTCCACCTCGGGGGCCATCCGGCCCGGGCTGCTGTTTCGGGCCGGCGAACTGACAAAACTCGACGACACCGGACTGGACCAGCTGAGGACGCTGGCCGTGACCGATGTCGCCGACCTGCGCAGCCCCCCGGAAGTCATCAAACACGGCGCCGACCTGGTGCCGGCCGGTGTCGTCGTACACAACCTGCCGTTCGTCGAGGTCGTCGCGTCGGTCGACGGGGATGCACCGCACGAGCACGCGTTTCAACGACTGATGACCGAGAAACCCGACGACGAATCACTGATCCAAGCCGCCCGCCGGTTCATGCTCGAGGAGTACGCGAGGTTCGCAACCGCATCCGGCGCGCAGCGCGCCATGCAGCAGACGGTGGCACTGCTCAGCTCGGGCGCGTCGGTGCTGACGCACTGTTTCGCAGGCAAGGACCGCACCGGGTTCTCGGTGGCGGTCGTACTGGAGGCGACCGGTGTCGAACGCGACGCCGTGATGGCGGATTACCTCGCCAGCAACGACGCGGTCCCGCAGTTGCGCGAACAGATCCTGGAGCGCATCCGCACCCGGTTCGACGGGGAGATCCCCGCCGATGCCAGGGAGTTCACCGAAGCGCGGTTGTCCGAGGACGTCCTCGGTGTGCGCGCGGAGTATCTGGAATCAGCACTGGGCCGCATCGAGACCGATTTCGGCTCGGCACAAGGCTACCTAGAGGCCTGCGGTGTCACCGAGGGTGATCTGGCCGCGTTGCGGACTGCCCTGCGCGCCTGAGTAATTCAGGCCGCCTTGCCGACGTGGTGACGGCTGGCCTGGTGGGGCGATTTGGCCGCATCGTTGCCGTCGGCGTGTCGATCGTGCCGCGATTGGCGTTGCCCCGGCGCCGGGTTGGTGTTGTCCTGCTGCACCGCACGGGTTTCCGTTTTGTCCGGCGGCGGGGCAGGACGTACCGGTCGCCGGTCTTCGCGGGTCTTATCCGGCGCTTCCGCCGTCGGCCCAGAGGCGGTCGCGGTGGCGGCTTCTGGCTTCATCCGGTGTTGCCAGATCCGCTTACCCGTCGGTGGGGCCACGGTCGTATCCGGCTCCGACGCAGGCGGAGTCGGCCCGCCGGTGTCCGTCTTGTCGAGCTCCTGCCCGGTTGCCGCCGTCGCGCTGATCGGGTTGCTGCGGAACGGATTCCGTCCGGCGAAGTTCGCCTCGAAGGAACGTCGGGGGTTGGTGCGGGTGGGCCCGCTGCCGGCAACCTGGGCTAGGTCGATCTTGGCCCCGCCCTCGGGGTCTCCCTCCTTGGGGCCCTCGCCGTCCGGGAGGTCGGGCTTGTTGTCGTTGCTGTTGAGGGCTATCCGCGCGGTGGCGGGCGCGACCGGCTGGTTCGGCGAGGATCCACCGAAGAGGCTGGACAGACTGATCTCGGTGACGCCGTAGCTGTTTGCCGCGGGCTTGACGGTGCCCAGCGGCCGGAAGCCGGGGTTGTTGGCAATCTGGGACGCGGCGTTGTCGATGCCGACGCCGACCGCGTACCCGATGGTCAGCAGGTCGGTGATCGGCTTCAGCCGGATCAGCCGCATGGGTTCCGGAGATCCGGGCGAGATGCCGCGGTCGTAGCCGGTCTCGATCACCGCCCGCAGCGGCGCATCCAGCAGAGTGAACACCGGATCGACCCAGCCCTTGACCGGGTCCGGGATGACGTTCTCCACGATGGCCAGGATCGGCAGCCGCGCGGTGGGGATCATGTAGTACTGGGAGTCGCCATACGTGTCCTGGTTGATCAGCGCGTTCGGGTCGAGCGTGCCGTCGTTCTTCGTCGTATTGAACGCGAAGTAGCTGCCGTGCACGGTGGCGATGCCGGCGAGTGCGTTGAGGTCGGCCAGCAGGTTCAGCGGGTACATCGGGAAGTCCGAGTAGCCGTCGTACTGGCCGGAGAAGTCGGTGGTAGCGAAGCGATAGGTGCCGTCGCCGTCCTGTTTGCTGTCCGTCGGGGTTGCACCGTCGAAATTGATGCCGACGAACGGGATGGACAGGCCGTTGAACCGCTCCAGGATCCCGCCGTTGGGCCGGTTCGGATTGCCGATCAAAACGAAGTCCATGGCCGGCACGCCGTCCCACCCATTCAAGTTGTAGTTGGCCACCAGGGACTGCTTGAGATTCGTCGCGATACGGGCGCTCTGCGAGTAGCCGAACACCAGATAGCGGTCATCGCCCACGGGACCGTTCGCGAAAGGCGTAGCACCGTTGGCGACCGCTGACGCGTTGTACACGCATCCCGCCTGACGCCCGGCGCAGGTCGTCAAGTTCGTCAGGCCGTACTTGACCGACTCGTTGAACGTCAACTGCTGGTTCGGCAGCGGCCAGAACTCCTCCGGCGTGTACACGGCGACCGATCCCGAACGGTCCGTGCTGTACATATCGCCGGTCCGTAGCGAAGGCAGGATGTACTTGGTTTTCGTCCAATCCAGATAGCCCGCGGTAGCCGCGTCCGGCGTGGCGATCGGCCCCACATTCATCAGCGGCGTACCCGTACCGCCCATGACCAACCCGGTCACCGTGGCCGCCGGCACGACCGCCGCGACGATCACCGACCAGGCCGCAGCCAGCGCTCCGGCGAACGCCAGCGCCACCCCACCGAGTATCCGAAGAACCGACCCCATGAGCCCGAGCCCCCTGGCCCGCCGAACACCCATCCGTCCCGGACGCGGTGGGCCGTGGCATCCGGGTGGATCCTGATGCGACGGCAGGGGGCGCACGCTCGCCTGGCGTCGTTGCTACGGACTGTAGGATTCCGCAGGCTGGCGCGCAGCAAATTCACCGCACTTTTTTGGCGATCCCGCGCTCCGGCGATCCTGAAGTGACTCCTGAGGCGCGTGAAACGCAATATGCGCAGCTGCCGCTGCCCACCGGCGCCACAGAGGAACCGCCGGCCGCACTCATCAAAGGAAAGCCAGGACCCGCGTCACCCGGTTCAGCCGGCTAACACCGCCACCAACCACACCAGCGCGGACAACAGCGCGCCGGTGAACTCAACCCCCACCGACAACAGCACGGCCTTCACCGCGAACCAGGTGGACACCGCGGCCCGACGCAGATCGCGGCGCAGCACCAGCTCGGCGGCGAACACCCCGAGCAGAAATCCGATCGGCAGCCCCAGTACCGGGATGACGAAGAACCCCACGACGCCGCCGACCGCGCCGAGCACCAGCACCCAGCCGGGCACCTCGGCGGCGCGCATCTGCCGGGCCGGCCACAGATACTTGACCACCACCGTGGCCAGGTACAGCGCCGCGGCCGCCCCCACGGTTCCCCAGCCCCAGGGACCGCCCTCGATCACGCCCCAGACTGCGATCGCCGCGAACACCAGCAGCCCGCCGGGCAGCAGTGGTACCACGATGCCGACCAGGCCAAGGGCGATGACCAGGCCGACGATCAGCACCCCGAGCGTGCTCATCGGCTCAGGGTTCCAACACCAGCTTCCCGAACACCGCACCGTCACCCAGGGCGGCCAGCGCCTCGGCCGCCCGGGAGAGCGGATAGCGCTGCGGTGCCGGGGGACGCAGTCCGGCGGCGACCAGTTCGTGCAGCCCCGCGGTGACCGCGGTTCCAGTGCCCGGATCCCGTCGGACGTATTCGCCCCAGCCGACACCAAGGACACCGATGTTGCGCAGCAACAGCCGGTTGACCTTGACCGTCGGGATGCCCCCGGCGGCAAAGCCGATCACCAACAGCCGGCCGTCGAGTGCCAGCACCCGCAGGGCGTCGTCGAACGCCGGGCCGCCGATCGGATCCACCACCAGATCGACACCGCGCCCGTCGGTGAGATCACGCACCTGCTGCGCCCAGCCGTCGGTCAGTGGAATCACTTCGTCGGGCCCCAGCGAGGAGACGAATTCCGTTGCCGCACTGCGGTGCACGGCGGCGATCACCCTGGCGCCCATGGCCTTGGCCACCTGGATCGCCGCACTGCCGACCCCTCCGGCCGAGCCGAGGACCAGCACCGTCTCGCCGGGCTGCAGGCCGGCCCGGCGCCAGTAGGCGAAATACATGGTGTGATAGTTCACCAACAACGAAACCGCTTGCGCGTCATCGAGTTCAGCGGGTGTGCGGTGCACAGAGGAAATCGGTACGGCGACGAGGTCGGCGTAGCCGCCGATCATCGAGGCCGCGTACACCCGCTCGCCGGCCACGTATCCCGAATCCGCCGGAGCCGCGGCCACTACGCCCGCGACCTCCAGGCCCGGAACGAACGGCGGTTCCAGCTTCAGCTGGTACTCCCCCTTGGTCAACAGCAGGTCGGGGAAGCACACCCCGGCGGCGCGGACCTCGATCAGCAGTTGGTCCGCAGCGGGGACGGGGTCGGGCACGTCCTGGTAGGACACGCCCGACGGCCCCGAGAGTTCCTGTACAACACAGGCTTTCATTCGCAGCTGCTCACTGCAGGCTGAAGGTTGCCTGCTTGGCCGCGGACAGATCGTCGATCTCCGACCAGCGGGCCGCGATGTCGGAAACCGACGGCGGGGAGGTGAACGTGACGCCCTCGTTCTGGAACAGCGCGGTGCGCTGCACCTTGCCGCCGCCGACGATGAACACCGACGCCGAGTCCGGCACCTCCTCGGTGCACAGGTAGCCCACCACCGGGGCGACGTACTCGGGGGTGAGGTTCTTCAGGACCTCGGGCGGCAGGATGTCCTCGGTCATCCGGGTCGCCGCGATCGGGGCGATCGCGTTGGCCTTGATGTTGTACTTGGCGCCTTCCTGGGCGAGGGTGTTGATCAGACCGACCAGACCCAGCTTGGCGGCGCCGTAGTTGGCCTGGCCGAAGTTGCCGAACAGCCCGCTGGTCGAGGTGGCCACCACGATCCGGCCGAAGCTCTGCTCCCGGAAGTGCGGCCACGCCGCGCGGATGACGTTGTAGCCGCCGTAGAGGTGCACCTTGAGCACGGCGTCCCAGTTCTCGTCGCTCATCTTGTGGAAGGTGCCGTCGCGCAGGATGCCGGCGTTGCTCACCACACCGTGCACGGCGCCGAACGCGTCGATAGCGGTCTTGATGATGTTGGTCGCACCCGCAGCCTCGGCGACGCTGTCGTAGTTGGCGACGGCCCGCCCGCCGGCCGCGGTGATCTCGGAGACCACCTCGTCGGCCATGTTGTGGCCGGCACCGCTGCCGTCACGGGCGCCGCCGAGGTCGTTGACCACCACGCAGGCGCCCTCGCGCGCCAGTGTCAGGGCGTATTCGCGGCCCAGTCCCCCACCGGCTCCGGTAACGATGACGACGCGATCTGCAACTCCGGGCATGAACTTCCTCTCTGATTCCGCGCCGTCAGAACAGCCGGCGCGCCAACTTCCATGCCTTCTCTGTATACGGGGGGTAGATCATCGCCGCGAGATCGGGTCGGGTCGGCTTGGTCATCACCGTCTTGCGGTGGCTGAACTCCTCGAAGCCGTAGCGCCCGTGATACGCGCCGGTGCCCGACGGCCCGACGCCGCCGAACGGCAGCTTGGCGGTCGCGAAGTGGAAGATCAGGTGGTTGACCAGCATGCCGCCGGCGGGCACCCGGGTGATCACCTTCTCCCGGACGGCCTTGGTCTTGGTGAACAGGTACGCCGCCAGCGGCTTGGGCCGCGCGTTGACGAACTCGATCGCCGCGTCGACGTCGTCGACCGTCACCACCGGCAGGATGGGTCCGAAGATCTCGTCGGTCATCAACGGCTCGGCCGGATCGGGGTCGACGACGACGGTCGGTTCGATGGTCATGGCGGCGGCGTCGGTGCCGCCGCCGAGGGCGACGGTGCCGCGGGTCACCGACAGCGCACCGGCCAGCCGGTCGAAGTGCCGCTGGTTGACGATCCGCATGCCACCGGTGTCCTGGGAGCGGAAATGCTCGATCGCCTTGGCGATCTCGCCGACCAGCTGATCCCGCACCGACCGGTCGACCAGCACGTAGTCCGGCGCGATGCAGATCTGCCCGGAGTTGATCAGCTTGGTCCAGGCGATCCGCTTGGCGGCCACCTCGACATCGGCGTCGGCCGCCACGATCACCGGGCTCTTGCCACCGAGCTCCAGGGTGACCGGGGTCAGGTGCGGCGCGGCGGCCTCGTACACCCGGCGGCCGATCTCGGTGCCACCGGTGAAGCAGAGCTTGTCGAAGCCCTGTGCGATCAATTCCTGGCTGACCGTGCCGTCGCCCTCCACCACGGCGACGGCCGAGCGGTCCAGGTACTTGGGAATCAGTTCGGCCATCAGCGCCGAGGAGGCCGGGGCCAGCTCGGACGGCTTGAGCACGACGGCGTTCCCGGCGGCCAGCGCACCCACCAGCGGTCCCAGCGTCAGGGCGAACGGGAAGTTCCACGCCCCGATGATCAGCACCAGGCCGTAGGGCTCGTACTCGACCCAGCCGCGGCCGGGCAGCTGCGACTTCTCCAGCAACCGGTAGCGGCGCTTGGACCACTTCCCGACGTTCTTGGCGGCGTCGCGGGCCTCCGCCGCGGTGGTCGCGATGTCGGCCAGCCAGGCCTCGAACGGCTTTCGTCCGAGATCGGTGTTCAGCGCCTCGGCGATCCGGGTCTCGTTCTCGGTCATCAGCTTCTCTAGCGCGCGCAGCTGGGCGCGGCGCCATTCCACCGGGCGGGTCCGCCCGGTGGCGAAGGTGGCCCGCAACGCGGCCACCAGCCCGGGGATATCCGGCCCGACGGCGGTGGTGTTGGTCATCTGGGCGGTCATGGTGTTCTCCTTCGGCCCTGCGGAAGTTCCGGCGACAGCCAGTGGCCTCCATCGTAGGCAGGCCGTCGTCGACCGGTGGTGGCGATGACGGGATCAGCGCCGCTGGGCGGTCACCAGAAAGGAAAACGACTCGTCGTCGGCGTCGGGGCCGGCGACCCCGCGGCCGAGGCGGGCCATCTCCCGGTTCGCCCGGACCCCGGTCGCCCGCCAGCCGTGATCGCCCAGCCAGCCGACCAGTTCGGTGCGCTGCGGGTCGTGATAGATGAGTTCGCCGACGTCGATGCCGGGTTCCAGTCCCAGGATCGCCGTCGCCCGTTCCAGCCGCTCCCGCAGTTCGGCGCGCCGCTCCTCGCTGCGGTTCACCGCGGTCTCGGCGGCCACCCGGCTGCCCGGGGCGCAGAGTTCTCCGATGTTCTCGAACAACCGGTCCTGGGCCTCCGACGGCAGGTACATCAACAGCCCCTCGGCCAGCCACGCCGAACGCAGTTCCGGGTCGAACCCGGCGGCCCGCAGGGCGGCCGGCCAGTCGGCCCGCAGGTCGATCGGCACCGGAGTCAGCTCGGCGGCCGGACGCACGCCGTGCCGGTCCAGCACCGCGGCCTTGTACTCCAGGACCTTGGGCTGGTCGATTTCGAAGATCCGGGTGCCGGCCGGCCAGTCCAGCCGGTAGGCCCGGGAGTCGAGTCCTGACGCGAGAATCACCACCTGGGTGATCCCGTCGGCGGCGGCTGCGGTGAAGAACGCGTCGAAGAAGTGGGTGCGGACCGCCTGGTAGTTGCGCATATGCCGAGCCACCCCGGCCAGCTCCTCGTCGATGTCGGCGAGTCGGACCAGATTGTCGTCGGACAGCAGCGCCTCGGACCACAACCCGTGGCCCGCGCCGTCGACCAGCAGCGCGGCATACGGGTCCTCGATGAGCGGATCGGCGCTCGCGGTCTCGGCCGCGCGCGCAGCGGCGACCATGACCGCGGTCGAGCCGACGCTGGTGGCGATGTCCCAACTGTCGTCGTCACTGCGAAGTGCACTCATCGGTCGGATCCTCCAGAACGTAGCGGGCTGTTTCCCGATGCTATCCACCGCAACTGTTCTCGACTGCAAAGAAGTCTCGGGCATTTCCCAGCCCTGACTCCCCACAGTGCCATCACGCGACATATGGTGCGATGTCATGGCGAGTGTGGTGTCCCGCGAGGCGTACTTCGAGATCGGTCTCGAAGTGCTCGCCGATGTCGGCTACGGCGGCCTCAAACTGGCGGTGGTGTGCAACCGCCTCGGCGTGACGACCGGCTCGTTCTACCATTATTTTCCCAGTTGGGGGCACTACACCCGGGCGCTGATCGAGTACTGGCTGGGCACCACCCGGGAGCGCGTGGCGGTCCTGCGCTCCATCACCGACCCGCACAAGCGGCTGGAACGGCTGATGCACATCGGGCTGAACCTGTCCTGGGACGCCGACGCGGCGATCCGGACCTGGGCCTCGATGGATCCCGATGTGCGGGCCGCCCAGGTCGAGGTCGACTTCCAGCGTTTCGACATCATCGTCTCGTCGGTCCGCGAGATCACCGGCGACGAGCGGCAGGCGAAGATCTTCGCCGAATGCGCGGTGTTCCTGCTGACCGGGTACGAGCAGTCCACCCTGCCGCACAATCCCGATGACCTGGGCTGGATGTTCCGGCGGTTGACCGACAGCCTGAACACCGATTGGTGGGGCGACGGCTTCACCCCCGACGGGGCGGCGGCCACCATCGCCTCCGACGAACCCGGCGACGACGGCTGAGCCGAACGCCCGCACCGGCACTACCCTGCAGTGTCATGCATGCGCCTAGCGCGTTCCGCGGGTTCCGGTCCGCATTGGCCGCGCGCGACCCGGGCTTCGACGGGCTGCGCCGGGCGGCCCGTGCCGGTCTGGGTGTCCCGGCATCGGCCGCACTCGGCTTCTCCCTCGGCCACGGGCAGGGCCCGCTGTTCGCCATCTTCGGGGCCACCGCGATGCTCATCATGGTCGACTTCCCCGGCACGCCGGCCCGCCGCGCGGTGTCCTATGCCGGGTTGACGCTCTCCGGCGCCGCGCTGATCGTGCTCGGCACGCTGGTGGCCCCATACCCGTGGGCGGCGGTGGCCACCACGTTCGCCGTCGGTGCGACGGCAACCTTCTCCGGGGTGCTGTCCTCGTCGGCGGCCGCGGCGAAACGGGCGATCCTGGTCCCCTTCGTCTTTCCCGCGTGCACGCCGCCGGGACCCGTCGGCGACCGGCTGGGCGGCTGGCTCATCGCGGCCGCGGTGTGCATCCCGGCCGCGGTGTGGGTGTTCCCACCGCGGCACCACGACGAACTGCGCCGCCGCTGCGGTCAGGTCGCCTCGGCGCTGGCCGACCGACTGGCCGGCCAGGGCAGCGCCCGCGCGGTCAACAACGCGATGAACGGATTGTTCGCCCACTACGTCGACAGCGAGTACCGGCCCGTCGGCCTGACCGCCGGCAGCCGGGCGCTGGTGCGCGTCGTCGACGATCTGGGCTGGCTGTGCGACCGGGTCGACGACGACACCGCGGCCGGCCTCGGCCCGGACGCCGCACCCGCGGTGCGGGTGCTGCGAGCCTCGGCGCAACTGTTGCGCGGCGGCGATCCCGGCGACCGTGATCGGCAACGCGCCGAGTTGACCGCGGCGATCGAGGACATGCGGACCGTGGCCTTCAGCGGCTACCGCACGGACATCGAGCAGATGCTGCGCGCCGGCGACGACGACGAGGCCGCGCAGGTGGGCCGGCAGCTGCTGGATCGCCGAACCGTCAACGCCCAAGTCGCGGTCGTCGGCCGGCTCATCGCCGGAGCGGCGGCCGCCGATGCCCGTCCGCTGCTGGCGCGCGTCCTGGGTCGCGGTCTCCCACCGACCCAGGCCGCGGTCCGGGTGCAGTCGGAGACCCAGGCCGTCACCCGGATCCCGTCGGGTCATCTGGCCGCCCGCTCGGTGGCGGTCCGCAACAGCCTGCGCACCGGTCTGGGGCTGGCGCTCGCGGTGGCCGTTACCCAATTGTTTCCCGTGGAACATGGCTTCTGGGTGGTGTTGGCCGCCATGTCGGTGCTGCGCAACACCGCGCTGTCGACCGGTACGAACGTGGTCCGCGCCATCGTCGGCACCACCCTCGGCTTCGCCCTCGGAGCCGCGCTGATCGCACTGATCGGCGTGAATCCCGCGGTGCTGTGGCTCTTGCTGCCGATCGCCTCGTTCCTGGCGGCGTTCGTGCCGAAGCTGTGGTCGTTCACCGCCGGGCAGGCCGCGTTCACCATGCAGGTGCTGATCGTGTTCAACCTGATTCAGCCGTCGGGTTGGCAGGTCGGGCTGCTGCGCATCGAGAACATCCTGGTCGGCGGACTGGTCGCGGCGACCGTGTCGCTGCTGCTGTGGCCCCGCGGGTCCGGCAACGCGCTGCACCGGGCACTCGACGCCGAGGTGTCGGCCAGCCTCGACTACCTGAACGCCGCCGTCGACCGGATCACCACCGACTCGGCCGACCGGTCGGCGTCGGACCCGACGGTCGCCGAACTGGGCGGGCGGGCTCTGGCGGCGGCCCGCATCGTCGACGACAGTGCGCGTCAGTTCCTGTCCGAGGGCGGTGGCCGCCCGGAACGTCCGACGCCGGTCGTCCGGGAGATCAACCGCGTCGCCAAGCTGCGGGCGGCCGCGGATCTGATCGCCGACGTCCCGGAACCGCCCAGCGCCGGGGCGTACCCGCGAACCCGGGCGATCCTGGGCGCGGAGGCCGAGCAGTTGTGTGCACAGATGCGCGGGCACGACGGGCCCCCGGTACAGCGGCAGTTGCTCGACGAGCTGGTGCCCACGCTGCGGTCGGAGGCGCCCAGCGTCGCCGATCCCGTCTCCGATGCCCTGCCCTTGATCACCGTCGCCGCTAACCTGGGCGAACTGACCGAGCTGTATTCGCTCAGCTGATTCGGTAGGGCCGCAACGCATCCGGCGGGATGGTGCCGAACCGTCCTGCCTGGTAGTCCGCCATGGCGGTGGCCACCTCGGCCCGGGTGTTCATCACGAACGGGCCCAGGTGCGCGACGGGTTCGCGAATCGGCTTGCCGCCCAACAGCAGTACCTCCATCGCCGGGCGATTCGAATCCTGGCCGGCCGCGGCGGCAACGGTGATCCGGTCACCGCGGCCGAGCACCGCGAGCTGGCCCTGCTCGATCGGGTGCCCCGCCGGCCCGACGCTGCCCCGACCGGACAGCACGTACACCAGCGCGTTGAACGCCCGGTTCCACGGCAGACCGAGCTGGGCTCCCGGTGCAATCGTGGCGTGCGCCAAGGTGATCGGCGTGTGCGTCACTCCCGGGCCGCGGTGGCCATCGATCTCTCCGGCGATGATGCGCACCAGCGCACCGCCGTCGGCCGACGCCAGCAGCGTGACCCGACCGCCCTCGATGGATTGGTAGCGCGGTGCGGTGAACTTGTCGGCGCGGGGCAGGTTCACCCACAGTTGGATGCCGTGGAACAGTCCACCGCTGACGACGAGTTCGGCCGGCGGCGTTTCGATGTGCAGGATGCCCGCTCCGGCGGTCATCCACTGGGTATCGCCGTCGCCGATGAGGCCGCCGCCACCGTGGGAATCCTGGTGGGCGAAGCGGCCGTCGATCATGTAGGTGACCGTTTCGAAGCCGCGGTGCGGATGCCAATCGGTGCCGCGCGGTTCGCCGGGCTGGTAGTCGACTTCGCCCATCTGGTCCATGTGGATGAACGGGTCGAGGTCTGCGGCGTTGGCCCGGGCGAACGCCCGGACGACGGGAAACCCCTCCCCCTCGTGGCCGCGCGGACCGGTGGTGATGGACCGGACCGGGCGTTCGGCGTCGGCGGCGGTGGCTGGGCCGATCCGGGGCAGTGTGATGGTGTCTGCGGTGACGGCGGGCATTTCGGTACCTCCTCGTGAATGGGATACCCAGATAAACCGGACTGCGGTCCGTTTATTCCCGGATGCCCTGCTCCAGCACCGCGGCAGCCGCAGCGCGGGCCTCGGCCGCACTCGAACTCGCCAGCGCGGCCTCCGCCGCGTCCCGGCACTGCGCCAGGGACACCGTCGCCAGCCGGGCCCCGACCGCCCGCACCGCGGCCGGCGCGGACGACAGCGACGTCAGCTCCATCCCGGTCAGCACGCAGGCCAGCAGCGGATCGGCGGCGGCCTCACCGCAAGCACCGACCGGCTTTCCGGCGTCGCGGCCGGCCCGAGCCACCATCGCCACCAGGGCCAGCACCGCCGGCTGCCACGGGTCGGTCAGCGCCGCGAGTTCCGCCGACATCCGATCGGCGGCCATCGTGTACTGGGCCAGGTCGTTGGTGCCCACCGAGAGGAAGTCGACGTGAGCGAGGATGCGGTCGGCCAGCAGGGCGGCGGCCGGGACCTCGATCATCACGCCCGGGCTCAGTCCGTGCGCGCGGGCCTGCTCGGCGAACTCGGCCGCTTCGGCGGGGGTGGCGATCATCGGCGCCATCACCCACGGCGCCGCACCGGACTGTTCGGCCGCGCGGGCGATCGCGGTCAGCTGGCGTTCCAGCAGCCCCCGATCGGCGGCGGACACCCGGTAGCCGCGGACGCCGAGTGCCGGGTTGGCCTCATCGGAGCCCGTCGCGCCGACGAACGCCAGCGGCTTGTCCGAACCCGCGTCGAACGTGCGGATGACGACCTTGCCCCCGGGAAAGGCCCGCAGCACCTCGGCGTAGGCGCCGGCCTGCTCCTCGACCGTCGGCTCGGCTCCGGCGTGCAGGAAACACAGCTCGGTGCGCAGCAGCCCGACCCCCTCGGCCGGTGTGGCGGTCGCGGCGCGTGCAGCGGCGCCGTCGGCGACATTGGCCAGCAGTTCGACACGGTGATCGTCGGCGGTGACACCGGGTCCCGACCAGTACGCCAGGGCCGCGGCTTCGGACTCCGCACGCGCGATCTCGGCGGCGGCCGCCGCCGGATCCGGTTCGATGAGGACGGTGCCGCGGGTGCCGTCGATCAACACCATGGTGCCCGCGGCGACCCCGCCGAGTCCGGCGACGGCGACCACACAGGGGATACCGAGCTGACGGGCGATGATCGCCGTGTGGCTGGTCGGGCCGCCGAGTGTGGTGGCCAAACCGACCACCAGCGCTGGATCCAGTAGGGCCGCATCCGCCGGGGAGAGGTCGTCGGCGCACAGGATCGACGGCGAATCAGGCGGTGTCACACCGGGTTCCGGCCAACCGACGAGTTCCGCGGTCACCCGGTCGCGGATGTCGTTCAGGTCGGTGACCCGTTCGGCCATCAACCCGCCCAGGCCGGCGAAGATCTCGGCGAACCCCGCGATGGCCTCGGCGGTCGCCCACTCGGCTGGGGCGCCGCCGGCGATCCGGGTGCGCGCCGCCGCCAGCCAGGCCTTATCGGTGGCCAGTGCCGCGGTGACGGCAAGCAGTTCGGCGGCGGGGCCGGTGGCCCGCGCGGCGCGCCCACGCAACCGCTCCGCGACGACGCCGACAGCCGCCTCGAACCGGGTGGCCTCGGCGTCCGGGTCCGCCGGGGTCGACGCGGCGGGCACGGGCGGCGGTGCGGCTTCCGGCCGGATCACCGGGGCGTAACGCACACCCGGAACGACGGGCACGCCCCACAGCGGGCCGTGCGTTCTCGGTGACGTCATGCCAGGCATGATGCCTTGATGCCCTCCAAAACTGTCGCCGTGGGGTCCGCCGTCGGCCTGCACGCACGTCCCGCGGCGATCATCGCCGACGCCGTCACCACCTCCGGCGCCGAGGTGACGGTGTCGTGCGCCGGGGGTGCACCCGTCGACGCCGGATCGGCGCTGATGCTGATGACCCTGGGCGCCGCCAAGGGCACCGAGGTCACCGTCTGCTGCCAGGACCCCGCCCTTCTGGAGCGCATCGCCGGGCTCATCGCCGGTGATCTCGACGCCGGATAGGCCTCAGGCCCGCGGCTCGCAGATCAGCAGCGGGATCTCCCGGTCAGTCTTCTCCTGGTACCCGGCATAGCCGCGGTACGCCTTGACCACCTGCGGCCACAGCTCCGCGCGCTCGGCGGGGGTCGCGGTACGGGCCGTCATCAGCCGGTCCACGCCGTTGACGGTGAGGGTGACATCCGGATTGGCGATGGCATTGCGGTACCAGTCGGGATCTTTCGGGTCGCCGCCCTTGGAGGCCACCAGCACGATGCGGTTGTCGTCGTGCACCGGGCTGGTCAGCATGTTCGCGAACGGGCGTCCGGATTTCCGGCCGACGGTGTGCAGTTCGACGGCAAGCATGCCCATCACCGTGCGCGGGAAGCGCCCGCCGGTCAGTTTCAACAGCAGCCGGTGCCCGGTCTCCAACGGATTGCCACGCCTGATGCTTCCGGGTGTACTGCTCATCTTCTCGATGCTACCGACGACGCGGCCGGTCCCGTCTCGTTGACGACCGGCGCGGCCAACGGCGAGGATGGTCGTCGTGACCACGCCGTTCGACGACCCGCAGGCCGAGCTGGGCTGGCTGTTCGTGCAGACCATCAGCGCCGACGGCGACCTGGACGAGGCGTTCTCCCTGGTCAGCGACGATTTCACCTACTGGACCAACACCGCCGGGCGAACCTGTGACGCGGCGGCGTTCCGCACCCTTCTGGAGGGCTTCCGGCAGCACAACAGCGTCGAGTTCCACCTGATCCGCTGTCTCAACGACGCCGAGAACACGGTGATCGAGGCGCAGGCCGAGGGCATCACCGCCGACGGGCGACACTACGAGATCCCGCTGGTGTTCCTCTTCGACACCCACGACGGGCTGATCACCGCGCTGCGGGTGTACGGGGACACCAACCTGGCCCTCGAGGTATTCGGTCCGTCGGCATAGGCTGCGGGCATGACACCGCAATCCGCGCCCAACGCGACCGCCTCCGTCGACATCGCGGCCGATCCGCAGACCGTCTACGCGCTGGTCACCGACCTTCCGACACTGGCCGCGCTGGCCGAGGAAACCACCGAAATGGTGTGGAAGAAGGGCGATTCCGCCGAGCCCGGCGCGGTGTTCACCGGTCGCAACCGCAACGGCACCAAGACCTGGTCGACCAACTGCACCGTCACCCGAGCCGTCCCGGGCCGGGAGTTCAGCTTCGACGTGCGGGCGATGGGCATCCCGATCGCGCACTGGAGCTACCAGCTGGAGGCGACCGAGGCCGGTTCCCGGCTGACCGAGAGCACCTGGGACCGCCGGCCGGGCTGGTTCAGCCCGCTGGCCGGGTTGCTGACCGGGGTTTCCGACCGCGACACGGTCAACCGGCAGCACATCGAGACCACCCTGGCCCGGCTCAAGGCTCGCGCCGAGAACCCCTGACCCCCTATTTCGCTCCGCCGAACTTCTCGTACCAGGCAGCGGCCTCGTCATCGAGGGTGCCGAGCCGGGCGGCCTTACGGCACCAGTTCTTCGCGGCGGCCAGGAACTCCAGCGGGTTGTAGACGTCTTCCTGCCGGCGCCACAGGCCGTCGCCGGCGTAGTCGATGATCGAGATGTTGGTGGCGCTGATGATGGTGCCGTCGCCGGGATCGCGCATCGGATTGTCCAGCTCGCAGATGATGCGGCCGCGGGTTTCGTCGATCACCGACCACAGCGACGGGAAAGCCGTCATGTAGCTGCCGGGGAAGGTGCCCATGGTGCGCCGGATCCAGGTGCGGACCTCGTCGCGGCCCTTCATAGTGCCGGCGGCGTGTTCGATGTAATCGACGTCGGCGGTGTAGTGCGCCACCCACAGGTCCCAGTCGTGGGCCTTGGCGGCCTCATCGACGGTCTTCTCGAAACGGGCGAACGCGTCCTGGAGTTCGGCGCGGCTGAATGGTCCGGTAGTGCTGCTCACCCCTCAACTAGAACATGTTCTAGGCAGAATGTCCCGGGAATCTTCCCCCGGCGCGCGACGTTGGCCAAGCGGTGAGTACTCAAACCGCGATCCTGGCCGGTGGCTGCTTCTGGGGCATGCAGGACCTGATCCGCAAACAGCCCGGCGTGCTGGCCACCCGGGTGGGCTACACCGGCGGCGAGAACGACCATCCGACCTACCGGAATCATCCGGGGCACGCCGAGGCCGTCGAGATCGTCTTCGACCCGGAGGCAACCGACTACCGGAGGTTGCTGGAGTTCTTCTTCCAGATCCACGACCCCAGCACGCGCAACCGGCAGGGCAACGACATCGGGACCAGCTACCGCTCGGCGATCTTCTATCTCGACGAGGACCAGCGCCGGGTTGCCGAGGAAACCATCGCCGACGTCGACGACTCCGGGCTGTGGCCGGGCCCGGTGGTTACCGAAGTCGTATCAGCACAGACGTTCTGGGACGCCGAGCCGGAACACCAGGATTATCTGATGCGCATCCCCAACGGCTACACCTGCCACTTCCCGCGGCCGGGCTGGCGGCTGCCGCAGCGGTCCTGACGCTTACTTGCCGAACGCGCGCAGCTGGTAGAGACCGGTGCTGGTGGCCACCACGGTGCCGTTGGCGTCGGTGACGGTCGCCTCCAGGGTGAAGTCGGACTTACCGTGCTCGGCGGCCTCGGTCTCGATCCGGGCGATGGTCTCGTCATCGACGCGCGCTTCGGCGCGCAGGTCGGTGGTGGCCATCGCGCGGTAGCTGATATCGAGGTTCTTGACCAGCGGGAAGTACTTGCCGGTGTCGAAGGTCGACAGCGCGATGATCCCGCCGAGCACCTCGGCCACGGTGAACTGCACGCCGGCGTAGATCACCCCGAAGTGATTCCCATTGCCCTCGGCGGGCACCGAGGTGACTGCGTAGCCGCGACCGGCGTCGACCACCCGCACACCCATCTTCCCGGCGATCGGGATGGTGGTGGACAGTGCGGCGTTCATGGCGTCGACGAGCGATTCGGTCATGCCGGACATGCTGCCACGACGGGAGCGGTTTTCGCGATCATCACCGTCACCGGCGGTGCACGGTGATCCGCCCGCCGTTACGCGGCACGAATGCCACCCCGCGGTTGTGCGCCTTCTCGCCGGGCCCATCCGTCGTCTCGATGCGGAACCGGCACAGCACGGTACGCAGAACGACGTGCATCTCCATGTTCGCGAACGCCGCACCGACGCAGCGACGAGTACCGCCGCCGAACGGGATCCAACCGGACGCCGCGGCTCGCTGGCCCAGGAAACGCTCCGGGTCGAACTGCTGTGGATCCGGGAATTCTGCCTCATTCCAGTGCATTTGAGCAATGGCCACCGATACCGACAATCCGCGCGGTATCCGCCACTCGCCGAGTGCGAACACCGGTGCGTAGACGTGCCGGCTGGCGAAGTCGATGACCGTGCGATTGCGCTGCACCTCGTGGATGACGGCCTGCCGGAATTCGGCGTCGTCGGTGTCGGCCTCGGCGGCCAACCGGTCCAACACCTCGGGATGTCGGCGGATCCGCTCAAACGCCCAGGCCAGGGTCGATGCGGTGGTTTCGTGACCGGCGGCCAACAGGGTCAGCAGTTCGTCGGCGATTTCGCTTTGCGTCATGGCGGTACCGTCGTCGTAGCGGCTGCGCAGCAGCAGTGACAGGATGTCGGTGCGCTCGTCGAGCTTCTCGTCGGCCAGCGCCTGCTCGATGAGCGTCTCGACGACGGCGTCGTACTCCTCGCGGTATTGCCTCAACCGCTTCCACGGCCCGAATGTCCGCTTGGGAGCGGGTAAAACGACCAGCCGCGAGCCCAGTGTGACCCAGGCCGGGATCTTCTCCCGCAGCGCCGCCAGCTCGGCGCCGTCGGCTCCGAAGATGGCCCGCAGGATCACATTGAGGGTGATGCGCATCATCGGTTCCAGCGTCGGGAATTCCTCCCCGTCACGCCAGTTCGCGATCTCCCGCTCGGTTTCTTCCTCGACGATCTCCTCATAGCGGTGCATGGCCCTACCGTGGAACGGCGGGGTCAGCAGCTTGCGGCGGCTGCGGTGTTCGGTGCCGTCGAGCGCGAAAATCGAACCCGGGCCGAACATTCGGCTCAGGTTGGGCTGGACGTTGCCCAGATCGTCCGGGCTGGCGGCGAAGACCTGTCGGGCCAGTGCGGGGTCGGTGACCACCACCATCTTCCCGAACAGCGGAGCGTCGATGGCGAACGCGCCGCCGTAGCGCTTGCTCAGCCGGTTGATGACCCGGCGGCGCAGCATGACGAACGCCAGCCCCTGGACGACCTTCGGCGCCCGGCGCGGCGACGGCGGGAGTTTGACCTCCGGCTGCCGCTGGGCGTCGACGGGCTCAACGGCAATCTCGGTCATGGCGGCACCTCCGCGAACGCCTGCTGGTACCGTGCAGTACCAGCTGTTCACGCTTACGGTACCGGCAGGTACCAGCATTGGCAAGGAGGTGAGGCCGGGATGCCACAGCCCACCAACAGCCCGTCCGCCACGCTCACCGATCCCGGTGCGGCAGAACTCGGTTTCCCCGCGCGGTTGTTCGACGGGCTGACCGCGTCGATCGCCGAGCGCGGCTACCGCGACACCACGGTCGCCGACATCGTCCGGCACGCCAAAACCTCCAAGCGCACCTTCTACGCCCATTTCGCCAGCAAGGACGACTGCCTGCGGGACCTGCTCGACGCCGATAACGTCGCGATGATCGCCGCCATCCGCGCGGCCGTCGACCCGCAGGCCGACTACCTCGACCAGATCGACGCCGCGGTGGAGTCCTACCTCGCGGCGATCGAGGCCCGCCCGGCCATCACCTTGGCCTGGATCCGGGAGTTCCCCGCCCTCGGCGACGCGGCGCGCCCGATCCAGCGCCGAGGCATGGAACGGTTCACCACACTGCTGCTGGAGATCACGGCCAGCCCGGGATTCGCCCGCGCCGGCATCCCGCCGGTGTCACGGGAGACAGTGATCATCCTGCTCGGCGGCCTGCGCGAGCTCACTGCGCAAACCATGGAGGACGGCGGCCGGATCCGCGATATCACGCATGCCGCGGTGTCGGCCTGCCTGGGGCTGGTAGGCGCCCCCGCGGGCACCGACTAGGTTTGCAGACGAGGCGACGAGGAGCGAACAGCATGGACAGCGCACCGGACGGCATCGAGATCTGGCCCGGTAAGGCCTATCCGCTGGGCGCCACCTACGACGGCTCCGGTACCAACTTCGCGCTGTTTAGCGAGATCGCCGAGTCGGTGGAGCTGTGCCTGTTCGACGAGGACGGCAACGAGACCCGGGTCACCCTGCCCGAGGTCGACGGCTTTGTCTGGCACGGCTTTCTGCCCCGCGTCGCCTCCGGCCAGCGCTACGGCTACCGCGTCCACGGTCCCAACGACCCCACCTCCGGTACGCGGTGCAATCCCAACAAGCTGCTGCTGGACCCGTACTCGAAGGCCATCGACGGCCGCTTCGCCTGGGACCAGTCGCTGTTCGGCTACAACTTCGGCGACCCGGACAGCCGCAACGACGACGACTCGGCGGCTAGCATGCCCAAGTCGGTGGTCATCAACCCGTATTTCGACTGGGGCGTTGACCGGCCCCCGCAGCGCGACTACGCGGATTCGGTGATCTACGAGGCACATGTCAAAGGGCTGACCGAGACCCACCCCGACATCCCCGAGCAGCTGCGCGGAACCTACGCCGGGATCGCGCACCCGGCGATCATCGACCACCTCAATTCCCTGGGGGTGACCGCGCTCGAGCTGATGCCGGTTCATCACTTCGCCAACGACGCCACCCTGATCGAGCGCGGACTGTCAAACTACTGGGGGTACAACACGATCGGGTTCTTCGCGCCCGACGCCAAATACTCCAGCTCCGACACACCCGGCGCCCAGGTGCAGGAATTCAAGATGATGGTGCGGGCCCTGCACGAGGCCGGCATCGAAGTGATCCTGGACGTGGTCTACAACCACACCGCCGAGGGCAACCATCTCGGTCCCACGGTGTCGATGCGCGGCATCGACAATCCGGCCTACTACCGGTTGATGGACGACGACAAGCGCTACTACCGCGACTACACCGGCACCGGCAACAGCCTCAACGTCGGAAATCCCCACTCGTTGCAGTTGATCATGGACTCCCTGCGGTACTGGGTGACCGAGATGCACGTCGACGGGTTCCGCTTCGACCTGGCCGCCACCCTGGCCCGGGAGTTCTACGACGTGGATCGGCTGAGTGCGTTTTTCGAACTCGTGCAACAGGATCCGACGGTAAGTCAGGTCAAGCTGATCGCCGAGCCGTGGGACGTCGGCCCCGGCGGCTACCAGGTCGGCAACTTCCCGCCGCAATGGACCGAGTGGAACGGCAAATACCGCGACACCGTGCGCGACTTCTGGCGCGGCGAGGACGCCACCCTCGGTGAGTTCGCCTACCGGATCACCGGTTCACCGGACCTGTACGAGAAGACCAGCCGGCGACCGGTCGCCTCGATCAACTTCGTCACCGCCCACGACGGGTTCACGCTGCGAGACCTGGTGTCCTACAACGATAAGCACAACGCCGACAACGGCGAGGACAACAACGACGGCGAGAGCCACAACCGGTCCTGGAACTGCGGGGCCGAAGGCCCGACCGACGACGCCGAGGTCAACACGCTGCGGGCCCGGCAACAGCGCAATTTCCTGACGACCCTGCTGCTGTCCCAAGGTGTTCCGATGCTGTCGCACGGCGACGAACTCGGCCGCACCCAGGACGGCAACAACAACGGCTACTGCCAGGACAACCCGATCACCTGGGTGGACTGGGCCGACGCGGACACCGCGCTGACCGAATTCCTGCGCCAGGTTTCCGCGCTGCGATCGGCGCACCCGGTGTTCCGCCGCCGCCGGTTCTTCACCGGCCGCCCGGTGCGCAGCCGCGATTTCACCGGCCTGCCCGACATCTCCTGGTTCCGCCCGGACGGGTCGGAGATGACCGACGAGGACTGGGATTCCGGGTTCGGGAAATCCGTCGCCGTCTACCTCAACGGCAACGGCATCCCCGGGCTCGACCCTCGCGGCCACCGGGTCACCGACGATTCTTTCCTGCTGTGCTTCAACGCCCATCACGAGCCGATTTCGTTCCGGCTGCCGCCACCGGACTTCGGCGAGCACTGGCTTCCGGTCATCGACACCGCGGCCGACGACCCCGCCAGGGCCGAGCCGGTGCCTGCCGGCGCCGAGGTCACCGTGCAAGCGCGAGCTCTGTTGGTGTTGCAGGCGGACCTATCCGCACCGGAGAAATCGCCGGGCGTCGGTGAACACTTTCGGTAACCTGTTCACATTCCGCCCGGTGCGGGCGCAATGGCACGAATTGAACGACACGAAATGAGGGCCGCATGCGCAGTGTGGTGATCGACGCCCCCGGACAGATCCGCATCGACCACCGGCCCGACCCGGTTCTGCCCGGCCCGGACGGCGCGATCGTCGCCGTCACCGCCACCGCCATCTGCGGTTCGGACCTGCATTTCTACGAGGGCGACTACCCGCTACTGGAGCCGGTGGCCCTGGGCCACGAGGCGATCGGCACGGTCGTCGAGGTGGGGCCGGACGTGCGTCACGTCACCGTCGGTGACCTGGTGCTGGTGAGTTCGGTGGCCGGGTGCGGGCATTGCGTCGGGTGCGCCACCGCGGACCCGATCACCTGTGTATCGGGACCGCAGATCTTCGGTTCCGGAATGCTCGGCGGGGCCCAGTCCGAGCTGCTGGCGGTACCGGCCGCCGACTTCCAACTGTGCCGGATTCCCGACGGGATCGACACCGAGGAAGCACTGCTGCTGACCGACAACCTGGCCACCGGCTGGGCCGCGGCCCGGCGGGCCGATTTCCCCCTGGGCGGCACCGTCGTCGTACTCGGGTCGGGCGCGGTGGGTCTGTGCGCGGTGCGCAGTGCGATCGTTCAGGGCGCGGGGACGGTCTTTGCCGTGGACCCGGTCGCCGGCCGCCGTGACCGGGCCGCGTTGGCCGGAGCGATTCCGCTGGAACCGCCCGCTCTGCAGGCGGTGCTGGACGCCACCGGCGGGCGCGGTGCCGCGGCGGTGATCGACGCCGTCGGCAACGACACCACGCTGACCGATGCACTGGGCCTGGTGCGGGCGGGAGGCACGGTATCAGTGGTCGGCGTGCACGACCTGAACCCGTTCCCGTTCCCGGCCACCATGAGCCTGATCCGCAGCATCACACTGCGGATGACCACCGCACCGGTGCAGCAGACCTGGCCGGAGCTGATCCCGCTGATCCAGAGCGGACGCCTGGACACCAGTGGGATCTTCACCCACACCATGCCGCTGGACAACGCCGCGGCGGGTTACGCCGCGGTGGCCGCCCGTGACGCGGACTGCCTGAAGGTCATCCTCAGCGTCTGAGCGAGCGTCTGACCGCGATCAGGCGAGCTCGGGCTCGTTGTCGTCGACGACCGTGTAGAACGAGTCGCCGTCTTCCGGCGTGCCGTCGATCTGGCCGAGATGGCGGCGGGTCGGGCGGGGCGGCTGCGGGTCCCCGGTCAGCACATCGGGGACCTCGGCGGCCAACCGCTCATCGAGACTCTGGTCTTCCACCACCGGAATCCAGCGCTCCGGCGGGTCGACGACGATGTCGCCGTCGTCGTTGCGCACCTCGTCGGAATCCAGCGACTCGCTCGGGTTCAGCGTCTGGTCCGGACCGTTGTCGTCAGCGTCCATCCGGTGGGTGTCCTCGTCTCGATCAGGGGTGGTCTATGGGCAGACCGGCCTCAGTAGGCAATGAATAGTATTTCGTCGCGACTGTACTCGTGGCCCGGGTGGTTCGCCGTGAGGTGCTGCTGAGTCTTCTCCACCAGGTCGTCTTCGTCGGTCCCGACAATGGACTCGCCGCACGGGCAGTTCAGATGCGTTTTCATGCATCAGGTCTACCCGACCCCACCCCCGCGACGGAAGAGGGGTGATGACGAATTCCTCAACTCATGTAACGCAGGACGGACTCGGCGACGCAGGCCGGTTTGCCGCCGCCCTCGGTTTCGATCACCGTCGAGACGATGATCTGCTGAGTCCCGTTGCCCAGGTCCTCGGCGTCAACCAGGGTGCTGGTGGCCCGGACCCTGCTGCCGACCTTCACCGGCGACGGGAAGCGCACCTTGTTGACGCCGTAGTTCAGCGCCATCTTGAGGCCCTTGACCTCGTAGATCTGGTGCATGAGCACCGGGAGCAGCGACAGCGTCATGAAGCCGTGGGCGATCGTGCCGCCGTACGGGCCGGCGGCGGCCTTCACCGGGTCGACGTGAATCCACTGGTGATCGCCGGTGGCGTCGGCGAACTGGTCGACGGCCTCCTGGGTGACGGTGAACCAGTCGCTGGTACCGAGCACCTCGCCCTTGGCGGCGGCGAAGTCGTCGAGCGATGCGAAGGTGCGCATGGTGTCCTTCCGGTGGTCGGCGGCCCGGTTCATCCGGGCCGGTTCTCCCATCTTGCGGTAACGCTATTCTCGCGCGGCCACCAACCCCTCCTGCACGAGCGTCGCGGCCGGCCGGCCATCGGCACCGAACAAGGTGGCGGTGACCAGTCCCCGGCCCGCGCCTGCCACCGGCGAGGACGATCGCAGCAGATTCCACTCGTCGGCCCGCAGCGGGGTGTGGAACCAGATGGCGGAGTCGGTGGTGCCGTACCGGAAATGTCGGTCGGTCACCGTGTGGTCATGCACTCGGAGTGCGGTGTCCAGCAGGTACAGGTCGGTGAGATAGGCCGCCACGGCGTAGTGCAGGATCGGGTCGCCGGACAGGGGTTGCACGGTGCGCCAGTGGAATTCACGGACGAAGCCCTCTCCTTCGCCATCCTCGCGGTAGCGCAGATCGAAGTCGTGCAGCGGCACGCCGGGCGCCGGCCCGGGCGGTGCGGCGACCGGCAGCTGCGTCGGGTCCGGAATCGGGTCACCCACGCGGGGGTGGACCGGGCCGGGCAACTCCGTCGCGAAGGAGACGGTGGCGACGGTATTGATCCGGCCGCCCTGGCGAGAGGACACCCGGCGGGTCATCGCGGTGCGCCCGTCGTAGGTCCGCTCGACCCGGTAGTCCACCGGTCCCGCCGTGCCGGCGCGCAGGAACTGCACGTGCACACTGGTCGGCCGGGCCTCCGGGGTGACGGTCGCCGCGGCGGCGCGCAGCGCCTGGGCGACGAACTGCCCACCGAACGCCCGCTTGTCCGCCGGCCCGTAGCCGGTTGCGGTGAACTCCTCCCCGCCGGGTTCGGCGAGCGGTGTGGTTCCGCGAGCACGAGGCCCGGCGACGCTTGAACCGGCCGGTTCGACCGTCAGCAGCCGCACCAACTCCGTCCGGGCCTCCGGCTGGTCTCTACGATCCGACATTCGGGCAGTCAACCATCCGCACACAGGCTCGGTGAATAGGGTTGAGCGCCGAAGCGGAAATCGTGCGGAGGTGGTGTTCGGATGCCCATTGACCCGGGAATGACCGATCTGACCGGGCGGGTCGCGGTGGTGACCGGCGCCGGGGCCGGCATCGGTCGCGGCATCGCCGCCGGTCTGCGCGCGTTCGGCGCCCAGGTGGTGATCTGGGAGCGCAACCCGGACACCGCCGCCGCAGCGGCCGCCGACATCGGTGCGGTCCCGATGGCCCTGGACGTACGGGACGCCGCGGCCGTCGACGATGCCCTGGCCCGCACCTGCGATCTCGTCGGGGCGCCGACGATCCTGGTCAACAACGCCGGCGGCACCTTCGCCTCGCCGTTGCTGGACACCTCGGAGAACGGCTGGAACACCCTCTACCGGTCCAACCTGCACCATGTCCTGCTGTGCACGCAGCGGGTGGCCCGCATGCTGGTCGACGCGGGGCTCGGCGGGTCCGTCATCAACGTCACCTCGATCGAGGGCGTGCGCGCCGCACCGGGCTACGCCGCCTACGCCGCGGCCAAGGCCGGGGTGATCAGCTACACCAAGACCGCGGCGCTGGAGCTCGCCCCGCACGGCATCCGGGTCAACGCCCTGGCGCCCGACATCACGATCACCGAAGGGCTGGCCGCTCTGTCGGAGAGCCCGGCGGCCTCGAACCGGCTGGCCCGGATCATCCCGCTGGGCCGGCCCGGGCACGTCGACGATCTGGCCGGTGCCGCGGTGTTCCTGGCCTCGGACCTGTCCGGCTACCTCACCGGGCAGACCCTGTTCGTCGACGGCGGCACTGAGGCGGCCGGCGGCTGGTATCACCGGGCCGACCGCTCGGGCTACCAGTTGGGCCCGGACGAGACGGGAGACACGGTGTGACTCCCGCCATTGACTGTCGCGAGTTGACCTACCGCTACGGGGATTTCACCGCCGTCGACGACTTGACGCTGTCTGTCGAGTGCGGCGAGACGTTCGGCCTGCTGGGCCCGAACGGGGCCGGCAAGTCCACCTTCATCAAGACGCTGGCGACGCTGACTCCCGTCCAGCAGGGAACGCTGTCGATCCTGGGGTTCGACGCCCGGAGGTCGCCGACCGACATCCGCTACAACATCGGCTATGTGCCACAACAGCTTTCCATTGAGCCCGCGTTGACCGGCCGGCAGAACGTGGCCTGGTTCGCGCGGCTCTACGGCGTCCCGCGGCGTGTCCGCGACGACCGGATCACCCATGCGCTCGACGCGATGAACCTGCTGGACGTGGCCGATCGGCCGGCCGGCGGCTATTCCGGCGGCATGGTGCGCCGCCTCGAGCTGGCCCAGGCCCTAGTCAATCGGCCCGCCCTGCTGCTGCTCGACGAGCCGACCGTCGGCCTGGATCCGATTGCCCGGGAATCACTGTGGACGCAGCTGCGCGGAATGCAGGCGAACTTCGGTATGACCGTGCTGCTGACCACCCACTACATGGAGGAGGCCGACGCACTGTGTGACCGGGTGGCGTTGCTGCACCACGGTCGGTTGCAGGCCGTCGGCACCCCGGCCGAACTCAAGGCGGGGCTGGATACACCGCAGGCGACGCTGGAGGACGTGTTCCGTCACTACGCCGGGCGCGATCTCAGCACCGACGACACCGGCGAGGGCTTCCGCGGCGTGCGGGCCAGCCGGAGGGTGGCCCGTCGTGCCGGCTGAGCCGGTGGTCCTCGCCGCTCCACGGGGGCGGCGTCGGGTTACCGCGCTGGCCGGCCAGGTCGGCACGTTCGCACTGGTCGAACTGCAGAAGCTGCGCCGAGACCCGACCGAACTGCTGATGCGGATGGTGCAACCGGCGCTCTGGTTGCTGATCTTCGGGCAGACGTTCTCCCAGTTGCGGGTGATCGACACCGGATCGGTGTCCTACCTGGCCTTCCTGGCACCGGGGATCATCGCCCAGTCGGCCCTGTTCATCGCGATCTTCTACGGCATTCAGATCGTCTGGGACCGCGACGCCGGCATCCTGGCGAAGTTGATGGTGACCCCGGCACCGCCGGCTGCCCTGGTGACCGGCAAGGCATTCGCCGGCGGTGTGCGGTCGGTGGCGCAGGTGGTCGGCACCCTGGCGATCGCGTACCTGATGCGGATTCCGTTGACCGTCAACCCGTTACGCATCCTAGCGGCCATGGCCGTGGTGGTGCTGGGCACCATGTTCTTCACCTGCCTGTCGATGACGCTGGCCGGGCTGGTGCGCAACCGGGACCGGTTGATGGGTATCGGGCAGGCGATCACCATGCCTCTGTTCTTCGCGTCCAATGCGCTGTACCCGGTGGACATCATGCCGTCCTGGCTGCGCGCACTGTCGGCGGTGAATCCGCTGAGTTACCAGGTCAATGCCTTGCGCGCGCTGCTCATCGGTACGCCGGGCAACCTGTGGGCCGATATCGGCGTGCTGGTGGTCGCGGCCCTGCTGGGCATCCTCAGCGCGTCGGCACTGTTGCGCCGTCTGGTGCGCTGACCGGAGCGGTTCAGCTCTTCTCGATGTTCGCCGCGATTGCGTTGAACACCGCGACGCCCTGGTCCGCCGGATCGGTGGCGCAGTGCATCACGTCGATCGCAATGTTGTTGCGCACCCCCAGAACCCGCGAACAGCCCCAGCCGCCGGCGCCCTCGGCGGCCTGTTTGATCTGGATGGCCCCTTCGGGCTCGGTCATCGCGCTGTAGCGCCAGATCCGCTTGGAGTCACCGTCGTACACCACCGACTGGTCCGCGCACTGCGACCACAAGGACTTCGCCTTGGTGAAGAACGTGTCGGCGGCGTCGGAGTCGGCGAACCGTACGACGGCCTCGACCACGCCGTTTTCCGGGCGGGTGTCGGCGTCGGGAGCGTCGTCGTAGGTGTTGGCCAGCGCATCCGACCAGCCGGAGCCGTTGTAGGCGGCCTCCTGCATGGGTGACCAGGAGGCGCGGCACTCCTTCTTGGCCACCGCGCCGGTGTCCCCCATCGTGCTGGAGGTGCTGCGCTGTATCAGCGTCCCGTTGGTCTTGACGATGTCGGCGACCTCGGAGGTGTCCAGCAGCTTGCCGGCCATCGCCGAGGCACTGATCGGCTTCGCCTTGATCGGGCCGTCGTGGTCGGCCGGCTGGGCCGTGCCCGAAACCATCGTCGTGCAGCCGGTCAACAACAGGCCGAGACCGGCCACCGCGCACATCGATCGCACCTTCACGAATCGAGCCTATCCCGGTTCCGGGCCCCGAACCGACGCCAACTCGTCGCGCCGGTTGTTGCAGACCCGGGCGGGCGGTTGCACGATACCCGGGTGAGCGAACCCGAGCCGGCGGTCACCGCGGCGCCCTCCCACCGGCTGCGCCGAATGACCGGCCGCGACCCGCACGAGCAGAACCGGGTGGCGACGCCGCTGGAGTTGCTGTTCGACCTGACCTTCGTCATCGCCTTCGGGTTGTCGGCGGCGCAGTTGGCCGATCTGCTGGCCGACGGCCACGTCGGCGCGGCGGTGGCCGGCTTCGCGTTCTCGACGTTCGGCGTGTCCTGGGCGTGGATCAACTTCAGCTGGTTCGCCTCCGCGTATGACACCGACGACTGGCTGTACCGGCTGACCACGATGCTGCAGATGATCGGCGTGATCGTGCTGGCCCTGGGTATTCCGCCGATCTACTCCTCCATCGCCGCCGGCGAGCACGTCGACAACCGGATTGCGGTCGCCGGCTACGTCGTGATGCGGCTGGCCATGGTCGCCCAGTGGCTGCGTGCGGCCGCCGCGGATCCAGCGCGGCGCAGGACGTGCGTGACCTATGCCGTCACCATCACCGTCGCGCAGATCGGTTGGATCGCAGCGATTTTCGTCCACACCTCGGTGCCGGCGACGTTCACCGTCTATGCCGTGCTGGTGCTGGTCGAATTCGCCGGCCCCTGGTATGCCGAACGGTTTCGCGGGATCACGCCGTGGCATCCGCATCACATCGCCGAGCGTTACAGCCTGCTGGTCATCATCGCGTTGGGCGAAGGTGTGGTGGGCACCGTCGCCACGCTGTCGGCGGTGGTCGGTGAACACGGCTGGACCCTGGATGCCGCGCTGGTCGCGCTGGCCGGCATGGCGTTGACCTTCGGGCTGTGGTGGACCTACTTCGTCGTTCCGGCCGCCCCCGCGCTGCACGCGCGCCCGGAGCGGGCGTTCGGATTCGGCTACGGGCATATCGTGATCTTCGGGGCGATCGTGGCGACCGGCGCCGGCCTGCACACCGCGGCCATCTATCTGGAGGGTCATTCCCGGCTGAGCGCGACGCAGACGCTGCTCGCCGTGGCGGTACCCGTCGGGGTGTACATCCTGGCGATATTCGCCATGTACGCCTACCTGGTCGGCACCTTCGACCGGGCGCACCTGGCCATGGTGTCCGCGAGCATGGCCGGGCTGGCCGCCGCGGTGGGGGCTACTGCCGCCGGGGCGCCGATGCCGGTCGGACTGCTGCTGGTCAACCTGGCGCCGCTGGTCGTGGTGGTCGGCTACGAACTGGGCGGATTGCACACCGGGTCACAAAGCGGCGACGGCGCGGCCTCGGCCCCGTGACGTAATCGTTAGCCAACCGCGATCGGGTTGCCGAGTTTCCCGCACGGGAACCTCACAGGTCACATGATTCACTTTCGTCACGTAGGTAACACAGACGTGTAATTACGAATGACGGAGGAGCTCAGTCGTGAAGTTCGTGGAGAAGTTGCGCGCAAAGGTTTCGCTGCGGCGGATGGCGACCGCCGCCGTGGCCGCCGCCGCACTGCCCGCCCTGGTGGGGATCGCCGGCCAGACTGCGCCGGCCGGGGCGTTCTCGACGCCCGGACTGCCGGTGGAGTACCTGGACGTCCCGTCGCCGTCGATGGGACGCACCATTCGCGTCCAGTTCCAGCCCGGCGGCCCGCACGCCGTCTACCTGCTCGACGGGCTGCGCGCCCAGGACGACTACAACGGCTGGGACATCAACACCGAGGCGTTCGACTGGTTCCACGGCTCGGGGCTGTCGCTGGTGATGCCGGTCGGCGGACAGTCGAGCTTCTACACCGACTGGTACCAGCCGTCGCAGGGCAACGGGCAGACCTACACCTACAAGTGGGAAACCTTCATGACCCAGGAGCTGTCCAGCTGGCTGGCCGCCAACAAGGGCATCTCGCAGACCGGTAACGCCGCCGTCGGCATCTCGATGGCCGGGTCGGCGTCGCTGACCTATGCCATCTGGCATCCGGAGCAGTACACCTACGCCGCGTCGCTGTCGGGCTTCCTCAACCCGTCCGAGGGCTGGTGGCCGATGCTGATCGGGCTGGCGATGAACGACGCCGGTGGGTTCAACGCCAACAGCATGTGGGGCACCTCGGCGGACCCGGCCTGGAAGCGCAACGACCCGATGGTCAACATGGGCCGGCTGGTCGCCAACAACACCCGCATCTGGATCTACTGCGGCACCGGCACCCCGTCGGAGCTCGACGCCGGGGCCGACGGCGGCAACCTGATGGCCGCCCAGTTCCTGGAGGGCCTGACGCTGCGGACCAACGTCACCTTCCGCGACAACTACATCGCCGCGGGTGGCCGCAACGGGGTCTTCAACTTCCCGGCCAACGGTACGCACAGCTGGGGTTACTGGGGCCAGCAGCTGCAGCAAATGATCCCCGATCTGCAGCAGACGCTCAACGGGACTCCGGTCGCCGGCTGACCGAACCCCTCGCCTGCGGCCTCCACCTCTGCGGTGGGGGCCGCAGTGCATTGGGCGGCTATTCGACCAGCCGATAGCGCAGGCCGGACGCGCGAATCACCCTGCGCTCCAGCGCTGCCCGCACCCCCGCCTCGGTGCCGACCACCCGGACCTTGTCCTTGGCGCGGGTGACCGCGGTGTAGAACAGCTCGCGGGTCAGCAGCCGGGACTGCGCCGATGGCAGCAGCACGGTGACCTCGGCGGCCTGACTGCCCTGGCTCTTGTGGATGGTCATCGCGTGCATGGTCTCCACGTCGGACAGCCGGCTTGTGGCGAATGTCTTGGGACCCGTGTCGGTTTCGATCACCGCCCGCAAAATGCCGTCCCGGGCGACGGTCACCCCGGTGTCACCGTTGTACAGCCCCACCCCATAGTCGTTGGCGGTCACCAGGATCGGACGTCCGGCATACCAGTGTGCCCATAGGTTCTCCCCGGTGGCGTCGGAAAGCCAGCGTTCCACCTGACGGTTCCAGTGGTACACCCCGAACGGGCCCTCCCGGTGCGCGCACAGCAGCCGGTGGCCGTCGAGAACCGCGAGCGCATCGCGGTCCGCGGTGTCCGGGTCGGCGCCGGACAGAGCGGCCTCGCGCACCGCCAGGGCGTGCGGGAGCAGCACATCGCGCAGTGCGGCCGCCGGTTCGACTCCGGTGGATACGGGATCGTCAGGGTCGGTGACCTCGACGAACTCGATACTCGGCGACCCGCCGCGCAACAGACTCAGCGTCGACGCGGCGTCGCCGGCGCGGATCGCGGCGGCGAGGTCGCCGATATCGGAACCGAATCGGTGCGATGTCAGCAGTTTTGCGATCCGGGTGTCGGGTCGAGCGCCGAGCCCGTCGACCAGGTCGGCCAGCACCGCACCCGCCTCCACCGACGTCAGCTGGTCGGCGTCGCCGACCAGGATGAGCCGGGCTTCCGGGCGTACCGCCTCCAGCAGCCTGGCCATCATGGTCAGCGAGACCATCGAGGTTTCGTCGACCACGATGACGTCGTGCGGCAGCCGATTGCCGCGGTGGTGGCGGAACCGTACCGAGGAGTCGGGTCGCACGCCGAGCAGCCGGTGCAGGGTGACCGCGCGCAGTTCCGGCAGTCGGTCGCGGTCGGCGTCGTCGAGCAGCGCCACTTCGGCGGCGACGGCCTGCTGCAGCCTCGCGGACGCCTTTCCGGTGGGTGCTGCCAGGGCGATTCGAGGCCGTGGCCGGCCGGCGGCTTCAGCCTGCTCGACCAACAGCGCCAACAGGCCCGCGACCGTGGTGGTCTTCCCGGTCCCCGGTCCGCCGGTGAGTACCGTGGTGGCCTGGTTCAGCGCGATCCGGGCCGCTTCGCGTTGCTCGTCGGAGCCGTCCCGGTAGAAGACTCGGGTCAGGCCGGACTCGATTGCCGTCGAGCCGGATTCATCCGCGCCGGGTCCCGGGCCGACCCGGTCGAGTAGATCCCGGCAGACCTGTTCCTCCTCGCGCCAGTAGCGATCCAGATAGAGCAGGTTCTCGCGGTAGAGCCGCAGGACCGGCATGTCGGACGCCAGCAGCGGGCTGGCCTGGATAGCAGCCAGCCAGCCGTGGCGGTCCGGCCAGGCCAGACCCTCGGGTGAATCCTGGTGCACGGTGGCCAGATCCACGCATACCGACCCGTTGCGGACCGCTCGGGCGGCCAACGCCACGGCCAGGGCCACCAGCTGATCGGACTCCGCAGGGTTGCCTGCGGCCGGGCGCAGCGCGCACAGCCGGGTTGCGACGTGAACGTCGGCGGCGTCGAGGATGCCGGCGCGGTTGAATTCGGCCAACAGTCCGGTCGCGGCCAGTGCCAGGCGCCGGTCGAACGGGTCCTCGGGTGCCGCGATCTGCTGGACGCCGGTGTTCGGGGTGGTAGTCATCTGCTCACCCGCCCGTCGGCCTCGCTCGCGGCCAGCAGATCCGAGAGGTCCTCGATGAGCCGCGCCGGTGGGCGCCAGCTGAACACCCCCGCGGGTACGCCGTCGACCGCGGGGGTGTCGGGTCCGCACATACCGCGCAGGAACAGGTACAGCACTCCGCCCAGGTGCTGCTCGGGACGGTATCCGGGTTGGCGCCAACGTAGGAAACGGTGCAGCACCACCGAATACAGCAGCGCTTGCAGCGGGTAGTGGGAGTGCTCCATGGCGTCGACGAGTTGTCGGGGCCCGTAGTCGGCGGCGGTCAGTGGCCGCGACGGGTCGCCGAGCCTGTTGGTCTTGTAGTCCACGATCAGGTAGCGGGGGCCGGGAACTCTCAACACCGCGTCGATGGAACCAGAGAGGTAGCCGCGCAGCGGTTGCCCTCCCAGCTCCGGTGTCTGCAGCCGCGCGGCGTACCCGGCCAGCGGATCGTCGGGCGCCAGCGCGTCGGCGATCACCTGACCGAATTGCGCGACGGTGATCTGCGGGCTCGAACCGGTGATGGAATCCCCGCCGGCCAGGGGGATTTCGAAGTCCAGTTCACGCAATCGGTCACGCCGGCCGATCTGGCGCAGCGTCAGCCCGTCAGCCAGCGGCCCGAGTGGGGTGTCGTGCATGGGGACCAGCGCTTCGGCGAGGTCAGACGCGTCGATGTCGCAGGGCCACCACAGCTGGTGGGCCCGAACCTGTTCGGTGAGTTCGGCGGCGAGGTCCGGTGCCTGCGGATCGGCGCTTTCCAGGACCGCGTGCACCAGGGAGCCGAAGGCCGCGCCGGCGGCCAGGTCGGCCATCGGCGAGACCGGGGCGTCCGCTGTCCCGCCGGGCACCGCGATCTCCTCCGGGGCCCCCGGGCTGATCACGGACGGTCCCGGTTTCACTCCGGGTCCGCCGGCACTCGCTACGCTCGCGCCACCTCCGCCTACGCTCGCCGAACCGCCCGGGCTGATCACGGACGGTCCCGGCTCGTCGTCCTTGCCGACATCGACGGGTTCGCTGCCCACTCCGGTGGCGACGACCATGCCCTCGGCGGCGCGCAGCAGGCCGCTGTAGGAGGTGCGTCGCCAGCCCGAATCGAGGCCGCGGGTGAACCGGCGCACGCTCTGCCCGGTCGCGGGGGGTTGCTCAACCGGGGTTGGTATCGCGGCAATCTCCGCGTCTTCGACGGTGATCGCGCCGCGGCGCTGCCAGTCATCGAGGATGGTCCGGGCCGCGTCGTCGGTGTCCACCGGGTCGCATTCGTCGGGTACTTCCGGGCCGCCCGGTGTCCGCCCGCGCAACAGGCGAGACAGCGCTCCGGTGGGTTCGTCGCGGGCCGGCGCCCACCAGGCGACCACCTGGGACTGCGCCCGGGTGAGCGCGACGTAGTTGACGCGCAGCGATTCGCCGGCCGATTCCCGTCGCCCGATGCCGTCGGCGTCGCGACGCTCCCGGCCCCCATCCCCCCCGATGTACAGGCAGCGCCGTCCGGCATCGTCGTGATAGCGCGGATAGTCGTCGGTGTGCAGGTGCCGGTTGAACGCGAAAGGCAGGTAGACCACCGGGAACTGCAGCCCCTTGCTGGCCCACACCGTGAGGACCGACACGGCCTGGGCGTCGCTGTCCAGCCGCCGGCGTCGTTCGGATGCTCCGCCGCGGTCCCGGCGCTGTTCGGTCAGCCAGCCGTGCAGGCCCGACGGGCTCAGCCGGTTGCGGTGGGCGGCGTCGCCGAGCAGCTGAGCCAGCTGGGTCAGGTCGGTCATCCGGCGTTCGCCGCCGACGCAGCCGAGGACCCGCTGCCCCATCCCGTCGAGCAGCGCGGCTTCCAGTACCGCGGCGATCCCCCGGTCCCGGGCGTGCCCGGCCCACTCCCGCAGGGTGTCGGCGATCCGATCGGTCAGTGCCGGCCCGCCCTCGGCGAGGGTGTTGGCGGTGTGCCCGAAGAACATGGTGGCGGCGGCCGCCCGGACCAGTCCGGAGCGGTGCGGGGCGTCGAATGCCTCCAGCAGGATCAGCCAGTCGTCGGCGGCCTCGGAATCGAAGACGTCGATCTCGCCGGTGTAGACCGCCGGAATGCCCGCCGCCAGTAGGGCTTCATGGCAACGACGGGCGTCGAAGTTGCTCTCGGTGAGAACGGCGATGTCACCGGCGGTCAGCGGCTCACCGTCGAACCTCGTGCCGTCGGCGAGCATGCGGCCGATATCGGCGACCAGGTCCGCGGTGATGTGTTCACGCAGCCAGTCGATGCGGATCGTCTTGCGGTCTCTGACCCGGAACCGGGCGCGGTCGGCGGTACGTAGTCGAATCGGCGGTGCCGACTCGCCCGACGGGTACACCAGCCGTCCTCCGTCGTGGCTGGCCTTCACCGGATGCACGACGATCGCCGGATCACCCAGTGCCGCACCGCCGGTCAGTATCGCCAGGGCGTCGACAAGCCGCGCGTCGCTGCGCCAGTTGGTGTCCAGGGTGCGCTGGATACCCGCGGTCGCCGCAGCCTGCAGGTAAGTGTTCACGTCGGCGCCGCGGAACGCGTAGATGGCCTGCTTGGGATCACCGATGAGAATCAGCGTCGAGTGCCCGTCGAACGCGCGGTGCAGGATCTGCCACTGGATCGGGTCGGTGTCCTGGAACTCGTCGACCATCACCACTTTCCAGCGCCGGCGCATCTGTTCCCGGGCGGGTGCCTGCGGATCGGCCAGGGCAGTGGCCAGCCGGCTCAGCAGGTCGTCGTAGCTGAGGATGCCGCTGCGGCGTTTTCGGATCTCCAGTTCGGCGAGCACTCTGCCTGCGAATGCCCGGCGCAGGGCGGCCTCGGTTCCGGGTTGCGGTGCGACGGGCTGTAATTCGACGCCAGGGTTGGCGATGACGTGCCTGGCGAGTTTTCCCGCCTCGGCACGGGTCAGCGTCGGCTGGTCGGCGCTCTGGGCGAAGCCGGCCAGATAGAGGTCGTCGGTGATCTCGTCGGCGAGGTCGTCGAGGTTGTCCACCAGGGTGACGCCGGATTCCGAATCACCGGCGATACCTAACGATTTCAACACGATCTGACAGAAGCCGTGGGTGGTGGTGACACTGGCGTCGTCGAAGTCGGCCAGGGCGTCGCGCAGGCGTTTGCGGCGCGCGGCGAATTCTTGTGCGTCGACGTCGAGCAGGGCAGGTAGAAGGTCCCCGGTGGCGGTTTCCGGGTCCTCGAATGCCTCGGCGGCGGCGAGCAGTTGGCCGCGGACCCGTTCCCGCAGTTCCCGGGTTGCGGCGCGGGTGAAGGTGATCAGCAGCATCTGGTCGAGGGTGACCGCGCCCTCGGCGATGTAGCGGGTGACCATGGCGGCCAGCGCATAGGTTTTGCCCGTGCCGGCGCTGGCCTCCAGCAGCAGGGTGGTGCCGGGTGCGGGCAGCGGGTCGAGGAGGTTGAAGGGCTGCATCAGTCGATCTCCTCCGCGGCCAGCAGCGGGCCCCATACCCGGGCGGCGTAGCCACCGAGTCGGGTGGTCTCGCCGGGTGTCTGTTCGCCGGGGCGGGGTTCGGCCTGCAGCACCGACCAGCCGTTGTCGCCCCAGGCGCGGCGGACGGCGGGGTCTTCGCATTCGCCGGGGAATTTGTCGGTGTACCAGGCCCACCTCGCACGCTGTTCGGCGTCGTCGGCGGTGCGGCGTGCCTGCGCCCAGGCATACGACGTCTTGATCGGCAGCGGAAGCGGTTCGATGCGTCCGGCATCGTAGACGGCAACCAGATCGGACAGCACCGCGATCGGATCGGCCGGGGAGGCGAGCAGGGTCTCCGACACCGGGTTGCGGGATCGGGCCCGACCGAGGCAGCGGGCGGTGAACCGGGTTCCGGGTTGCTGCGCAGAGACCGCCAGCAGCCGAATCCACTCCTGCAGCAGTTGTTTTCCGGACAGGCGCGAGTAGGAGACGGACAGCAGTCCACTGCCGTACAGCGGTGTCACGGTTCCGGTCAGGCGACGGCCGCCCGCGAGCTCCACATCGACGTCGACGGACCGCGGTGCCGCGCTGCGATGCGGTCGGGCGGCATCGGCTAACGCGGTTGCCAGGGTGAGGATTTCGCCGGCGCGTCGCCAGCCCAGCCGTCCAGGCGGCAGGGTGCCGCGGCGCCATTCGGCCTGCAGTACCGATTTGGGGTCCATGTCGTTGAGCAGATCGGACAGCATGCGTTGGCCCACAGTCCATTCGGTGAGCGCGTCGATCTCAACCGGGATGGCGTCGGCGATCTCGTCGGCCTCCCAGCCCAGGTTGAAGTCCAGTTCCCGGAAGAAGCCGCGGATCGGGTCGCGGTAGAAGCTCAGCAGGGCGTCGAGTTCGATGTCACCGGGCGGCGGGGTCGGCAGCGGTCCGGACAGGAACGGCGGTGGGGTCGGTCGGGGTCGGATGGCGGCGGCCCGGGCTCCGGCCAGGGCGGCCGGGTCGAAGCTGAACGGCTTGCCGGGGACCAGGGTTCCCGGGGTGACGTTGCGAGGATCGAACGGCAGCAGCGGGTGCTCGACGCGAATCGCCTCGCGGACCGGTTTCCCGGTGGTGCGGTCCAGCGCGTCGAGCAGTTCGGCCAGCGGGACGGCGGGCTGGTGTTCCTGACCGGTGACCTCGTCGGCGCCGGTGTAGGTGATGACCAGGGTGTCGGTGGCCGCGCCGATGGCGTCGAGGAGCAGTTGGCGGTCCTCACTGCGCCGGTCGCGTTCCCCGGTCAGCGGGTCGCGAGCCAGGACGTCGTCGCCGTCGTCGGTCGCTGCGCGCGGGAACACGCCGTCGTCCAGGCCGACCAGGCAGATCACCCGGTGCGGCACCGAGCGCATCGGGGTCATGGTGCACACGGTGATGGCGCCGGTGCGGAAGTTGGCGCGGGTGGGTCGGCCGACCAGGTGGTCGCGCAGCAGCGCGCGGACGTCGCCGAGGCGTAGTTCGGTGTTCTCGTGGCCCGCGGCGGCGGTGGCGACGGCGGCGAGTTCGCGGTCGAGTTGCCCGTGCTGCCAGGCGTCGTCGCCGACGGCGCGGGTGAGAGCGTCGACGCCGTGGCGCAGGGTGGTCAGCCAGTCGTGCAGGGGTGCGGTGCCCGACAACGCACCGAGGGTGCCGGCGAGCCGGTCGCAGTATTCGGCGAACCGGCCGGCCAGGTCCACCCGGTTGCTGCCGACGTCGTCGAGGGGCAGGGTGGTGCCGATCCAGCCGGGGGCGTCGGCGGACATGGCGACGCCGGACAGGATGCGGTCCAGGCCGAAGCGCCAGGTGTTGTGCAGGATGGCGTCCAGGCCGTAGGGCCGGCGGTGTTCGGCGTCAATGCCCCACCGGATGCCCGAGGTGCGCACCCACTCGACCAGTGTCTCCAGGTCGTCGTCGGTGAAGCCGAATCGGGCACGTACCGGTGGCTGCTGCGCGAGGTCGAGCAGTTCGGTGGCGGTGGCGCGGCCGCCGGCCATGGCGAGCAGGGTCTCGGCGACGCCGAGCAGCGGGTTGGTCTGGCTGAGCGCCCGATCGGCCAGTTGCAGCCGCAGCCGGTGGGCGGGGTGCGCGTGGATGTCGGTTCCGTTGGCGCGCCCGGTGAGGTCCCCGAGGCCGAAGTCCGCCACGAACAGCGGGGCGAATCGTTCGATGTCGGGGCACATCACCAGGATGTCGCGGGGTTCGAGGGTGTCGTCGTCGGCGAGCAGCCCGAGCAGGACCTCGCGCAGCGCCTCGATCTGGCGGGCCGGACCGTGGCAGCTGTGCACCTGCACCGAGCGGTCTTCGGACCGGTGCGTACGGCCCTGCGGACGCACCGCATCGGCGGCCAGGTCGGATTGCAGCCAGGACAGCAGCGTGTCCGGGCGGTCGGCGAGTTCGCGGTGGTCGTCGTCGATGCCGGCGGGCAGGGCGCGCTGCAGTTCGCGCAAGTCGCGGCCGAGGGTGGCCAGCAGCGGGTGCCCGACGCTGCGGTGGCTGGTGTCGGTGCGTCGGCGCACGGTTTCTTTGTCGTCGGCCAGGTGCTGCCACAGCACGTCGCTGGGATGCGGCAGCCACAGGTGCAGCTCGTGGTGAACGGCGAGGGCGTCGAGCAGTTCGATGTCGGTGGCCGACAGCCGGGTGTGGCCGAACAGCGACAGTCGCTGTGGCAGGTCGAGTGCGCCGGCCCGCAGCCTGGTGACGGTGTCGCGGTGCCTCTCATCTGGTGGAGAGGCTCGGACTTGGTCGACGAGTCGGCGCCACAGGATCGGTTGCCAGCTCAGGTCTTTGGGCAGCGGATCGCCCGCGCCGTCGGTGTCGCGGCCGGCCGCCCAGTCGGCCAGCAGCGCGGGGCGCTGGTAGCCGTAGGAGGCGAACAGGCCGGCGATACGACGGGCGACGGCGTAGCGGCGGCCGCGGCGCAGTTCGGCTTCCTCGCCCTCGGCGGTGGCTCCGAGGTGGGCGGCCAGTGCCGCACACCACGGTTGGCCGGCGTCGGCGGCCAGGGCGTCGTCGATGACGCGCAGCAGCGGCCAGGTCAGGGCGTCTGGGGACCAGGGATCGTGATCGTCCGCGCCGGTGAGTTCGGCGATCAGCGACCCCGGGGACCGGAACTGCACCGCCGCGCACACCCCGTCGTTGCCGCGGGTTGCGCCCAGCAGGTGGGAGAGCCGCTGGCTGAGCCACCGCTCCACACCGCGGGCCGGCACCAGCACCAGGTCCATCCCGAACGGATCGTCAGGAGGCGTGGCGAGCAGCTCCCCCAGCCCCTGGGCGAGCAGATCGGTGCGCTCCGCGCGGTGCAGATGAAATGCCATCGCTGGCAAATCTATCGGGGCCCTCCGACAGGAACGACGGGCCAGTCACTATCTGCCGCCGGCCGAATCTATCCACAGGCGGGCTTCGGGCCGAAGTCCTCTGTCACCCCGGCATTGATCAGGCGATCAGCGAATCACGCGGCTACAAAGACGCCCGGAGAGACCAGACCACCCTCGACAACCTGCGCAGAAAACATGCATCGGAGGTCGCCTGCACCTCGAACACGTCGACGGACCCGCAGAACCGATGCTATGGATCGCTGACGCGTGCTGCGGAGCAGTCACCGAGCTTCGCTGCGGTAATCCGGACTCATACTCACTGATCCAGTCTTCCGCGACGATGCCGAAAACCCACCCATGAAAGGCTCGGACCCCAGGCCCTGTCTTCCGGCAGGATCTCCTGGGGTCCACTTCTGACGTCACCGCGATGCGCCAGCTTCACCGCACAGTGAAGTGCGCTCACCGTATGCGCTCACCGCGAACCACGCCATTCACACCCTGGCGGTTCCCCGGTGGCCAACTCGCCGAGATCGACGTCAGGGCTGTTGCGCGCGGGCGTTTTGCATCGAGATCGACACCCGGGCTGTGCCGCTGCGACGCCAGCAGCCCAGGCGTGAGTTTCGATCACCATTACCTGCGCCGACACACCACCCGGCGCGCCTTCCAGCGAATTACACCAATGTGTGTTATGGGGTTGTTGAGACAGGTGTGACTGCGTCTGGCAGTCTCTAGGAATGAGTTCCTCCGGCGCGCGACGCACACCGGTCACCATCGCGGTCGTCGCGGTGGCCGCCGTCGCGCTGGCGGCCGCCATGATCACCGCCTTGCATGCCCTACGCACCACTACCGACAACAGCCAGCGGGCCCAGTCGTTCACCGTCGGTGGCTGCGTCACCGTTGCGGCCGCGAACAGCCCCGCCGAGCCGGGCCAGGCCCAGCCCGCGTCCTGCACCGAGGACCCCAGCTACACCGTCGGCGCCGTCGTCGCGGCCGGCAACACCTGCCCGAGCCCGGAGTACCAGCGGGCCGACTCCGACTCCAACACTCTGTGCCTGGTGCCCAACCTGGTCGCCGAGCACTGCTACCTGCTGAACATGCCGATCGGCACCCTGGCCCGCAGCAACTGCGCCGCCCCGCCCGAGGCCGGGCTGCTGGTCCAGATCACCAAACGCCTCGACACCCACGACCGGACCGCCTGCCCGCAGACCGGCGCCGATCACGTCTGGCCCTATCCCTCACCGGCGCGGACGTACTGCACCCGCACCCTCATCTAGGGACGTTCTTCGCATCGGGAGTGCACTGGGCGCGGCCCTTTCGCCCGAATCGGGCCTTGTCGGCAAGCTCACTGCACTGCCGATCCGGCAACCACGGCTGAGCGCACTCTCGACGCCCGAAACCACGCTCACCGCACTCCCGAACACGCTCAACGCACTGCCGACGCCCAAGAACCGGCCCGACGCACTCCCGACCGCACACCGAGACCTCAACACCAGCCACTTTCGCAGCAGGGCCCGAAGGTGGCTCAGCGCCCGACGAGATCGGCGACCGCCTGCAGCGGAATCGGCAGCCAGGTCGGCCGGTACCGCGCCTCGTAGGCCGTTTCATACAGCGCCTTGTCCAGCTCGTAGGCGGCCAGCGCCTCGGCGTGTTCGCGCGGATCCCACTGCGCGAGTTCGGCATAGCCGTCGCAGAACGCCTCTCGGTTACGACCGGTCCACTCCCGCGCCCGGGCCGCCCACTGCTTGTCCCGCGGGTCACCGCCCTGGCCGATCAACGGCTGATACGCCGCGTACTCGAACGAACGCAGCATTCCGGCCACATCGCGCAGCACCGAATCGGGCCGGCTGCGCTGGTCCAACGGGGTGCCCGGCTCCCCCTCGAAATCGATGACCAGCCAATGCTCCGGGGTCCGCAGCACCTGCCCCAGGTGCAGATCGCCGTGTACCCGCTGCACGGTGATCGGGACGCCGGCCAGCGCCTCGAACCGTGCCCGCGATCCCGCGGCGAACTCGCCCAGCTGCGGTGCCCGCTCCACATCGGCGGCCAGTCGGCGCAGCGCCTCGTCCACCGGGAATTCCCCTACCGCAGAGCCGAGTTCACCCGCCAGCATGGTGTGCACGTCGGCGACGGCCATCCCCAGGCGGTGGGATTCCCCGGCGAAGTCGCCGCCCACCTCGTCGGCGTAGAGGTCACCCTCGGCGTATAGGTCGCGCGAGCTGGCCGTGGCCATCCGCCAGCCCTCGGCGGCGTTGACGGCGAACTCGGTGAGCATGCCCAGCGGGCACGGCTGCCCCGACCACACCGTCTCATACGATCCCAGCAACCGGGCGACGTGGCGGCTGCCCGCCCGGCCGAGCGCCCGGTTCAATTCGACGTCCGGGTTGATCCCGGGCACCACCCGGCGAAACACCTTGAGGATCGCGTGCTGGTGATAGATGACGCTGGTGTTGCTCTGCTCGGCGGTCGACACCCGCGCCGGGGCCGAAACATCCAGTGCCACACCGGGCTCCGCGGAGAATCTCACCCTTCCCCGGGTCGCCGACTCGGCGAACAGCGACAGCAGGTACGCCGCGGCCTCCGGGTCGTACAGTGCGTCGCAACCGAGGCGGTCGCCGTCGGATCCGATGGTCGCCTGCGCAGTGTACTCGGCCAGCGGTTCCCCGTCCCACCCGACGAACACCTGGTAGCGCTCGGTGCCGCCGTCGGTGTATTCGACATCGACGAGCACCAGGTCCAGGCGGTCTCCGAGCGGGACGACGACGCCCGGTTCCGCCGAGGTCAGCGTCCGTCCCCGCCCGGCGTACCAGCGTTGGTTCGGCAGCCAGCTCATCCATGGCAGGTTCACTTGCGCGCTCACGTTGTGGCCTCCTCCGGCGCCCCGAGGTTCAGCAGTTCGAACCAGTAGAAACCGTGACCGGGCAACGTCAGCAGATACGGCAGTTGCCCGATCCGCGGGAACTGAACGCGCCCAGTCAGTTCCACCGGTGTGTAGCCGGCCCAGGTCTGCAGGTCCAGCTCGATCGCCTGCGGGAACCGGGACAGGTTGTTCACGCACAGCACCACATCGGCGCGGTGCTCGCGCACGAACACCAGTACCGACGGGTTGGAGCCACCGAGCTCGCCGAAGTGTCCCACCGCAAACGCGGCGTGGCGGCGGCGAACCCCCAGCATGCGCCGGGTCCAGTTCAGCAGTGACGACGAATTGTCCCGCTGCGCTTCGACATTGACTGCCTGATAGCCGTACACGGCGTCCTGGTTCGGCGGCAGATAGAGCCGACCCGGGGTGGCGGTGGAGAATCCCGCGTTGCGGTCCGGCGTCCACTGCATGGGGGTGCGCACGCCGTCGCGGTCACCGAGCCAGATGATGTCGCCCATGCCGATCTCGTCGCCGTAGTACAGCACCGGCGAACCGGGCAGCGACAGCAGCAGAGCGGTGAACAACTCGATCTGGTTGCGGTCGTTCTCCAGCAGTGGGGCCAGCCGACGCCGGATACCCACATTGGCCTTCATCCGCGGGTCGGTCGCGTACTCGGCGTACATGTAGTCGCGTTCCTCGTCGGTGACCATCTCCAGGGTCAGCTCGTCGTGGTTGCGCAGGAAGATGCCCCACTGGGCCATCGCCGGGATCGGCGGCGTCTGGGCCAGGATCTCCGAGATCGGGATCCGCGACTCACGGCGCACCGCCATGAAAATCCTTGGCATCAGCGGGAAGTGGAAAGCCATGTGGCATTCGTCGCCGCCGGTGGCCGGGTCGCCGAAGTACTCGACGACATCCGAGGGCCACTGATTGGCCTCGGCGAGCAGCACCCGCCCGGGGAATTCCTCGTCCACCACCTTTCGGCAGCGCTTCAAAAACGCGTGTGTTTCCGGCAGGTTCTCGCAGTTGGTGCCCTCCCGCTCGAACAGGTAGGGCACGGCGTCCAGTCGGAATCCGTCGATGCCCAAACCGAGCCAGAATCGAAGTACGTCGATCATCGCGTCAGCGACGGCCGGATTGTCGTAGTTGAGGTCGGGCTGGTGGGAGAAGAACCGATGCCAGTAGAACTGTTTGCGCAGTGGGTCGAAGGTCCAGTTGGATTCCTCGGTGTCGACGAAGATGATGCGCGCTTCGGCGTACCGGTCGGCGGTGTCGCTCCACACGTAGAAGTCGCCGTAGGGCCCGTCGGGATCACGGCGGGACTCCTGGAACCACCGGTGGGTGTCGGAGGTGTGGTTCATCACCAGGTCGGTGATCACCCGGATCCCCAGGGCGTGGGCGGCGTCGAGCAGGGCGACGAAGTCCTCCACGGTGCCGAACTCGGGCAGCACCCGGTTGAAATCCCGGATGTCGTAGCCCCCGTCGCGCAGCGGGGAATCGTAGAACGGCGGCAGCCAGAGGCAGTCGACACCAAGCCATTTCAGGTAGTCGAGGCGCTCGATGAGGCCGCGCAGGTCGCCGCAGCCGTCGGCGTTGGAGTCCTGGAAGGCGCGCACCAGCACCTCGTAGAACACCGCCTTCTTGAACCAGGTGCGGTCGGTGGGCAGGATCCGCGCGGTCTCGGCCACCGCGCCCTCGGCGGCGACCGTGTCGTCGGCCGCCACCACCTCGGTGTCCCGGTCCGCGACCGTCACGGCGCCACCACCAGTACCGGCGCCGGCCGGACACCGACCTTCACCCGGGTTCCCGGCGGAAAGTCGCGAGCCCGGGCGCTGCCCAGTTCGGCGATCAGCAGGGTTGCGTCGGGCAGCACGACGTGCACCCGGGAGATCGGCCCGAGGAAGGCGTTGGATTCCACGACGCCGGGGCCGTCCTGGACTGGGCGCAGCGCCAAAGCCTCCGGACGCACCATCGCCAGACCCGGCCCGGCTTCGATCGACCCCGCGCGCAACGGCAGCGCGACGCCGAGCACCCAGGCCTTACCGTCGATCACCCGGGCGGGAATGTAGTTGGACAACCCGACGAAGTCGGCCACGAACGGGGTGGCCGGATGCGCGTACAACTCGGCTGGGGTGTCGATCTGTTCAAGCCTACCGTCATTCATCACCGCGACCCGGTCCGCCAGCGCCAGCGCCTCCTCCTGATCGTGGGTGACGAACAGGGTGGTGATGCCCAGTTCCAACTGCAAGTGGCGCATCTGTTCGCGCAGTTGAGCACGCACCTTGGCGTCCAGCGCCGACAGCGGTTCGTCGAGCAGCAACACCCGGGGTTCGATCGCCAGCGCCCGGGCCAGCGCCACTCGCTGCTGTTCGCCACCGGAGAGTTGATCGGCGAACTTGTCGGCGTGCCCGGAAAGCCCGACCAAGTCCAGCATCTCGCCCGCACGCCGGCGTCGCTGCGTGGCACCGCGGCCGCGGACCTTCAGTCCGAAGGCGACGTTGTCGAGCGCGCTCAGATGCGGAAAGAGACTGTAGGCCTGGAACACCATGCCCATGTCCCGCTTGTTGGCCGGCACCCGGGTGACGTCGACGCCGTCCAGATACACCGAGCCGGTGCTCGGTTCGTCGAGGCCGGCCACGATGCGCAGCGCGGTGGTCTTACCGCAGCCCGACGGGCCCAGCAGCGCGACCAGTTCACCCGGTTCGATTCGCAGCGTCAACCCGTCGAGCGCGCGGACTGTCCCATACTGCCGGCCGAGGTCGACCACGTCCACCGAAACCGATTGGCGCGCAGTCATCACACCCCCGCCGAGTTCCGTCGGCGCCGCCCGCCGGTCAACAGCGTCAGGCCCAGCAGCAGCGCGAAACCGAACAGTAGTACCGCCAGCGACGCCGCGATCGAGGTCCGGCCGTCGGTCCCACCGACCGCCACGATCTCGACCGGCAGCGTGTGGAAGGTGAGCAGCGACGCGATGGTGTATTCACCCAGCACGACGGCGGTCGAAATGAAAGCGGCGGCAAGGATTCCCGACCAGATGTTGGGGATCACCACGCGTACGACGGTAGTCGTCCAGCCGGCGCCGAGCGAACGGGCCGCCTCCACCAGGGTCCGCAGATCGACCCCGGCCAGCGCCGTGTCCAACGCCCGGTAGCCGAACGGCAGCACCAGCACCACGTACACGAACGTCAGGGTTAGCGGAGAGTCACCGAGCAGGTAGGCGATCCACAGGTAGACGTTGCGCAGTCCGACCACGATCACCAGCGCCGGCACCACCAGCGGCAGCAGGCAAAGGAATTCCAGCGGCCCCTGGGCCCACCGGGCGCGCAGCCGCACCCAGATCAGTGTCGGCAACAGCACCACCAGCAGCACCAGGGAGGTCAGCGCCGCCAGCCCTAGCGAGGCGCCGATGGCGTCGAGCATCGCCGGGTCGGATACCAAGTTCCGCCAGGACGCCAGGGTCCGTCCGCCCGTGCGCAGGTCGCGGGTGGAGAAGTCGGCCATGGCGAACAGCGGGAACAGAAAGAAGACCGCGAACCCCAGCGCCAGACTGCCGCGGATCCACCGCTCCCTGATCATGACAGCCACCGCGCGGTACGCCGGACCAGACGGGTGTAGCCGAACATCACCGCGCCGACGACGACGATCATCTCCAGTGCCAGCGCATAGGCCATCCCGGTCTGGCCGAGGACCACCTCGCTGGTCAGCGCCGAGCGGATCAGCAGCGGCAGGATCAGGTTGCCCTGGCTGATCAGGGCGGCCGCCGTCGCATAGGCGGCGAAGGCGTTGGCGAACAGCAGCAGCGTCGAGCCGAGGAACACCGGCCACAGCACCGGGACGGCGACCTCGCGCCAGTACTGCCATTCCGTCGCTCCGAGGTTGACCGCCGCCTCACGCCACCGTCGTCGCAACCCCTCCAGGGCCGGCAGAAAGATCACCACCATCAGCGGGATCTGGAAGAAGGTATAGACCAGGGTCAGGCCGACCGGTCCGTACATCCAGCGACCGGGCACCAGATCCACGCCGAACAGTTGCGTCACCCACAGCGTGAGGAGCCCGAGCGCGGCCTGGTAGGCGAATGCCAGCGCCACCCCGCCGAACTGGGCCAGCACACCGGACAGCGCGAGCGCCGCGCGCCGCACCAGGGAGGTGGGCCGCAGCGCGACGATCAGCCAGGCCAGCAGTCCGCCGAACACCGCCCCGAGCGCCGCGCTGGCCGCCGACAGCGCCAGGCTGCGGCCCAGCGCGTGCAGCGCGGTGGAGGAGAACAGCGCCTCGATATGGATCCAGGTGAACGAGCCGTCGTCGACGAACGCGTTGATCAGTACGGTTCCCGACGGCACCACCAGGAATACCGCGATGAACAGCAGCAGCGGCAGCAGCGGAGCCGCCGCGACCACGCGTCGAAGGACCGTCATCAGCCGATACTTCTGCGGGTGATCCCGGCTTCCCCTCGGCTCCGCGGCCACTCGCTGCGCTCCCGTCCACTCCACCGAGTCTCGCCGAATCACCCTATGTTTCTGCGGGTGATCCCGGCCTCCCCTCGGCTCCGCGGCCACTCGCTGCGCTCCCGTCCACTCCACCGAGTCTCGCCGAATCACCCTATGGCCTTGGCCCAATTGTCGGCGAGGTAGACGGTGGCGGCGCGCACCTGGTCCTCGGTGGGGATGGTGATCGGCCCGTCGATGGTGACCATCGTTTCGAAGGCCTTGCGGTCCAGGGTCCGGTTGATCATCATGACGTCGGCGCGCACCGGCCGCACCCCGCTGTGGGCGAACAGGTTCTGCCCCTCGTCGCTGAACAGGAACTCCTGCCAGAGCCGGGCGGCGGCCGGATGCGGGGCGTCGGCATTGATGGCCTGGAAGTAGTAACCGGCCACCGCGGCGTCGTTGGGCACGAACACCCGCCACGTCGGCACCTGCTCGGTCTCGGCGCCATTGAGATAGTTCCAGTCGATCACCACCGGCGTCTGGCCGGCTTCGATGGTCGCCGGGGTGGGGTCGACCGGCAGGAAGTTGCCCGCCTGGTTGAGATCCCGGAAGAAGTCCACGCCGGGTCCGATGTCATCGGCCGACCCACCGCGGGCCAGCGAGGCCATCAGCACGCCGGAGAACCCGGCGCCGGCCTGGGTGGGGTCGCCGTTGAGGGCGACCTTGCCCTTGAACTCGGGTTTCAGCAGGTCAGCCACGGAACCCACAGTGGGCACCTTGGCGGAGTCGTAGCCGATCGACATGAAGCCGCCGTAGTCGGCGACCCAGCGGCCCTCGGAATCCTTCAGCTTGTCGGCAATGTCGGCGAACGTCGCGACCTTGTACGGCGCGAACTTGTCGACGTTGGCCAGGGTGACGGCCTGCCCGAGGTCGAACACGTCGGGGGCGGTCTTCTTGCCACGCTGCTGGACGGCTGCGTTGATCTCCTCCTGGCTGTTGGCGTCCGGCAGCGCGGAGTTGACCTTGATGCCGTACTTGGCGGTGAACGCGTCAATGATCTCGCCGTAGTTGGCCCACCGGGTCGGCAGCGCGATGACGTTGAGTTCCCCCTCGGCCTTGGCCTTGGCGATCAATCCGTCGAGTCCCCCCAGATCGGCCGCGGAAGTGGCGGTGGCGGCCGGGCCGCGGTCGTTGTCGTGCGACGGGGGGCTGCAACCCGTCAGGATCAGGGTCAGCGCCGCGGCGGCCGCGGCGACGGCGCGAAGCCGGGGAAATCTCATGCCTCTAGCCAAACACAATCGAGCGCCGGCGACGACATCACCCGGGCCGGCGCCGGATATCGAAAAGGTCCCTCACCCGAGGGTGAGGGACCTTTTCGATGACTACTGGACTCAGCTGTGAAGCAACACGCGCTGCAGGTCCGGCTTCATGGTCTGCAGTTCGCGGCCCCAGTAGGCCCAGTTGTGGGTGCCGTTGTCCGGGAAGTTGAACACACCGTTGGTACCACCGGCAGCGATGTAGTTGTCGCGGAAGGTGATGTTGGTACGGATGGTCAGGCCCTCCAGGAAGGTGGCAGGCAGGTCGCCGCCGCCGAGCTCGTTGGGCTGGCCGTTACCGCAGTAGATCCAGATGCGGGTGCCGTTGGCGACGATCTGGGGGATCTGCACCATCGGGTCGTTGCGCTTCCAGGCGTTGTTCGGGTCGCCCGTCGAGCCCCACATGTCGTCGGCCTTGTAGCCGCCGGCGTCACCCATCGAGATGTTGATCAGGAAGGGCCACCAGCCCTCGGACGGGTTCAGGAAGCCCGACATCGAGGAGGCGTAGACGAACTGGTTCGGGTGGTAGACCGACAGGGTCAGCGAGGCCGAACCGGCCATCGACAGACCGATGGCGGCGTTGTCGGTGGACCGCACCCCTCGGTTGGCCTCCAGCCACGAGGGCAGCTCGGAGGTCAGGAAGGTCTCCCACTTGTAGGTCTGGCAACCGGCCTTGCCGCACGCCGGCTTGTACCAGTCGCTGTAGAAGCTGGACTGACCACCGACGGGCATGACCATCGACAGGCCCGAGTCCAGGTACCACTCGAAGGCCTGGGTGTTGATGTCCCAGCCGTTGTAGTCGTCCTGCGCGCGCAGACCGTCGAGCATGTAGATGGCCGGGGAGCCCTGGCCACCGCTCTGGAACTGGATCCGGATGTCGCGGCCCATGGAGGCCGACGGGACGTCCAGGTACTCCACCGGCAGGCCGGGACGCGAGAACGCGCCGGCAGTGGCGGTTTCACCGACCAGGCCGACCAGGCCCGGCAGGGCTGCGGCGGTAACCGCGGCGACGGCGGCCCGTTTGGCCCACTTTCCTCGGATCTTCTGAACGAGATTCATCCTTGCTTTCCAGCCGTTCTGTTATGCGACGCACAACCGTCGCGACTTCATGCTTTCCACACCTGCTGCGGAAAACGACTACTGACGAAGTTTTGGCATGCGCCAACCGCAGTGCTTGCGGGCTGACCCTAACAGGGACATCCCGCGCTGGGAAAGCCGCAGGCTCTCCGATCAGGTCATCGTCGGCGGGGTGACCTGGCGTTACATCCGCCGCGTGATCAGCCTGGGTTCCGGCCGCACCGCACCTGCCGGGGAGCGCAAGATTACGCCTCCACCAGCGGAAACGCCACTGCCGACCGCGAAGGCATCGGGAAGGGTCGAACAGAGGCCGAGTGGAATTTCTCACGATCGGCACAAAATTCCACTCTCGGTGCGTCCCGCGGCCCGCACGGATCGTTACAGACCCTTAGCCACAGGTTCATCCGATCGTTCGTCGACCGAGATTTGTCGCGGGTCTCCGCGCAGCAGCCGGGCGGCCGGGGTGGCGGTGTGACCGATCCCACCCCCGAGCCGCGGTAACAAAACAGAGGTGAGCAGCGACGTTACTGTTCAGTCCGGGCGAATCACTACCATCGGTGATTCACCGAAGTCGAAGGGATACCGATCAATGCGGCGACCTGTGCGTATGGCCCTCACATTGCTGACGGCACTGCTGCTGGCCATGCTGAACACCGCAGCCGTCGGTAGCGCATCGGTGGCCAGTGACACCGGCGCGACGGTGGTCCGGGTGCAACCGGCCACCGGCTCGACGGTCGGTGTCGCGCACCCGGTGATCGTCACCTTCGCCGCCCCGGTCGCCGAGAGCGCCCGCGCGGGCGTCGAGAGCACGATCAAGATCACCGCGCCGGCCAATCCCACCGGCAGCTTCGAGTGGCTCGACGATCACACCGTGCAGTTCGTCCCGACCGAGTTCTGGCCGGCGCACTCCCAGATCAAGGGGTCGGTGGGCGCGGTGCCGCTGAACTTCGAGACCGGTGCCGCCGTGCTGGGCGTGGCCTCCATCTCCAAGCACACCTTCACCGTCAGCATCGACGGCGCAGTCGCCCGCACCATGCCCGCCTCGATGGGCAAGCCCAAGCACCCGACCCCGGTCGGCTCCTTCACCGTGCTGGAGAAGCAGAACCCGGTGGTGATGGATTCACGCACCATCGGCATCCCGCTCAACGACCCCGAGGGCTACAAGCTGACGGTCAACTACGCCGTGCGGATCACCTGGGGCGGGGTCTACGTGCACTCCGCTCCGTGGTCGGTCGGCCAGCAGGGCTACTCCAACGTCAGCCACGGCTGCATCAACATCAGCCCGGACAACGCGGCCTGGTACTACAACACCGTCGGCGTCGGCGACCCGGTGATCGTCAACGCCTGACCCGGCGGTTCGGCGATGCTCGGCGGAGTGGGCGCGAGCGAAGCGAGTGGCCGCGGAGCCGAGGGGAAGCCGGGACCGCCGCGCAAAACCCGGCGGTTCGGCGATGCTCGGCGGAGTGGGCGCGAGCGAAGCGAGTGGCCGCGGAGCCGAGGGGAAGCCGGGACCGCCGCGCAGAACCCGGCGGTTGCCCGATCCGCCGGCCGCTATTCGGCGCTGATGGCGTGTTCGGGACAGGCGGCGATCGCCTCGGCGACCCGCTCGGCCTGTTCCGGCGGCACCGGGGTGTCGATCGCCTCGGCGTAGCCCCACTCAGTGAGGGTGAACACCTCCGGGCACAGTCCCACGCAGACGCCGTGCCCACGGCACAGGCCGTCGTTGACGACGGCGATCATCGCTGCACCGCCGGCGTCACTTCCAGATACAGGTCGGTCAGCCCGCGCAGGATGAACGTCGGCACGTAATTGAACCGGCGCGCCCCAGCCGGACCGTGATGCTCCTCGGACAGCCGGATGTCGGCGGTGGCGGCCAGCAGCCGGTCCAGGGCCACCTTCGCCTCCGCTCGGGCCAGCGGCGCCCCCGGACAACTGTGCGGGCCGCGCCCGAACGCGATGTGCCGTCGGGCGTTGGGTCGGTCGACGTCGAAGGCGTCCGGGTTCTCGAACTGGCGGGGATCCCGATTGGCCGCGCCGTTCATCACCATGACGGTCGCCCCGGCGGGGACGTCCACGCCGCCGACGACGGTGTTGCGCCGAGCCAGCCGGAAGTCGCCCTTGACCGGGCTTTCGATGCGCAGCGTCTCCTCGATGAAGTTCGGGATGCGCTCGGGCTCGTTGCGCAGCAGCTGCTGCAGTTCGGGGTCCTCGGCCAGCAGTTTGAGCGCGGTGCTCAACAGCCGCACGGTGGTCTCCTGGCCGGCGGTGTAGAGGTTGGCCGCAATGCGCACCACGTCCATCACCTCCGGCGTCGAACCGTCCGGGAATGTGGCGTTGGCCATCTCGGTCAGCGCATCGTCGCGCGGGTTGGCCCGCCGGTCGCTGATGTAGCGGGAGAACTTCTCGTAGAGGTACTCCAGCGGGCTGTGCCCGATCGAGCTGGTGGAGGTACTTCCGACGCCGCCGCCGCTGTTCTGGTGACTCATCTTCGACGCGAACTCCGCGCGGTCGGACTCCGGGACGCCGAGCAGGTCGGCGATGATCGCCAGGGTGAACGGCTGGGCGAAGTCGGCGATGTATTCGCCGCCGCCGGCGGCCAGGTACGGCTCCAGAGCGCGGTCGGCGTGCCGCCACATGAAGTCCTCGTTCTCCTTGAGGCGCTTCGGCGTGATCAGGCCCATCAGCAGCGCCCGGTGCTCGGTGTGCTTGGGCGGGTCCATCACGGTGACCTGGTCACTGAACGGCAGCTGGTCCCGGTACTGGTCGATCAGGTCGGAGACGTCGTCGGCGGCGCCTTCGATCGGGATCGGGAAGCCGGGGAACGGTCCGGTCACCGCGGTGCACGATGAGAAGGTGTCGGCATCGCCGAACACCGCGACGGCCTCGTCGTACCCGGTGACCACCAGGACGTCCTTGTGCGGCTCCCGTCGCACCGGGCAGCCCTCCCGCATGGCCTCCATGTACGGGTACGGGTCGGCGACCAGGGACTGGTCGGTGAAAAAATCCAGCTCTTCAAGCTCGGCCATCGGCCGCCCACCTCTCGTGAAAACTTTACGATCGACTAGGAAGTTACTATACGATCGTAAAGTCGAGAAGGCTATTGGCGAGGATCCGGCGAAGGAGGCGACGATGACGGCTACCGCGCACGCCGCCGACGGCGCCGTCGACACCCGGGCCCGGCTGATCGACGTCGCCGTCGACCTGTTCACCCGGCACAGCTTCGCCGGCACGTCGCTGCAGATGATCGCCGACGAGCTCGGGTTCACCAAAGCCGCCATCTACCACCACTTCCGGACCCGCGAACAACTGCTGGACGCGGTGGTGGCCCCGATCCTCGCCGAGTTGCGCACGGTGGTCGAGACCGCCGAGGGGCTGCGCGGCAGCAATGCCCGCGCCGATCACATGCTCGCCGGTTTCGCCGAGCTCGCGGTCCACAACCGCGCGGTCGCCGTGCTGGCCGCGGATCCCGCCGTGGCGCTGATGCTGCGCGCCAACCGCGACTGGAGTGCTCTCATCGAACGGCAACTGGCCCTGCTGACCGACCTCGACCCCGGCCCCACCGGCCGGGTGCGAGCGTCGATGGTGCTGGCCGGCATCGCCGGTGCCTCCGGGCCGGCGTTCGACGACATGGACCGCACCGAACTGAGCCGGCAGCTGGTCGACGCCGGCCGCCGAACCCTGGGCCTGCGGACCTCCCGTCGTCGCACAGATTCCGAAAAGCACTGATCACCAACCGATTGAGATGCCGCCGGGCCGTCGCGCCCACGGGAAAGGAACCCCAATGTCAGCAGCCCGCAACGAAACCGACACGCCCCGCGTCGCCCTGGTGACCGGCGGCGGATCCGGGATCGGCAAGGCCATCGTCGAACGGCTCGCCGTCGACGGCCACCGCGTCGCCACCCTTGACCTGGTCCCCGGCGACGGCCCGTACGCCTACACCGCCGACGTCACCGACCGCGGGCAGATCGATACCGCGCTGCAGCAGATCCACGCCGACCTCGGCCCGGTCGGCATCCTGGTCAACGCCGCCGGCCTCGACGGGTTCAAGCCGTTCCTGAAGATCTCGTTCGAGGACTGGCAGCGGGTGGTGGGCGTCAACCTGCACGGCGTCTTCCACATGTGCCAGGCCGTGCTGCCGGACATGCTCGGCACTGGCTGGGGTCGGATCGTCAACATCTCGTCGTCATCGACGCACTCCGGGGTTCCCTATATGTCCCACTATGTTTCGGCGAAGTCCGGCGTCAACGGGCTGACCAAGACCCTGGCGCTGGAGTTCGGCCCGGCCGGTGTGACGGTGAACGCGGTGCCGCCGGGCTTCATCGACACCCCGATGCTGCGCAAGGCCGCCGACAAGGGCTACCTGGGCGACATTGACAAGAGCATCGAGGCCACTCCGGTGCGCCGAATCGGCCGGCCGGAGGACATCGCCGCCGCGGTGGCATTCCTGGCGTCGGAGGAAGCCGGTTACATCACCGGGCAGATCCTCGGCGTCAACGGGGGCCGTAACACCTGAGCCCGCGACTGTACCGATCTGGCCCCGGAGCGGGGCGCAGTTTGCCGTGGTGAAACCTCGGTCCGGTCCGGGGCGAAATCGGTACTGCGTCGCGCTCAGTACTCGTTGACCTTGCTGGTCGCCTGCCGCGTGTCGGAGGTGCACCACAGCTTGACGATGAAGTCCCGCGGCTCGGTACCCCAGTTGGTGGCCGTTCCCCCGGCGATTCCGGTGGCCAACTGAATCGTCGGGTTGGAGATTCCCGGGAAGCCACCGGCGCCCTGCGGGGGGTTGTACGGAATCTTCGGCCCATACGCGGGGCCGATGCTGACGCCGATCCCGCCCATCTCGATGACCTCGACACCGTTGGGCGCCAGACGACCGGGCGAGAAATTCTGATCCTTGAGGTAGGGCGTGTCCGCCGGGCAACTCTGCGCCCGCACACCGACGGTGGCCATCGAACCTTGCGAGATGGTGTAGCGCGTCTCCACGGTGCTCTCCGCAGCCGAGGCGGGACCCGCCGCGAACATGGCGACGGCCATACCCGCGGGAACAACGGTGATAGCGAGAGCAGTCAGTCGGACCACGGGGCCGCAGGCAGTCGGTGTGCTGGACATCATTGCCTCCTTGGCGTTCCGGGCGTTCACCCGGGGCACCGTTCACGCTAGGAAGACAACGAGCCCGATCCCCTCACCCGATCAGCGGATCAACCGGGGGATTCCAGCCCCCGCCGATCGGGGGACGACCCATTCTGACAAGCCATCCCTCCGACCGGCCGGTGGACTCAAAAACCCGGAATGATGACCCCGTTGCAGTCGGCGGCGGCCTGACGCAGCTTGGCTGCGGCCTGGTAGGCGTCGGAGTAGTACCACTGTCTGGCGGCCTCGACCGACTCGAATTCCATGATGATGGTCTGGCCGACCCACTCGCCCTCGATCACCTCACCTTTCGGGGCGACGGCGAGCACCTTGACGGCGGGCGTCATGGCACCGGCGGCGGTCTTCGCGTACTCCTTGAAGCCCTCCGGATCCTTGATGTCCTCGGTGATGACGATGTAGGCCTTGGCCATCTCACTCCTCAAACTGAAAACTCGACAGTACGGTTTACGAGAATCCCGCTCTCAGATACTGTCACGTCATTTCCGGCGCGTCGAGGCCGCCCTCGACGCGCGAGTAGAACGTGTTCTAGATTGCAGGGATGCCGTCCGATCAACCGGGCGTCCCCAGCCGAGGAGGATCATGGCCGACACCGCAGCTGACCCGGTGAACTTCGACCTGGCCACGGTGTTTCGCACCATCGCCGCGACCATTCCCGATCACGAGGTCCTGGTGTGGCGCGACAAGCGGTTCACCTACGCGCAGCTGGCCGCTCGGGTCGACGGCGTCACCAACTTCCTGGTCTCCCAGGGCCTCGGCGCGCGCGCCGAGCGCGCCGATCTGGCCGGCCACGAATCCGGGCAGGACCACATCGGGCTGTACCTGCGCAACGGCAACGAGTATCTGGAGTCGATGATCGCCGGCTACCAGGCCCGCGTCGCCCCCTTCAACGTCAGCTACCGCTACGTCGAGGAGGAACTGCTCTATCTCCTCAGGGACAGCCACGCCGCCGCGCTGGTCTACAACGCCGAGTTCGCGCCGCGGGTCGCGCACATCCGCGACCAGCTGCCCGACCTGAAAGTGCTGATCCAGGTCGCCGACGAATCCGGCAACGACCTGCTGCCCGGCGCGGTCGACTACGAATCCATCGTGGACACCCCGGCGCCGGCCGACGCACTGCCCGCCCCCACCGGCGACGACCTGTACATCCTCTACACCGGCGGCACCACCGGCATGCCCAAGGGCGTGCTGTGGCGCCACCACGACATCTTCGTCTCCGCCATGGGCGGCCGGCCGTTCGGCAGCCCGGACGCACTGGGCTCCTACGACGAGCTCGCCGACCGGGTCCGCGTGGCCGCCGGGCACATGTCTTTGCTGATGCTGCCGCCGCTGATGCACGGTGCCGCCCAGTGGGCCGCCTACAACATCATGACCATGGGCGGCCGGATGGTGATCCCCGACGACGTCGAGCGGATGCGGGCCGACGAGGTGCTGCGACTGGTCGAGCGGGAGAAGGTGGTCAGCATCCCGGTCGTCGGCGACGCGATGGCCCGCCCGCTGGCCGACGAGATCGAAAAGGGTGACTACGACCTCTCGTGTCTGGTGTCCATCACCAACGGCGGCGCACCGCTGTCGCCGGCGATCCGCGACCGGCTGCGCGCCGCGCTGCCGCACATCCTGCTGATGGACGCCGTCGGCTCCTCGGAGGGCGGCCAGCAAATGAGCACCGTCCTCGGTGACGACTCGACCCACTCGGCGGTGTTCACCCCGCAGGCCGACACCACCATCGTCGCTGGCGACTTCTCCCGGATCTTGCAGCCCGGCGACGACGAGGACACCGGCTGGCTGGCCCGCCGCGACCTCATCCCGCTGGGCTATCTCGGCGACGCGGACAAGACCGCCCGGACCTTCCCGACGATCGACGGGGTCCGTTGGTCCGTGCCCGGCGACAAGGCCCGTTACCTGCCCGACGGCCGGATCGAGCTGCTGGGCCGGGACTCGGTGACCATCAACTCCGGCGGCGAGAAGATCTTTGCCGAGGAGGTCGAGCGCGCGGTGGCTTCACACCCGGCCATCTACGACGTCGTCGTGGTGGGTCGCCCGTCCGAGCGCTGGGGTTCGGAAGTCGTTGCGGTGGTGCAGCTGGCCGAAGGCGCCGAGGCCACTGACGACGAGCTCGCCGAGGTCTGCGGCACCCACATCGCCCGCTACAAGGTGCCCAAGGCATTCGTGCGCACCGAGAAGGTGATGCGCTCCCCGGCCGGCAAGGCCGACTACCGGTGGGCCAAGGAAGTCGCCGCGGCCACCGACTGACCGGCGGCGCCGATCGCAGCCGGACGCTCAGCCGCGGTAGGTGCCCCGGCCGGTGACCAGCGGCAGGTCCAGCGTGGTGCGCAGCCCGGCCGGTGCGGCCACGACGTCGGGAATGGCGTTGACGATGCGCCCGGCGGCCAGCAGGATCGCCGCGTAGTTGTGGTCACCACGGCTGCTGGACGGGCAAATGTCGACGACATAGGAAGGCTCCCCGGTGATTTCGATCCGGTAGGACCCTCCGGGTTGCGCCGGTTGGGTCCAGTCCGGCCGCAGATCGCCGCGCACCCGGGTGATGTGCTCGACGACGATGGCGGGCTTGCCGCCGACCATGCCGGTGATCTCGAATCGGGTGGCCGCCGTGGTACCGGCCTTGATCACCCCGATCGCGACCTCGATGTCCTCCGGCGCAGGCTCCAGCTCGAAGCTCTCCACGATCTCGTCGACCTCGACGCCCAGACCCGCGGCGAGTTCGCGGATCGCGGTGCCCCAGGCCAGGCCCAGCACCCCGGGCAGGAACAGCAGTCCCGGCTGGTCCAGCGGCTTGCCGAAGCCCATCACCGCATCCATGACCTCCACGCCGTCGTAGCTGGCGTAGTCGGCGATCTCCATGGTGCGGATCTGCTCGATGCGTTGACAGGTCGACGCCAGTGCGAACGGGATCAGGTCGGTGACCACCCCCGGGTCCACACCGGTGATGAACAGGCTCGAATTACCCTGCCGGGCCGCGTCTTCCACACCGTCGATGACCTTCTGCGGGGCGGCGCCCCAGGGGAACTGCAGGGTGTTCGGCGCGGAGCCGACGACGTTGATGCCGGCGGCGAGCAGTGCCTTGACGTCACGGGTCGCCTCGATGGGCCGGGTGTCGCCCATTGCGCAGTAGACCGCGGCGTCCGAGGCGGCGGCCAGGATGGCGTCCAGGCCGAGGCTGGCGGTGATCCCGGTGGTCTCGTCCAGCCCGGCCAGGTGTCCGGCGTCGCGGCCCACCTTGTCCGGGTTGGAGACGCCGACGGCGACGAGCTCGAAGCGCGGGTCCTCGATCAGCTGGATCAGGGCCAGGCGGCCGCAGTTGCCGGTGCCGAACAGTGCGACGCGGATGGGCATATCGGGTCTCCTCGATGGCTCGTTCTCACTGGGCAGTATGCGGGGCGAAAGCAAAAATTGGAACAGGTTCTAATTTCTGCCTTTCTTCGGTAGCGTGCGACGTATGGGACGGGTATCCGGAAAAGTCGTACTGATCAGCGGCGGCGCGCAGGGCATGGGCGCCGCACACGCGCGGGCACTGGTCGCCGAGGGCGCCAAAGTCGTCATCGGCGACATCCTCGACGAGCCCGGGGGCGCGCTGGCCGAAGAGCTCGGCGATGCCGCCCGCTACGTCCACCTCGACGTCACCCAGGCCGGCCAGTGGGACGCCGCGGTCGCCACCGCCGTCGAGGCCTTCGGCTCGCTGACCGGGCTTGTCAACAACGCCGGGATCGTGGCGCTGGGCAAGATCGGCAGTTTCGATATGGACCAGTGGCAGAAGGTGATCGACGTCAACCTCACCGGGACCTTCCTGGGCATGCAGGCCGTCGTGGGTGAGATGAAGAAGGCCGGCAGCGGGTCGATCATCAATGTGTCCTCGATCGAGGGCCTGCGCGGCGCGCCGATGGTCCACCCCTACGTGGCATCCAAATGGGCGGTGCGCGGGCTGGCGAAGTCTGCAGCCCTGGAACTGGGACGGCGCAATATCCGGGTCAACTCGGTGCACCCCGGTTTCATCAAAACGCCGATGACCGAACACTTTCCCGACGACATGGTCATCGCCCCACTGGGTCGCCCCGGACAGTCCGAGGAAGTGGCCGCCTTCGTGGTGTTCCTGATCAGCGACGAGTCGTCGTTTGCCACCGGCGCCGAGTTCGTGGTGGACGGCGGACTGGTCACCGACGTCAACCACAAGGACAACATCTTCTGACCGTGGGCGGGCCGCCGATACGGATTACATCGCACTGTGCCACTGGAACGCCAACATTGACAATGCTGGACAGGGTCTGAAGAGCCGCTGTCTCAACCGGTCCGGTACCGCGACAGTTCCCGTCGCAACCGCGCCGGCGAGCCGAACAGGGCCCGGTTGAGCGTCGCGCGCTTGAGGTAGCGGTGGATGCCCGCCTCCCAGGTGTAGCCGATGCCACCGTGCAGCTGCATGGCCTTGCCGGCCACCGCGACCCCGGTTTCGGTGCTGTAGGCCTTGGCCATTGCCGCGGCCCGCGGCGCATCCGTAGACCCGTCGGCCACCGCGGCGACGGCCGTCGCGACGAGCTGGCGCGATACCGCGATCTGGACGGCCATGTCCGCACACGCGTGTTTGACGGCCTGGAACGAGCCGATGGGCCGGCCGAACTGCTGTCGTACCGCGACGTAGTCGACGGTGGCGTCGAGCATCGCCGCGGACAAGCCCAGGCTGTCGCAGGCGACTGCCGCGCGGGCGCGGGCCGTCAGTGCGTCGGGCTCGTCGACGCCGTCGGTGTAGCCGAGCAGCGCATCGGCGGCCAGCAACACCGAGTCTGCGGAAACATCAGCGAGGCTTCTGGTTTCGTCGACCACCGGACGCGCCCTCACGGCCAGCCCCACCGCGTCGCGCCCCACCGCGGCGACGGCGGACCTGCCGTCGGGCAGTTGGACCGGGACCAACAGCGTGTCGGCGCTCCCCGCGTCGAGCACCAGCGGCGCCCGCCCGGTGATGCGCGGGCCGTCGGCGGTCTCCGCCACGACAAATCCCGGCTGCGCCCCGGCCTCGGAGGAGATCGCCACGGTGACCGTGGTGGTTCCGGCGGCGATGCCGGTGAGCAGCCCGTCGCGAACAGCGCCGCCAGTCAGCTGGTTCAACAGCCCGACGCCGAGCACGGCGGACCCGAAGTAGCCGCCCCCGTTGACGTTTCGGCCGAGTTGTTCGGCCACCACCGCGACCTCGCGGAAGGAGGCACCGGCGCCGTCGAGTTCATCGGCGACTTCCAGCCCGGTCCAGCCCAGTTCGGCGAGCACGGCGGAATCCACCGGCTCACCGACGCGGGCGGCCAGCACGTCGGCGGCCACCGCGCGCAACTCGTCGTGCAGTTCGGCGAAATCGGTCATGCCACACCCGGTTCCCGCGGCAACCCCAGCCCGCGCTCGGCGATGATGGTCCGCTGGATCTCACTGGCCCCGCCCGGGATGGTCCACTCCCACGACCCGACGAAATCCAGCACCCAGGCGCCGGATTCCCAGCCGCTGGAGGCGGGCTTGGTTACCACAGTGCTCGCGGCGACTCCGCCGAGTTCGGCGCCGAAGTCGGTCATCCGCTGCAGCAGTTCGCTGTAGTACAACTTGACGATCGATGCGTCCGCGGCACCGGCCGTGCCGGCGTGGCTGCGTTCGACCAGATCTCGGCACAGCCCGCGCAGCCCGGCGATCTCGATCTCGAACCCGGCCAGCCGGTCGGCGGCCACCGCGTCCCCCGCCGGGCAGGCCTGCGCCAGCCAGCCCAGGCCGGCGTTGCCGAGCCGCTCGGCCAGCTCCAGCATCGTCATACCGCGTTCGGCGCCCAGCGTCTCCTGGGCGACCTGCCATCCGGCGTTCTCCGCCCCGACCAGATTCACCTCGGGTATCCGAACGTCGTTGAGGAACACCTCGCAGAAGTGCGAGTCGCCGACGGCGTTGCGGATGGGCCGCACGTCGATTCCGGGCGCGCGCATGTCCATCAGGAAATACGAGATGCCTCGACGTTTCGGCGCGTCGGGATCGGTGCGAGCCAGCAGCAGACACCAGTCGGCATGAGCACCGCCACTGGCCCACAGCTTCTGCCCGTTGACCACGAAGTGGTCGCCGTCCCGGCGCGCCGTGGTGCGCAGCGACGCCAGGTCGGATCCGGCCTCCGGCTCGGAGAAACCCTGCACCCAGATCTCACCGTCGAGGATCGCGGGCAGGTGCCGGCTGCGCTGTTCTTCGGTGCCGGCGACCAGCAGGGTCGATGCGGCGTGGTGGATTCCGACGAACGCCAGCACCAGCCGCGGTGCGTCGTGGGCGGCCAGCTCGGAGTACAGCACCACCTGTTCGGCCACCGACATCCCGCCGCCCCATTCGGCCGGCCAGTGCGGAACGGCAAAACCGGCCGAGTTCAGCTCGGCGAACCACCACTTCTGGAAGCGCACGAACTCGGCGTCGTCGGCCCCGGTCTGGGTCTGCCGCCAGTCGGTGGGCACGTGTTCGGCGCACCACTGCCGAACCCGCGAGCGGAACGTCACGATATCGGTCACGGGGTGTACAGCCCGGTCAGTCCGCGCCGTCCGATCCGCGCGGCGAGTAGATCCCGCGTCGCCGACAGGCCCAACGGCAGTCGGCGCAGCGGCTGGCTGTGCCGGGACAGCCAGGACAGCGTGGTCTCGTCGCAGAATCCGGCGGCCCCGTGCAGTTGGTGGCACACCCGGAAAACAACTTCGGCTGCCTCGATGGCCGCGGCCCGCAGCGCCAGCGCGTCGTCGACGGCGTCCTCCGGGGTCGCGGTGATGCTCCAGAGTGCGTACTTGGCCAGCATGTCCAGGCCGCTACGTTCCACCTCGGCGTCGGTCAGCTGGAACTGCACGCCCTGGAACTTCGCCAGCGGCTGGCCGAACTGCTGACGCAGTTGCACGTGGGCCACGGTGAGTTCGATGGCGCGATCCAGCATGCCCAGCAGCGTCCAGCACGGCAGGGTGAGCGCCACGGCAAGTTCGACGCCGAGGCGGGCCGCGGGCGGCCCGAGCTCCAGGTCGACGACGAAGCCCGGCCGGATTTCGCCGATATCGCCGATTTCGTGGCAGTGTCCGGTGAGATCGACGGCAGCCCAGTTTGATTCCAGTCCGCCGATGGCGGCGGACGGGTTGGTGTCGGCGACCACCACCAGCCCGTCGTATCCGGGGATGCGGGCCAACCGCTCGGCGACCGGATACGGCAGCGCCCAGTAGCCGGCGGCCCGGCACAGCGCCGCTGCGGCTTCCAGGCTGTCGGTGTCGTCGTAGGGTTCCAGTTCCCAGGCGCCCAGCTCGGTCAGCGCGGGTCCGCCCAGATGCTCGCGCCGCAGCGGTTCGGCGTCGGCGGCGACCAGCAGGTCGTCGCCGCCGGCGGCCTCCAGTGCGCGGCGGGCCTGGCGTCCGTATTCGGCTGCCTCATCGGAGAGTTCGAGGATCATGACGCCGCCAGCATTGCGCGCGACAGCAGGATCCGCTGCATCTCGATGCTGCCCGAGGACACCGTGGACGCCTGCGAGTAGCGCCAGTGGTCCTCCACCTCGCCGCGGAACCAGTGGTAGTCGGGCGCGCTGTTCGGCGCCTCGGCGAGGATTTCCATCAGCACCTCCGCTGAGTCCTGGTCGAGTTTGGTGACGGCGATGCGGTAGCCGGCCGCATCTCCCGGGCCGACGTTTCCGGCGGCTTGGGCCGCCACCAACCGGTAGGCCAGCAGCCGCGCCCGCCGGCAGTGCACCAGCATGCGCGCCCAACGGCTCCGCAGTTCACCGGGCAGCTGTTCCCAGGCGTCGCCGAGGACCTGCGGTGCGGCGTGCAGCAGGCGTTCGCAGCGGGCGTAGCGGGCGATTCCGACCCGTTCGAAGGACAGCACGTCGGCGACGATCGACCAGCCCGCGCCCACCTCGCCGAGAATGTCGGCGTCGGTGACCCGCAGGTCGTCGAAGAAGACCTCGTTGAGGTGGTGGGGGCCGAGCATGGTGCGGATCGGCCGGACCTGGATGCCGGGGGCATCCATCGGGACCAGGAAGATTGTGAGGCCCTGTTGTTTTCGTCCGCCGGGCTCGAGTTTGGTGGTGCGGGCCAGCAAGAAGATCCACTGGGCCATGGTGGCGTAGGAGGTCCAGATCTTCTGGCCGTTGATCCGCCAGCCGTCGCTGTCGCGGGTGGCGAAGGTGCGCAGCGACGCCAGGTCGGATCCGGCTTCGGGTTCGGAGAAGCCCTGGCACCAGATCACCTCACCGGCGGCGATCGGCGGAAGATGCTGGGCGCGTTGGGCGCCGGTGCCGTGTTTCATGACGATCGGGCCCACCCAGTTGACGCCCATGTACTGGGCGCCGCGGGGTTCGTGGTGGGCCCACATCTCTTCCCGAACGACGGTCTGCTCCCACACGGAGGCGTCGCGGCCGCCGTACTGCTGGGGCCAGGACATGCACAGCAGCCCGTCCTCGGCGAGGGTGGCGCAGAACTTCTGCGCGATGTCCAGGTCGGCGGGGTCGTCGGTGAAGGCGCCCAGGTAGTCGTGCGGTACCTGTGCGGCGATCAGTTCGCGCAGTTGTGTGCGCAGCTCGGCTGCGGCGTCTCCCATGTCGAAGTCCATGTGTCCCCTATCCCATTCCCAATTCGTCGAGTACCGCCGCGGTGTCCGCGCCGAGTTCCGGGGCGTAGCCGCGAACCCGGCCCGGTGTCCGGGAGAACCAGGTCGGCACGCCCGGCAGGCGCACCGTTCCGTGCTGGGTGTCGATCGTTTCGAACAGGCCCGACGCGGCAAGTTGCGGGTCGTCGAACAACGCATCCGGGGTGTGGATCGGCGCAGCCGGTATCTCCAGTTCCCGGAACAGTTCCAGCCATTCAGCGGTGGTCCGTTCGACCAGCGTCTCGGCCAGCAGGCCGTAGACGGTGTCGATGTGCCGCGCGCGGCCGGCGAGGGTGGCGTATTCCTCGCTGTTCCAGGCGGGTTCGACGGCCTCGATGAAGGCGTTCCAGTGCTTGTCGTTGTAGATCAGCGCTGCGATGTGGCCGTCTTTGGTGGCGTACGGCCGCCGGTTCGGTGCGACCGTGCGCGGGTAGACCGCGGGACCCAGCGGCGGGTCGAACATCGCCCCGTTGGCATGTTCGACCAGCATGAAGGCGGCCATCGTCTCGAACATCGAGACCTCGACTTCCTGGCCCTCGCCGGTGCGTTCGCGGTGGAACAGCGCCATCATGGTGGCATACAGCGCGGTCAGCCCGGCGACCTTGTCGGCCATGATGGTGCCGACGTAGTTGGCCTCGCCGGTGAGTTGCTCCTGCACGGCGGGTAATCCGCATTCGGCCTGGATGGTGTCGTCGTAGGCGGGCCGGTCGGCTTCGGGTCCGCGGCGGCTGTAGCCGTAGCAGTTGGTGTAGACGATGCCCGGATTGATCTGCGCCACCTGCTCGTAGTCGAACCCGAGCTTGGCGATGGCCTTGGCGCGCATGGAATGGATGAAAACGTCGGCGGTAGCAATCAGTGCCCGCAGCGCTTCGGTGCCCTCCTCGGTGCGCAGATCCAGGACGACGCCGCGCTTTCCGCGGTTGACGTTGACGAACACCCCGGACATGCCCGGCGCCGGGCCCACCGAGATGTAGCGGGTGTTGTCCCCCGCGGGCGGCTCGACCTTGATGACGTCCGCGCCCATGTCGGCCATGATCTGCGTGCAGTACGGGCCCATCACCATCGCGGTCAGGTCGACGACACGGATCCCGTGCAGCGGCCCGGTCATGCGCGGTCTTCCGCGGTCGGCGCGCCTCCGGCCGCCAGGGCGAAGCTGTCGGCGATGTGCCGGTTGTGCGCATCGGGCACCACCGGATAGATCACCGGGTCTTCCAGGTCGCGGATGCGGTCGATATCGGCGGCGACGTCCTCGATGGACCAGTGCGGGCGGTACACGCCGCGGGATTCGGCGATCCCGATGCGGGCGATGCGTCCGGCGATCGCGGCCAGCACCTCCCCGGTGATTCCGCAGCTTTCGTGCGCCAGCCAGCCGACGGCCGGGGCGACCAGGTCGGCGCCCATCGGGGGGTAGGCGCTGGTGTCGATACCCTCGGCCATCCGGGTGACGGCGGCGGGCACGATCACGTTGCAGGTGACGTTGTGCGCGGCGCCCTCCAGTGCGGCGACATTGGACAGGCCGAGGATGCCGGCCTTCGCCGCGGCGTAGTTGGCCACCTGATGGTTGCCGTACAACCCACCGATCGACGAGGTCAGCACGATGCGGCCGTAGCCGGCGTGCTGCATGCGGGCGAACGCGGGTTGCAGCACGTGAAACGCGCCGCGCAGGTGCACGTCGAGGACCGCGTCGAAATCTTCGGGAGTCATCTGCGCCAGCGGCGCCCGGCGCACGTTGCCGGCGTTGTGGATCAGCGCGTCGATGCGACCGAACGCGGACAGCGCCGCGTCGATGATCGTCGCACCACCCTCCGGGGTCACCACCGATGCCGTGCAAGCGACGGCGAACCCGCCGGCGGCGGTGATCTCGTCGACGACGGCCGCCGCGGGACCCGGATCGGTTCCGGCGCCGGTGAGTGCGCCACCGACGTCGTTGACGACGACCTGTGCCCCGCGCGCGGCGAGCAGCAGCGCGTATTCGCGGCCGAGCCCGCGGCCGGCGCCGGTGACGACGACGACGCGGCCGTCGAAGCGCAGCTCAGGAGTTGTCATCACTGTCCGGCGTCGTCGCAGACCAGCGTCAGTCCGGCGAGGTCACCGGCGTCGCGCCATTGCCTCAACAGGTCGTCGAAGGCGTAGAAACCGGGTGAGTACACCTCACCGAGGAACGAGCGGCTGGCGTCGCCGAACCCGCGCCCCTCGTTGTTGTAGTAACCCGGCGTGCAGGACAGGTCGAAGGCCGAGTTGTCGAACGCGAGTTCCCGGATGGTCGCCACCCAGGCGTCCTGGCTCTCCGCGCTGGGCTCCACGACAGTGGCGCCCCGGTTGATCGCCTCGGCGATGATGTAGGCGATGTGCTCGGCCTGCTGCTCGAACATCGCGGTGGTGTTGGCCGAAACACCGCCCTGGATGAAGCCGGTGTGGAACTGGTTGGGGAATCCACGGCTGGTGATCCCGTGCAGCGTCTGGTAGCCGTCGCGCCAGTGGTCGAACAGCGACACCCCGTCCCGGCCCTCGATGACGTCCATCGCGTACCGGCGGCTGATCTCCGTGGAAATCTCGAAGCCGCTGGCGAAGATGACGCAATCGACCTCGTACTCAACACCGTTGGCGACGATGCCGTTCGGCGTCAGCTTGTCGATACCCTTGGATTCGGCTACGTCGACCAGGGTCACGTTCGGCAGGTTGAACGCGGGGAGGTAAGTGTCACTGGAGGTCGGCCGCTTGCACATGAACCGGTAGTAGGGCTTGAGCGCCTCCGCCGTGTCCGGATCATCGACGATGTCGGCGATCCGGCGGCGCAGCCGCTCCATGATCCGGTAGTCCTCTTCCTCCCGCATCGCCATGATCTCTTCGATGCCCAGCGCGGTGGGATCGGGGCTGGCGCCGATGCGCGCAGTGAGGTTGCGGCCCAACTCGGTCCAGAAGTCGCACACCATGTCGGCGGCGTCGAAAACCACACCTTCGAACGGCGACCAGCGGTGGAAGTTGCGTTTGCGTTCGGCCTGCCAGCCCGGCTGCAGCGACGCCGCCCATTCGGGATCGGTCGGCTCGTTCCCCCGGAAGTCGACCGACGACGGAGTTCGCTGGAACACGAAGAGCTGCTTGGCATCCCGCCCCAGGTGCGGTACCAGCTGCACTCCCGTCGCTCCGGTCCCGACCAGCGCGACCCGCTTGTCGGCCAGCTTGTCCAGGCCACCGTCGGCGTCGCCTCCGGTGTAGTCGTAATCCCAGCGGGCACTGTGGAACACATGCCCGCCGGCGTCCTTGAAGTCCTTGATCCCGGGGATACCGGGCAGCTTCGGCTTGTTGTAGGAACCCTGCGCCATGACCACGAACCGGGCGCGGATGTCATCGCCGCGGTTGGTGGTCAGCCGCCAACGCTTGATCTCCTCGTCCCAGCGGACAGTACGCACCTGCGTGGAGAAGATCGCCCCGTCGTAGAGGCCGAAGTGCTTGCCGATGTTCTGACAGTGCGCAAAGATCTCGGCGCCGTCGGCGTACTTCTTGGACGGGATGAAGTCGAGTTCTTCGAGCAGCGGTATATAGCAGTAGGCGTCGTTGTCGCACTGGATTCCGGGGAACCGGTTCCAGTACCACACGCCGCCGAAGTCGCCGGCCATCTCGATGACCCGGACGTCCTCGACCCCGGCCTTCTTCAGGTAGGCGCCGGCGAGCAGTCCGGCGATGCCGCCGCCGAGCACCGCGACCTCGATATCGGCATCGATGGGGTCCCGCGGCGTCACCGTCGTGTGCGGGTCTACTTCCGCGAACTCCGCGAAATCGTCCTTCAGCTCCAGGTATTGCGACGCGCCCTCGGTACGGACGCGCTTCTCCCGCTCGACGGCGTACTTCGCCCGCATCGCCTCGATGTCGATGTCCTGCGGGGTGTCGGTGGGACCACAGCCCTGCACGGTCATGCGCGGACGCCCTCGGGCAGCGCGGCGGCGTGCAGCGGGGCGGGCATGTCGTGCACGGCCGGCAGCACCTCGGCGGCGAACAGCCGGGTGGATTCCATCGCCTTCTCATACGGCATGGTGCCGAACTGCGGGACGATGGTGACCTCGCTGAACGAGCAGGCCTCCTGGGCGGCCTTGAGCTTGTCGAACACCGTCTCCGGGGTGCCGATCAGCAGGTTCGACGCGTGGTATCCGGGCGGTCCGCCCTTCTTCTGGTTGCCCACCTCGGAGGCCAGCAGCGCGGTCGCCGAGGCTTCCCGGGCGGCGTAGGCCTCATAGCCCTTGACCCCAGTGAAGTTGGAGGCGTCGGCAAAACCGTAGTGCACGTTGACATCCCGGTTGGCGGTCCAGATCCATTCCTCGGTCGCGGCGACCTCGTCCTCGTCGGCGACGCAGTACATGAACATGACGTTCTTGGGCTGGCACGGGGCGAAGCCCTCCTCGGCGCGGAAGGTGTTGACCTTGCGCACCTCCTCGCCGGCGTCCCAGATCGGCTTGTTGCCGACGAACAGCGGCACCATGCCGCGCCGGGACAGGATCTCCAGTGATTCCGCGGTCGACGACGAGCTGTAGATCCGGGAGAACAGATCCTTGCTGAGCGGTTCGGGGCGCAGCGACATCTCCGGGAAGGAGAAGATCTTGCCGTCGTAGGAGAACCGCTCGCCGGAGAAGGCCAGTTCCAGGATGTCGAGGGTTTCGTTGAACCGGTCCCGGCTCTCCTCCCGCGGTACGCCGACGGCGTCGAATTCACTCTTGGAGACACCGCGCCCGATGCCGATGGTGGTGTAGCGGCCGCCCGAAACGATGTCCAGGTAGGCAATCTGGGTGGCCAGCCGGATCGGATTCCACCACGGCGCGACAGCGACGAAAGTGCCCAGGCTGACCCGCTCGGTGCGCCCGGCGAAGTAGGTGAGTGCCTGCAGGGGGTTGGGGGTCATGCCGTAGGGCGTGCCGTGATGCTCCGGGAACCAGATGCCATCGAAACCCAGGGGTTCGGCGAGGTCGCCCAGCGCCAACGCGGCCTGCACGCATTTGTAGTCCGGAGTCACCGGCGGGCGGGAGAAGTCCCCGGCCAGCACACGGTCCCAGTCCTGGGAGTTCTGCGCTCCGGTTCCGAGGTTGACTAACATTTCTGCTCCTAAGCTTTGGGCGTTACGCGGTTCAGTGGTCGAGCTCGCGGGGCACACCGGTCCCCATATAGGTCGAGAGTTGGTAGTGCAGGTTGACGGTGCTGCGTTCGCGATAGGGGTTGGGCAGGGTCCCTGGGAAGCCGGCCGACTTCATGCCCTGCTGCACGGCCGCCATGTTCGAGAAGTCCTGGGGCAGCACGGATCGCCACCGCGGGTCGCCGACCGGCGTGTATTCCCAATCGGTTTCGGGTTCGGCGCCGTCGGGGTACAGCTCGAAGACCGAAACCTCGAAGATGCACTTGTCGGGGTTGTAGCTCGGGTCGGGCCGCGCCGAGTAGCACAGCGCGCTGGTCAGGCCCTGGCCGATCTGGAAGTTCGGGAAGATCTGCCAGGCGGTTCCGCTCTGCCCGAGGATGTCGGCCGGGATGGTCGGCCAGACCACGCCGCGGGCGGCGTCGTCGGCACGCGCGGAGGCCAGCCAGTGTTCCAGCACCTTGTCCGCCGGGGTGCCCTCGGGCAGTTCGTCGACCAGCCGCCGGGCCGCGTTGACCAGCGTCTCGGTGGTCGTCGCGTTGGTCTCCTCCATGGTGTAGATCTGCATCTCAGCGGTGGAGATCCGGGGATCGCCGGTGCCGAGGCGGATCTTGGACTGGGTCTCCTCCAGATCTTTGGGCGCGTCGTAGCCGATGTTGCTGTGCCGGCCCTGGGCTCGCGCCCAGCCCTTGAACTCGCCGAACCGGTTGAACTCCGGGTGGGTGGTGAAGACGTGGTAGGTCTCGTTGAACGCCTCCAGGGCGACTTTCCAGTTGCAGTCGAAGTGCACCCACTTGCGCCACTTGCAGCGCATGTTCTCCAGACCGAACGGGTCGAGGATCTTCGCGGCGGGAAACAGGTAGTCGGCCAGCTGCTCGGCGTCGGGATCCATGTTGATCCACACCCACCCGCCCCAGGTGTCCACCCGCACCGGCGCGAGATGGGTGTTGGCGGCGGTCAGCGCGCCCTGCCAGTCGTCGCACTCCCGGATGTGGGTGCAGGCGCCGTCCAGACCGTAGGTCCAGCCGTGGAACCCGCAGACGAAGGACTTGCGGGCCCGCCCGGCGGCCTGCTTGGCGCCCTCGGGGACGTCGATCAGCCGTCGCCCGCGGTGCATGCAGACGTTGTGGTGCGCGGTGAAGCTTTCGCCTCCGGTTCCGGGCGCGGTGCGGACCACGATGATCGAGTCGTCGAGGATGTCGTGGGTCAGGTAGCTGCCCACCTCGGGCAGTTCCTCGACCCGCCCGACCTGCTGCCAGACCTTGCGCCACAACCGGTCTCGCTCGGCGCGGGCGTATTCGGGGCTGATGTAGGCCGCGACGTCGATGGTCATCGGCTCGGAGAGCGGCTCCGCGGTGTCAGTCATTCGGGTTCTCCCAACGGGGTGGTTCGGCGAGGCTCGACGGAGGTGGCACGAGCGGAGCGAGTGCCGGTGGAGTCGAGGCGAAACCGGGGCCACCCCTATCCCAACTCGTGATGGCGGCGCGGAACCCCTCGTCGGCGAGGAACAGCGAGGTGTTGTCGGCGCCCAGGTGCGTCCAGCGCAGGTTCAGGCCCCCGTCGACCAACAGGGTCTGCCCGGTGACATAGCCGGCCAGGTCGGACAGCAGGAACAGGATGGCGCCGGCCTGCTCGGCGGGCCGGCCGCGGCGGCCCATGGCGATGGCGCGGGCGTCGCGGTCGGGGTCGGCGGCGACGTAGGTGCCCGAGGCGGGGGTCTCGGTGACCCCGGGCGCCACGGCGTTGACCCGGATGCCCGAGGAGGCCAGTTCGACGGCCATGGTGCGTGTGGCGGCGACGATCGCGGCCTTGGCGGTGCCGTATCCGATGTGCAGCGGCGCGCTGTTCATGCCGCTGATCGAGGAGACCGAGACAATGGATCCGGGCAGCCCGGCCGCGTGCAGTTCGGCGGCCACCGCCTGACTCATGAAGAACATGGTCTCCAGGTTCTGCGCGAACAGGTTTCGCCAGTCCGCGCGGCTGACCCGGGTGCACGGCATCCAGGTCGACGGGTCGGCGCCGCCGGCGATGTTCACCAGTCCGTAGAGCGTGCCGTCGGCGGCGCGCGCGGCGGCCATCGCGGTGGCGATCCCCTCGTCGGTGCCGACGTCGGCGGCCACCGGAACGATCGGCAGGCCGGCGTCGACCAGGGGACCGAGGTCGCGCTCCAGCTTCTCGGCGGACCGTCCCAGGGCCACCACGGTGGCGCCGGCGCGGGCGACGGCCTCGGTGACCGCGGTGCCGATGCCGCCGCCGGACGCGCCGGCGACCAGCACCACACGCCCCGACAGGCCCAGCTGATCCGCCACACAAACCCCTTTTTGTACGGACAATTAATGCCCTTCGCCGTAGTGAAGAACATCATTCTCTACAGTTCAGCGGCGAGTCAAGGGGGCTAGTCCGGAATGTTCGGCTCTATTGTCTGGACCAAATATGGTTGATAGGGTCGGTAACCGTGAGCCGCGGATCAACCACGCGTTATCCCAACACCGTGCCCTCGAGCACCGCTTTCGGCTGGACGCTGCACCGACTGACCCCACCCAGCCGGGTGTTCGGCGCCAACGGTCTGCGCACCGGGCCGGACGGCCGCGTCTACATCGCGCAGGTCACCGGCAGCCAGGTCAGCGCACTCGACATCGACGCCGGCACGGTCGAGGCCATCAGCCCCAAGGGCGGTGGCATCGTCGGTCCCGACGACGTCGCCTTCGACGACGCCGGCCGGCTGATCGCCACCGAGGTGATGAACGGCCGGGTCAGCATGCTCGACGGCGGCGTCACCCGGGTGCTGCGCGACGACGTCCCGTCGGCCAACGGCATCACCGTGCACCGCGGGCGGCTGTTCGTCGGCGAGTGCCGGCCCGGCGGCCGGCTGCTGGAGCTCGACCTGGCCGGCGGCGCACCCCGGGTCATCTGCGAGAACCTGCCGTCACCGAATGCCATGGAGTTCGGCCCGGACGGCCTGCTGTACTTCCCGGTGATGGACGCCAACGAGATCTGGCGCATCGACGTCGACGGCGACTCCGGGCCGCAGACCGTCGCCGGCGGCCTCGGCGTTCCCGACTCGGTGAAGTTCGGCCCGGACGGACAGATCGTCTCCACCCAGGTGTTCAGCGGGCAGGTGCTGCAGATCGACCCGCAGACCGGGTCGCAGACGTTGCTGGCGCAGCTGTCCCCCGGCCTGGACAACTGCACCCTCGTCGGCGACCGGCTGTTCGTCTCCAACTTCACCGGGGAGATCACCGAGATCGGCGCCGACGGCGGTGTGCGGACCGCACTGCCCGGCGGCCTGAACTGGCCGCTGGATCTGGCCGTCGGTGACGACGGCGCGCTGTATGTGGCCGACGGGACGTTCACCTACCGGCTGTCCACCGGCTCCCCCGGCGACAAAGGGGAGAAAGAGATCGCGGGCATGCTGTTCACCCCCGGCTACCCCGGGTTCCTGCGCGGTCTCACCCCCGCCGGACCGGGGCAGTTCCTGGTCACCACCGCCAACGGAGACGTGGCACGGTGGCGGCCGGCGACCAGCGAAACCGAGGTACTGGCAAGCGGATTCGATCAGCTCTACGGCGTCGCCCTGGCACCCGACGGCGCCGCGCTCGCCGTGGAGCAGGGCACCGGACGGGTGCTGGCGGTGCGCGACGGCGACACCGAGATCCTGGCCGACGGCCTGGACACGCCCGTCGGCATCGCGATCACCCCCGTCGGGGAGGTACTGGTCAGCGAGTCCGGGGCCGGCCGCGTGGTAACGGTGGCCGGCGGCCGCTCTCGCCCGTTGATCGAGGGATTGGTTCAGCCCCAGGGGCTGCTGGTGCGCGACGGCACGGTCTATGTCGTCGACGCCGGCAGCAAGGAGGTCATCGCCGTCGACCTGGCAGAGGGCACCCGCAGCGTCATCGCCGCCGGGCTGCCGGTGGGAGCGCCGACCGGGGTGACCCCGAAGCCGCTGCTGGGCATGCCGCCGTTCTCCGGGCCGCAGGGACCGTTCGCCGGGATCGCCGCCGGCGCCGACGGCACCCTGTTCGTCTCGGCCGACGCCGACGGCAGCGTGCTGGCACTGCGTCCCGATAAGCCCCGTCCGTGAACACCGCCGCCGATCCCCGATATCTCCAGGTCGCCCGGGCGCTGCGGCAGGAGATCGTCGACGGGGTCTATCCCGTCGGATCCCAGCTGCCCACCGAACATGCACTGTGCGACCGGTTTTCGGTGAGCCGGTACACCGTCCGCGAGGCTTTGCGCCGGCTGCGGGAGGACAATCTGATCTCCTCCAAGCCGCGCGCCGGCACCATGGTGGTACCGCGGACCTCCATCAGTTCCTACGCCCAGGACGTGATGTCCATCGATGATCTGATGGCGTTCGCCTCCGGGGCGCACCTGGTCATCCAGGCCAGCCGGATGCTGACCGTCGACGCCGATCTGGCCCAGCGCACCGGCCTGGCGGTCGGGCAGGAGTGGCTGGGTATCGGCGGCTACCGGCAGGCCGACGGAGCCTCGCACCCGGTGTGCTTCACCGAGTACTACATCAACCGCGAGTTCGCGTCGGTCGGCCGGCTGCTGCACCGGCACAACGGTCCGGTGTTCCCGCTGATCGAAGACATGTTCGGCCGCACCATCACCGAAGTGCACCAGGAGATCTCGGCGGTGCTGATGCGCACCGACCTGGCCGCCCGTCTGGACGTCGATCCGGGTACCGCGGCCCTGGAGGTCCGCCGCACTTACATCACCTCCGACGGCGAGACCGCCCAGGTCACCATCAACACCCACCCGGCGTCGCGTTACCGGTATTCCATGACCTTGCGCCGGATTTCGGGCTGAGCCGTGGCTACCGCGCTCGCCGACGCACTGGCCACCGCAGCCATCCTTACCCCACAACGGGTTCTGCTGATCGACGACGACGTGCGCCTGGACGCCGCCGGTACCGACCGCGCGGCCCGCACCCTGTCCGCGGCGCTGCTGCGCCGGTTCGAACCGGGCTCGGTGGTGTCGTTCATGCTGCCGAACTGGCACGAGGCCGCCATCGTCTATCTCGGCGCGACGCTGGCGGGCATGGTGGTCAATCCGATCCTGCCGTCGTTGCGGGACCGCGAACTGCGCTACATCCTCGAAGACACCGGGGCGGCGATGATCGTCATCCCCGGGCTCTATCGCGGCCAGGACTATCCGGCGATGCTGGCCCGGGTGACCGCGGATCTGCCCACCCCGCCGGAGGTGGTGGTGGTCCGCGGCGCCGAGACCGGATTCACCGGGTACGAAGAACTTTTCAGCGGTACGCCCGCGGTCACGCTGCCCGACGTCGATCCGGATGCCGTGGCACTGCTGCTGTACACCTCGGGTACCACGGCGGCGCCCAAGGGTGTGCTGCACAGCCAACGTGGACTGCGCGCCCTGCTGACCCAGATCGGGCACTACTGGCGCGTCGAGTCCGGTGACACCTTCCTGGTGCCGTCGCCGATCGCCCACATCGGCGGATCCATCTACGCATTCGAGGCTCCGCTACTGCTGGGCAGCACCGCGGTGCTGATGCAACGCTGGGACCCCGACGTCGCCGTCGCACTCATGCAGACTCACCGGTGCAGCCATATGGCCGGGGCCACACCGTTTTTGACCGGTCTGTTGGAAGCCGCCCGGCGCGCCGGCAGTCGGCTGCCGGATCTGAAGGTGTTCATCTGTGGCGGGGCGTCGGTGCCGCCGTCGTTGATCCTGGACGCGACCGACTTCTTCGACAACGCCGTCGTCACCCGGGTGTACGGGTCCACCGAGGTTCCGGTCACCACCGTCGGTTCGCCCGACCCCGGGGACACCGAGCACGCCGCGCACACCGACGGTCGCGCCGGCATCGCCGAGCTCCGCATCGTCGACGGCGAGATCCGGGCCCGCGGACCGCAGATGCTGCTCGGCTACCGGCACAATCGCGACACCGCCGACGCCTTCGACGACGACGGGTTCTTCCGGACCGGGGACCTGGGTCGGATCGACAACGGCTATCTGGTGGTCACCGGCCGGTGCAAGGACCTCATCATCCGCAACGGGGAGAACATCTCCCCCAAGGAGATCGAGGATATTCTCGCCACCGCACCGGGCATCAGCGAGGTGGCCGTGGTGGGTATCCCCGACCGGCGGACCGGCGAGCGGGCGTGCGCGGTCATCGTGCCCGATGACCGCGCGCCGGTGCCCGACGTCTCCGCACTGCGCACCGTGCTGACCGAAGCCGGGCTCGCGCTGTTCAAAGTGCCGGAACGGGTGGAGATCTGGGAGTCACTGCCGCGCAACGACGCCGGGAAGATTCTCAAGCAGCAGATCCGGGCGACACTGTGCCCGGAGACCGGGGAGGGGTGAACATGCCGGTCGCCATTGTCACCGGTGCCAGCAGCGGCATCGGATTCGGCTGCGCCGTCGAACTTGCGCGTCAGGGCTACGCGGTGCTGGGCACCGGCCGGGACCAGCCACGGTTGGCCGCCCTGGCCGAGGCGGTGACCGAGGCGACCGGCGACCCGAACTCGGTCGCGACGGTGGCCGTCGACCTAACCGACGACGACGCACCGGCGCGGGTGACCGCGGCGGCACTTGCGCGCTGGGGCCGGATCGACGTGCTGGTCAACAATGCCGGGCTGGGCAGCCCGAAACCGTTGCACGAGACCGACGATGAGACCCTCGACCGGTTCCTCGGGGTGATGCTGCGGGCGCCGTTCCGGTTGGCCCGCGAGGTCATCGGGCACCTGCAGCCGGGTTCGGCGATCATCAACATCACCTCGACGTTCGCCGTCGTCGGCGGCCTGCGCGGCGGCGCGTACTCGGCGGCCAAGGGCGGGTTGACCGCGCTGACCACCCATATCGCCTGCCAGTACGGCGCCCAGGGCATCCGGTGCAACGCCGTGGCGCCGGGGGTCACCGTCACCCCCATGGTCGAGCACCGCCTCGACGACGACCGGTTCCGCCGGATCAACACCGAGATGACGCCGCACACCCGGCTCGGCCGGGTCGAGGACATCGCCGCGACGGTGGCGTTCCTGTGCTCGCCGGGCGGGAGTTTCATCAACGGGCAGACCATCGTTGTCGACGGTGGCTGGAGTTCGACGAAATACCTGTCCGAATATGCCCTTTCCAGCCGGTGGGAGCAGCCGTGAACGTGTTCGCGGTGCTGGATCAGGCCGCCGCCCGGTTCCCCGATGCCGGTGCGGTGTTCCACGGCGCCCGGCAGGTGGCGACCTGGGCGCAGCTGCGGGACCGGGCATTGCGGCTGGCCGCGGCGCTGCGCGAGCGTTTCGGGCCGGGTGCGCGGATCGCGGTGGCCGCCGAGAACCGTCCCGAGATCCTGGAGTTGATGTTCGGCATCTGGGCGGCCGAATGCGTGTACGTGCCGATCAACTACAAACTGCACGCGAGCGAGATGGGCCAGATCCTCGAAGACTCTGGTGCAGCAATGGTTTTCACCTCGGACAAGCTCGCCGCCGGGCTGGTCGAACAGGACTGTGCACCCGTGTGCCGAATCGGCGGCGACGAGTACCGACAGTGGTTCGCCGAATCCCCCACCCTCCCGCCGAACACCGACCCGGCCGCGCTGGCCTGGCTGTTCTACACCAGCGGCACCACCGGGCGGTCCAAGGGCGCGATGCTCTCGCACCGGAACCTGATGGCGATGACGGTGGCGCATCTGGCCGATTTCGACGATCCCGACGAGCACGCCGCGTTGGTGCACGCCGCACCGATGTCGCACGGCTCGGGGCTCTACATCCCACCGTACGTGCTGCGCGGGGCGCGCCAGGTGATCCCGGCGTCGGGGGTGTTCGACGCCGAGGAGTTCCTCGACCTGTGCGGACACCATCCGGGGTGCGCGGCGTTCCTCGCGCCCACCATGGTCGGCCGGCTGGTCGCCACCGGGCGGCAACGACCCGCGCACCTGCGCACGATCGTCTACGGCGGCGGCCCGATGTACGTGGAGAGCCTCAAGGCCGCGATGGCCGCGTTCGGCCCGGTCTTCACCCAGCTCTACGGCCAGGGCGAGGCACCGATGACCATCACCGGCCTGCGCCGTCGCGATCACCTCGGGCCCGACGGCGGGTGGGCCGAGGATGCGGTGCTCGGCTCGGTCGGGTATCCCCGCTCGGGTGTCGAGGTTGCGGTGCTCCGCGGCGACGGCAGCCCCGCCGATATCGGGGAAATCGGCGAGATCGTCTGTCGCGGCGACGTGGTGATGTCGGGCTACTGGCGCAATCCCGCGGCCACCGCGGCGACCCTGGTCGACGGCTGGCTGCACACCGGCGACATGGGTACCTTCGACGAACGTGGCAATCTCACCCTGCGGGACCGCTCCAAGGATGTGGTGATCAGCGGCGGCTCCAACATCTATCCCCGTGAGGTGGAGGAGGCGCTGATCGCACACGCCGGCGTCGTCGAGGCCGCCGTCGTCGGGGCGCCGGATCCCGAGTGGGGCGAGGTGGTGGTGGCGTTCGTGGTGCCCGGTCCCGCGGCGGGCGATGGCCTCACCGACGAACTCGATGCGCATCTGCTGGACCGCATCGCCCGGTTCAAGCGGCCGAAACGGTACGTGCTGGTCGACGAGTTGCCGAAGAGCTCCTACGGCAAGGTGCTCAAACGGGAACTGCGGGACCGGCTTTAACGCCTCAGGAACTGACGATCGTGATCAGGGAACGCAGTTGCTCGGTGCGCCACACGGTGAGGGTGACGAATACCGCCAGCAGGGCGACGGGAACCCCGACGTGGAACAGGGTGCGGTAGCGCTCGGGACTGAAGGCGTAGGCGCAGGCGATCAGTGCGCCGGTGATCAGGCCGCCGACGTGTCCCTGCCAGCTGATGCCCGGGATGGCGAAGGTGATGACCAGGTTGAGCACGATCAGCATCGTCACCGACCGCACATCGAACTGCAGCCGCTTGGCGACCACGTAGGTCGCGGCGAAGAGCCCGAAGATCGCACCGGACGCCCCGGCGTGCGCGGTGTTCAGCGGGGCCATCAGATAGATCAGCGTCGACCCGCCGAGCAAGCTCACGCCGTAGAGCACCGAGAATCGCGCGCGGCCCAGCCAGGACTCCAGCGGCGGGCCCACCACGTAGAGCGCCCACATGTTGAACAGCAGGTGCACGACGCCGTAGTGCAGGAATCCGGAGGTGATCATCCGGTACCACTGGTCGAAGAACGCGACGCGCAGCGGCCACATGCTGAAGTCTTGGGTGAAACCCGGGATGACGATCTGCAGCACCCCGACCACCGCGCAGGCGGCCATCAGCGTGTAGGTCACCAACGGCCGGCCGTCGTGCACCCGGCCGCCGAACACCGTCCGCACCGCGCGCACCGACTTCTTGCCCTCCTGCACACAGTCCGGGCACTGGAAACCGACCGCGGCCGTCGTCATGCAGTCCGGGCAGATCGGGCGGTTGCAGCGGGTGCAGGCGACCCGGGCCGGTGCACCGGAATGCCGATAGCAGGCCGGCGGGGTATTCGGTGTGCTCATCGGGATCAAACATAGCCCGGGAGGGACCCGGATCGGGTCAGGACTTCGTCCTCGGGTGCTCAGATGCAGAACAGCGGGTGCAGCACCAGCAACGGCCACAGCAGAATCGATTCCCCGAAGGCCGCGACATTGGCGCCGGCCGGAAGGTAGTGGCTGAGCTGGGCCTCCATGAAGTCCACCCGGTCGGCCGTCAGGAACGAGTAGCCGATCCCGATCAGCAGGTACGGCAGCGCCAGCCAGAGCCCGACCTCGATCAGCGCCTCGACGCTCACCCGGTGACCGAGCACCCGCCGCACCATCGACCTCATGGATCCATATCACCCCGAAATCAGGCGTTTTGGCCGGATTTTCGCCGAAGTCGGCTCAACCGGCGTTTTCGACGTCGGCGCGCTGCGCGATCCCGCGGCGGTACGGCTCGTCGGCGCCGGCCGGGCCCCGCCCGCCGGCCGCGGCCAACAACGCCTGCGCCTTGAAGGCGCGAGCGGCCGCACTCAGCCGATGGGAGCCCTGCCACGGCGGGGTGCCGGGACCGTCGCCGCCCCACACGGTGATCGCCACCGAACCGGTGGCCTGCAGGCCCAGTAGCTGCTCGCGGATCGCGGGAACCTCCCGCAGCACGGCCGCCGAGACGGCGACGGCGTCCGGGCGTCGGCCGGCGAGCCCGGCGGTAATCCGTTCGGCCTGCGCGCCCAGGATGTGCAGCGCCCGGGCATCGGAGTCGGTGGGGTCGGTCCGGCACAGGACGGTGACGGTCCAGCCGTCCATCGACCGGTCGAATATCCACCCGCCGGTGCCGGTGACGACGTCGGCCACGTCGGCACCGATGACGTCGAGCCGGTAACTCAGTCGGTCTGTCATGGACTCCTCTTCCGGGTCGCCGGTCATCGGTGAGTGGGTCATCGGTGCGCTCCGTTCAGCACGTGATCGTCCGGGTCGACGGCGCCGGTCATCGTCCAGTAGTCCACCGAGCGCCACGGGCTCAGCACGTAGACGTTGCCGTCGGCGGCTTTGTACCAGGAGTGCTCGATGCTCGGGTGGCCCCACATCAGCGCCGAGATCTCGGTCTGCAGCCGGTCGCGGTACCGGTGGTAGGCAGCCTCGCTGGGTTCGATGCTGCGGTGACCGCCCTCGATCAGCGTCTGCAATGCCGCTCCGGCGTAACGCATCTGGCATTCGGTCATGAACATGACGCTGCCGGCGTGCGCGAGTCCGGTGCCGGGCCCGGAGAAGATGAAGAAGTTGGGGAACCCGGGGACCGAGATTCCGTTGTAGGCGGCCGGTTTTCCGTCCCACCAGTCTGCGATCGAGACACCGTCGCGGCCGATGATATCCATCGGCCAGAGCATCTCGCTGGCCCGGAACCCGGTGGCCAGCACGATGACGTCGGTGTCGTGATGCCCGGACTCGGTGAGGATTCCGGTCTCGTCGATGCCCAGGATGGGGTCGGTGACCAGTTCGACGTGGTCGCGGCGCAGGCAGCGCAGCCAGCTTCCGTTGTCCTGCAGCATTCGCTTGGCCATCGGCGGGTAGTTCGGCGTGACCTTGGCCATCAGCGCCGGATCCTCGCCGAGCTGGTCGGTGATCCAGTTGACGAACACTTCGCGGCGCGCGGCGCTGGCGGCGTTGGCGGTGCGCGGGAAGTCGGGCCAGTTCTCGTCGGCGCGAACCAGATCCAGCATCTTGTCGCTGGATTGCAGCATCAGCATGAACCGATACCAGCGGGAATAGCCGGGCAGGTGCCGCATCGCCCAGTGCTCCCCGTCGCCGACGGCGGCGTGGTAGCGCGGATTGGGGGCCATCCACTGCGGCGTGCGCTGGAACACCGTGAGCGCGGCGACGTCGTCGACGATGGCGGGGCCGATCTGGAAGCCGCTGGCACCGGCGCCCACCAGCGCCACCCTGGCGTCGGTCAGGTCGACGTCGTGGTCCCACCGGGCGGCGTGGAACACCGGCCCGGCGAAACGCTCCAGGCCCGGAAGATCCGGGATGAGCGGCCGATTGAGGAACCCGACACCGGCGAAAACGACAGTCGCACTGCGGGTCAGACGTGTCCCATCGGCTGCGGTCGCGGTGACGGTCCACCGCCCGGCGTCCTCGTCCCATTCGGCGCGGGTGACCTCGTGCCCCCAGTGCACGTGCTCGCCGATGCCGAACTCGTCCATCAGGGCGCGAAAGTAGCGGTGTAGTTCCGGCTGGCGCGCGTAGTAGTCGGAGAACTGGTCGGCATGGGTGAACGAGTAGGAGTAGAAGTGGCTGGCGACGTCCACCCGACAGCCGGGATAGGAGTTTTCGTACCAGGTGCCGCCGACGTCGTCGTTCTTCTCGATGATCTCGAAGGCGATCCCGGCCTCCTGCAGCCGCAGCGCGGCCAGCAGCCCGGCCTCGCCGAGTCCGATGATGAGCACCGAGAAGCCCGGCGGGATGACGGCGTCGCCGGCCAGGCCGATCGCCCGGGGGTTGGCGCCGGCCAGGTCCATCTCCTCGGCGTACAGCGCCGCGTAGTCGTCGGGCACCGGGCCGCAGTTGATCCACTCCATGGTCTCGCGGATCAGCTCCGGGCTGGGGTCGCGTGGTTGCGGGCAGCCGGCGTCGCGCCAAGCGGTGACGCCGGCCAGCGCCCGGCGCCGCAGCTCGGCCAGTTCGGCGGGGGTCATCTTGCCCTGGAACTCGTTCTGGATGAATTCCCGCGGCCGGATCGCGGTGCGCAGCAGGGACGGGTCGCCGGTGATACCGACGACCGATGCGATCAGCGCGGGTACCGACAGCTGCTCCAGGTGGGCGGCGATGGTGGCGTCGTCGTCGGTGATCGGGTCGAACCGTAGGTGGCGCCGGCCTATCCGGATGCCGTCGAGCTGCGCGGTGTCCATGCGCACCCCTTTCTGTGACATCTCAGAGTGTCTTTTATGGCACTGCTTAGTGTCAAGAAGTGGTTTTCGGATAGGCTGCCCCGGTGTCCGAATCGACCGCGCGGTCGCTGACCGAGGCCAAACGCCGAGCCGCGGCCGAACACGTCCTGGCCGCGAGCCGGCGCCTGGTGCTCGACACCGGTCTCGACGTCACCATGGACCAGCTGGCCGAGGCGTCCGGGGTCAGCCGCCGCACGCTGTTCCGGATGTTCAACAGCCGCGAGGCACTGATCGCCGCCGCGTTCGACGCGGGCATGGAGAATTACGGCCGCCAACTCCCCCGCTACGACGGGGACCTGGACGGCTGGCTGCAGATCACCTGCGCCGAGGCGCACCGGATGAATGCCGTCATCGGGCCCGGTTTCTTCGAGCTGGCGTCGCGGTCGGATCTCCCGGTCGACCTGGCGCGTTCGGAACGCCAGCGCCGCAGGGATTTTCGCGAGGTCGCCACGCGGGTCGCGGAGACGGTATGGCTGGCGGTGTCCGATTCGGCGCAGCCGCCCCCGGCGATCCTGGTCGACACCGTCGGCGCGCACCTGAGCCCGCACTTCACCGCGGCGGTGCAGATCGAGGGCGGCAAGGACTGGCGCACCGCCGCCGAGCTGGCGCACGCCGCGATCCTGGCGGCCGCCCGCAGCGCCGCCGCCCACCGGTAGCGCGGTCAACCGACCCGCCTGCGGATGAACGCCGCCACCAGCTCGAACAGCGTTCTGCTCAGTTCCCAGTCCGGCGCCAGGGCGTCGAAACCGTGGCAGGCGCCGGGGAACAAGTGCAGTTCGGTCGGCACCTGCGCCCAGGTCAGTCGGATGGCGTAGTCCAGGGCCTCGTCGCGCAGCGGGTCGAGTTCGGCGCAGCTGACGAACGCCGGGGCCAGCCCGGTCAGGTCCTCCCGGCGGCCGGGAACCGACGCCGCCTCCGGCTGGTGGGCACCCAGGTAGTACCGCCACATCTGTACCGCGGCCGGCCCGTCGAAGCCCGGCGCCGCGGTGAACTCCTCCTTGGCCGGGCTGGGCCGGTCGTCGAGCACCGGTTGGTGCAGCACCTGAAAGGCCAGGGTCGGCGCGTGCCCGTCGGCGCTGCGCTGGGCCACCGTCGCGGCCAGGCATCCCCCGGCGCTGCTGCCGATCACCCCGACCGGGCCCGCCGCGGTGTCGGCGATCCAGGACAGCGCGTCCAGGGCATCGGTCAGCGCGGCGGGGTACGGGTGCTCCGGTGCCAGCCGGTAGTCGACCGAGATGACGGACACCCCGGCGCGGCGGGCCAGCTCCACACACAGGCGATGGTCGATGTCGAGGTTGCCCAGCACGAACGCACCGGAGTGGCAGAACAACGCGGACGCTACCGGGTCGGCCGGGCGGTAGATCCGCACCGCGATCTCACGGTCGCCGACGGGCACCACCGCGTCGCTCACGGTCAGCCCGGTGACATCCATGCCCGCGGCTTCGGTGCGGCGGCGGGCATCGATGCCCGCGCGCACGCCGTCGAGGACCTCGGCGTCGATAACCGTTCGGAGGTCAGCGAATTCACGCAGCCGCGGTGCGAGCCGGTCGCGCACCGGGTCAGCCGATCGTCAGCGACTGGCCGCCGTCGACGACGAGTTCGGCACCGGTGATGAAGGACGCGTGCTCGGACAGCAGGAACACCACGGCGTCGGCGATGTCGGCGGGCGTACCCAGACGCCCGGCCGGAACCCGTTGCGCCAGCCGGGATTGCGTTGCGGCGTCGAGCATGTCGGTGGCCACCGGTCCGGGCAGCACGGCATTGACCCGGACCTCCGGCGCCAGTTCGGCGGCCAGGATCTGGGTGAGTCCGCGCAGTCCCCACTTCGCCGCGCCGTACGCCGCGTGGTTGGGGAACGGACGGATCGCCCCGGTGCTGCAGGTGTTGACGATCGACGCGCCCGGGTTGCGCCGCAGTTCGGGCAGGGCGGCCTGCACGCCGAGGAACGGGCCCAGGCAGTTGATCCGCCAACTGCGTTCGAAGGCCTCCTCGGTCTCCTCGGACACCGGGGCGCGGTGCAGCACCCCGGCGTTGTTGACCAGGGCGGTGAGGGTGCCGAATGCCGCTCGGGTGTCGGCGACGGCGGCCTGCCAGTGCTCGGCCGAGCTGACATCGAGGGCGACCGGGATCACCGCGTCGCCGAGGGGTTGCACGGTCTCGGCGAGCTCGGCGGTCAGTACATCGGCGGCGGCGACCCGGTATCCGGCTGCCACCAGACGTTTTACGATCTCGGCGCCCTGGCCGCGCGCCGCTCCGGTGACCAGCACGATCCCGTGTTCGATCATTGCGGCTCCTTCGTCTCGATGGTCGTTCGGGCCTGCGCGAGGATGTCGGCGGCACCGTGGCGCAGCGCCTGGGACTCGGCGGCCAGGGTGAGCATGGTGTAGCCGCGGGCGGCCAGGGCCCGGCCGGCCGGCCCGGTTCCGGCGTGGATTCCGGCGACCAGCCCGGCGGCCGTTGCCGTCGCGCCGATGTGGTCGATGGCGTCCAGCATCTCCGGTGCCCGCAGGGCGTCGGGGATCCCGAAACCCAGGGACAGCGCGAGATCGGCGGGGCCGGTGTAGATGCCGGTGAGTCCGTCGACCGCGCAGATCTGCTCGACGGCGGCCAGGCCGGCGGCGGTCTCGATCATCACGAACACCGCGGCGCGGGCGGCCAGCGCCGCGGGGTCCGAGCCGAGGTCCGGGCGCAGCGGACCGAAGCTGCGATACCCGTGCGGCGGGTAGCGGGTGGCGGCGACGGCCGCGGCGGCCTGGTCCGGCGAGTCGACCATCGCGACGATGATCCCGTCCGCGCCGGCATCCAGCACCCGGCCGATCGGTGCGGGGTCCACCGAGGGCACGCGGACCAGGGCCCGGATCGGGACGTGGGTCAACCGGCGCAGCAGGACCGCGGCGTCGGCGTCGTCGAGATAGCCGTGCTGGATGTCGATTCCGACGTAGTCGTAGCCGGCGGCGGCGAACTGTTCGGGACCCAGCGCGGTGGGTCCGGTGATCCAGCCGCCCCACTGCGGGCCGGTCACGGCACCAGCACGATCTTGATGCGCCCCGGGGTGGGGCGGGCGGCGAGTTCGAAGGCCTGCTGGACCTCGTCGACGGGGAAGGTGTGGGTGACATACGCCGGCAGCAGTTGGGGGTGCTCGCGGGCGAAGGCGTCCGCAGCGGCCAGCACCCGGCGCCGGTCCAGGGTGACCCCGGACATCAGGGTCAGGTTGGAACGCAGCATGGCGCGCATGCTGATCGGGTAGCAGTCGTCGTCGGGGACGCCGAAGTAGAACACCGTGCCGCGCCACGCGGCGGCTTCGATGGCGTGGGTGAGGGTGGCGACCTGGTGCCCGACGGCTTCGATCACGATGTCGGGTTTGTCCCACGCGTCCAGGTGTGCGATCCAGCGATCGCTGGTGGCGCGCACCGCGTTATCGACGCCGAAATTCGCCGCGACCGCGCTGCGGTCCACCGGATCGACGCCGGTGACCCGTGCGGCGCCGGCGGCCTTGGCGACGTAGCTGAATAGCAGGCCGATCGAGCCCTGTCCGATCACCGCGACGTGTTTGCCGGCCAGCGGGGGTAGTTGTTCGACGGCGTAGAGCACACAGGCCAAGGGCTGCAGCGCGACCGCCTGCTCGGGGCTCAGTGCCGGGTGGTAGCGGGCCAGGCCCTCCCCGTCGGAGACCACCTGCTCCTTGAGTCCGTCGAATGCCGAGGCCCAGCCGACCACCATGGTGCCGACCTGGTGCTCGGGGTGGGCACTGGCGATCACCTCGCCGACGATCTCGTGGATCGGGAACCCGTCGATGTCGGCCGCGCACGGGCCGGTGTCGGCGGGCAGCTTGCCCTGGGTGCCGCGGAAGCCCGGCATGTCGCTGCCGCAGATGGCGGCGGCGGCGAACTTCAGCAGTACCTGGCCGGGATCCAGGGTGGCCGGATCCGGTTCGGGCAGTTCGATTTTCTCGAAGGTGTAGGGCGCGATGACCCGGTGGCACCACATGCTCAGACCTCCACCGGGATGTTGTTCCAGCCCCACTGGAAGCTCGACGGGGGGCGCGACGCCGCTTCGGCGTCGATGCGGTATTCGCCTACCCGCTTGAGGAATTCGGTGATCATGATGGCGATCTCCAGCCGCGCTACGTGCACGCCCATGCAGAAGTGCTGGCCGTGACCGAAGGACAGCAGCCGCTCGATGGGCCGGTTCCAGATGAAGCTGTCCGGGTCCGGGTATTCGCGTTCGTCGCGGGCCGCCGAGCCGAGCAGGGCGATCACCCGCTGACCGGGTTGCAGCGTGACGCCGTGGATTTCGTAGGGGTGTCGCACGGTGCGGGCGAACCACTGCGCGGGCGCGCTGTAGCGGATGATCTCCTCGCGGGCGACGGGCACGTTGGCGTCCAGGTCTGCGCGCACGGCGGCCAGCTGGTCGGGGTGACGGCTGAGGTGCCACAGCCCGGTCGCGGTCACCTTGGGCACGGTTTCGGTGGCGCCGATGAACACCGCCAGCATCTGGGTGGCGGCCTCGACGTCGCCCAGCGCCGAGCCGTCGTCGAGACGGAAGTTGATCAGCGCGTCGGCGATGGGTTCGGAGCCGTCGGCGCCGGCGGCGCGGCGTTTTTCGATGATGGGAGTGAGATAGGACAGGTAGCCGGGGCGGGCGTTGGCGATCTCTACCCCTTCACCGGGCTGAGCCAGCGTGCCGCCGTTGACGGTGGCCAGCACCTCGGGCGCGAGTTCCTCCGGCAGGCCGAGGAAGTCGCACGTCATGGTCGCGGCGACGATGCCGCCGAAGTCCTGGGTGAGGTCGAACCGGCCGCGGGGCAGCAGTTCGTCGAGCCGCTCGTTGGCCAGGGTGCGGATCCGGTCGGCGAGCTTGGCCGCCGACCGCGGCCGGAACTGCGCGGACGTGCACCGGCGCACGTTCTCGTAGACCGGCGAATCGTAGTTCGCGTGAAAAACCATGGGGTGCAACGGCGGATCGGGCACCGGACCAGAGTTGCGGTGTTCCAGCACCGCCGCCGACGGCAGGGTGCCCTCGGAAGCGACGAAGGTCCCGTCGGTGGTGCCCAGCACGGTCCAGATGTCGTCGAACCGCGACAGCGCGAAGGTGTCCAACTCATCGATGTAGTACACCGGGTGCTCGTCGCGCAGCACCCGGTAGTAGGGCAGCGGGTCGGCCATCACGTCCGGGTCGAACGGGTTGTACCGAAATACCGTGTGAGTCATCGGGTCGCCTACTTTAGCGGCGAGGGGGGCAGCGCGGAGAGGATCGAGTCTTCCCAGCCGTCGCGCAGCGCGGGCGCCACGCTCATCCAGGTGACGATCTCGGCCGGCGGTTGTCCCTTCCAGGACGGGTAGTGGTTTTCGAAGCAGTCCCAGTCTCCGTCGAGGGCCCAGTAGTGGATGACCTCGTTGAACCGGAACGTGGTGATGAACGAGCCCAGCCAACGTTTCCCGGTGGATTCCGACCACGGCACGTACAGCCGCTCCAGCTCGCGGATGTAGTCGTCCTGGCGGCCGGGTTTGGTTTCCATGATCTCCTGGATCACCAGTCCGGCGCCGAAGCCGTCGGCGGTCAGCTGGGCCAGCGTCTTGTTGTACTTGCCGGCGTACATGATCCGGCCCTCGCCATGTGCACCGATCGTCCGGAGGTAGGCCTTCCACGCGTTCGCCTGCGCGTGGGCGCTGCCGCCGGCGGCCTGGGCGCGGCCGATGCGGGCGTAGTCGGCGAAGGAGTCGATCTCCCAGATGACGGTGACCTGCGGCCAGTGCCCGTTGTAGGTCGTGGTCTCCCAGAGGGCGAACAGCCGGGCACCGAGCTCGGTCATCATCGGCTGGTAGATCGCGGTGAACCTCTCGGTGAATTCGGCGCTGTCACCGGAGCCCAGGGATATCGTCTCGTGCAGATACAGCAGGGTGTGGCCGTAGTACTTCTTCATGGTCATCGCTTCTTCACCTGACGCGCACCCGTCTTCATTGACAACGACACCCGAAAAGCGTGACACTTGGACCGTGATTTGTAAAGAAGCGGAGCCGTTGGCGGGTGGCTTCTGCTTCGGCGAGGGACCCCGCTGGCACGACGGCGCGCTGTGGTTCTCCGACATGCTGGGGGCGGCGGTGCACACCGTGGATCTCACCGGTGCCGTGACGACGCTCCCGCTGCCCGGACGGGCGCCCTCGGGTCTGGGTTTCGCGCCCGACGGGTCCCTGCTGATCGTCTCGACCGAGGACCGGCAGCTGCTGCGTTACGCCGACGGCGAGGTGTCGGTGCTGGCCGATCTGGCCGCCCTGGCGCCGGCGAACCTCGGCGACATGGTCGTCGACGGCGCGGGCCGGGTCTACGTCGGCGCGCAGGCCCGCACCGACGGCGTCGTCGTCCGGGTGGATCCCGACGGGACGGCAGACGTCGTCGCATCCGGGCTCGAGTTCCCCAACGGCATGGTCATCACCCCCGACGGCACGACGCTGGTCGTCGCCGAGTCGACGGGGCGGCGGCTGACCGCGTTCACCCTGTCCGACGGTGAGCTGTCCGGCCCGCGGGTGTTCGCCGAAGGGCTCGATGGCCCGCCCGACGGGCTGGCCATCGATGCCGACGGCGGGATCTGGACGGCGCTGACCCTGGCTCACCGGTTCGACCGGATCACCTACGGCGGCACTGTCACCGACCGGATCGAGCTCGGCGACCGGGTGGCCATCGCCGGCGCGCTCGGCGGGCCGGACGGCCGCACCCTGTTCCTGCTGTCGAGCACATCGGCCTATCCCGAGCAGCTGATCGGCACGGCCCTGTCCCGGGTCGATGTGCTGGACGTGACCCATCCCGCCCCGGAGAAAGCGTGACCGTGTCCTACTACCAACTCCTCGACGACCGGGCAACGGTCGCCGGCACGGTGGGCCAGCGCCTGCGCCCGACCGAGATGGCGATCAGCACCTGGACCTCGGCCATCCAGCACGGCGCACCCGTCTCGGCGCTGCTGGTCCGCGGCCTGGAGCAGTGCCAACCGCGGGAAGACACCCGGCTGTCCCGGGTGGTCGTCGACCTGATCGGTCCCGTCCCGATGGCCGAAAACCTCTGGCTGACATCAGAACTGGAGCGCTCCGGCAAGCAGATCGAGTTGGTCGGCGCGACATTGTGGGCGCCGGGCCCCGACGGCGAGCCCCGCCCCGCGGCCCGGGCCAGCGGCTGGCGGTTGCAGACCCTGGACACCGCGGAGCTGGGTTCGGCTCCTGACGTTGCTCTGGGCGATCGCGCGGATGCCGTCGACCGCAAGCTGGACGCCAAGTGGGATCCCAACTACGTGCACAGCGTGGATTGGCTGTGGTGCAAAGTTCCGCCGCACGACGGACCGGGAGAATCGTGGATGCGCCCGCGGGTGACGTTGGTCGACGACGAGCCGCTGACCCCGATCCAGCGGTTGTTCACCGTCGCCGACTGCGCCAACGGCCTGGGCACCAAGATCGACATCCGGCGCTGGACGTTCCTGAACACCGACATGTCGGTGCACCTGTACCGGGTGCCCACGGGTGAGTGGACCGGTATCCGCGCCGAGACGTTCTACGGTCCCGACGGCATCGGGACGACGGTCGGCACCCTGTTCGACGACGACGGCCCGGTCGGTGCCATCGCGCAGTCGGTGCTGGTGCGGCCCCGCCCGCCCAAAGCGTGAGCCGCTAAGCCTTGTTGAGCTTGTTCGCCTGCGCGTTGTAGACGGCCACCAGGTCCGATTTGGCTTGGTCCATGGAGTTGTCCGGATTGTGGACCTCGGCCGCAACGAGAACGCCGCGAACCAAACCAACCGCCGTGAGCTCGACGCTCGCATCTTGCGGGTCTGACACGGCAACCACCCCCGACGGCAGCCCCGTGACATTGATCGTCTCCGCATCACTGGACACACATCGGGGTGCTGCCGCGGGGTCGGGTGTCGGATCGATGAGGGCCAGCATCGTACGGAACTCCCGCGTCTTACCAGAACCGTCCAGGGTTGCCTGGGCGGTCTGGCCCTTGCCGCCCCACGGGCACCTATCCGTTGATTCCTCGTCGACTGATTTCACACCCCGCTGCTTGTATCTGCCGCCATCGACCGACGGAAACTCGTTCTCGGTCAACAGCATCGACGCGGTCAGGTCGGTGATGTCGGGCTTGGACTTCGTCGCCGTCAGGACCGCGATCATTGCGATCACCACGGCGGCGACAACGAAGACCACCCCGCCGCCGATCAGCCAAAACTTGGTGGAGCGCCCCTTGGCCGCGGGCGGCGGTGCCGTACCGGGTGCCGGCTGCCAGCCCGGTGGGTACTGCGCACTCGGGTCACCCGGCTGATCCGGCCCCGGTTGCGGCGCGCCCGGCTGGCCCGGCCAGGGGTTCCCCGACGGTCCACCCGCCTGCGGATCCCACGGACCCGTCATCGAACCCACCCCGCCGTCACCGCAGTCAGCACCGTCACGACGCTCTCCCGTCTCCGCCCCGCGCTCCCGGGACAGTTTCACAGCCACTTCTTCACAGCCACTTCTTCACAGCCACTTCCCAGCGACGCTAAGAGGCTCCTCCCCCCTCGTCAAGCGGCCCGCCGGGCGTCCAGTCTTGCCTTGTGTCCCACCGCGCCGGCGGGTCATCGAACGCAAGCCAACGCTCGAGGCGTGACGATCAGGCCTTGTCGAGCTTGTCGGCCTGTCGGTTGTAGACGGTCACCAGATCCGCTTTGACCTGGTCCATGGCGCCACCCCGGTCCTTCACCGCAACACGCATGAGCACTCCGCGGACATACCCGAAGGCGCTGAGGTTGGCTCCCTCGCCATCGCCGGCCAATGAGAAGGCCACGGCCCCCGACGGCAGCCCGGGGACATCGAACGTGTGCACGCTGTCGGGGAGGCAATCGGGAAACGCGCCCAGGTCGGGCTTGCGTTCGGCAACCACCAGCAGCACTTCCATGGTCTTGTCCCGGGAATCGGTGGCGACGCCGGCCTCGCCGCGCTGCACCATGCCTCCCCAGCCGCATTTGGGGTCCTGCTCGTCACGCATCGTGATCACCGACGACAGCCGGTACCGACCGCCGTCGACGACGGGGAACTCGGTTGCGGTCAGGAACATGGTGTCGGTCAGGGTGATGATGTCGGGCTTGGGCTTGTCGGAACCGAGCAGCGTGAGCGCAATGGCAACGACGACCAGGACCAGCCCGCCACCGACCAACCAGAACCTGGGCGAGCGCCCGTCCGGCGCGCCCTTCTCGGCATCCGGAGCCACTCCGGGCTGCGGCGATTCCTCACCCGGGTCCCCGGACTCCGCCATCACGCCCCCTGCCGTCGACCCCGATGTGTTCGGGGCCTGTCGCCCGCGACGCTAAAAGGCACCTCCCCCGCCGTCAAGCCGAACCCACCGCGATTCAGGATCGACCGGGCCGGCAATCCCAGGACTCCGCAGCCCCCGCGCACGCCCGCGAGGAGCTGGGCGCTTACTTGGCCGGCGCCTTCTTGACGGCCGTTTTCTTGGCCGGGGCTTGCTTGGCCGCTGCTGCCTTGACGGGTGCTGCCTTAGCCGGCGCCTTCTTGGCCGGCGCTCTCTTCGCCGGCTCGGCTTGCACCTTCGCGCGGGCGGCATCGAGCAGTTCCTCGACGGCGCCGCTCAGGCACTGCTCGTACACCTCGGGGTCGGGGAGGGCCTTGCGGTCGGCGGTGAAGCAGAACGTCACCCGGTTGCCGTAGCTGCCGATGCCGTTGTTGAGCCCCATGCCGTCGAGCACCGGGCCCAGGCCGGTGGTGTCGACCATCTGTGCGCCGCAGAAGTACATCGGGGTCTGCGGTCCGGGGACGTTGCTCACCAGGGTGTGGGCGGCGACGGCGCGCCCCCGCCGGCTCAGGGCACGCACCGCGGCCCGTTGCACCGTGCCCATCAGCCCGCCGATGGCCTCCTCCGACATCGCGATCAGCGCTCGGACGGGGTGGGCTCCTGACTCCTTGACGTGCGCGGTCGAGGTCACGATGCGCGCCAGCCGGACCAGCGGGTCCTCCTCGTCGGTCGCCATTGTGATGGGCGCGACGGAATACTCGTTTCCGCTGGTCTGAGTGCTGGTCTCCGAGGTTGCCGTGCCGCTGGCGCGGGTGGCCGTCGGGCGGACCGAGATCGGCATCATCGCCACCATGGCCTCGTCGGGCAACTCGTCCTTGTCCAGGAGGTAGCGCCGGATGGCCCCGCCGACGACGGCGACACCGACGTCGTTGATCGTCGCGTTCGGCACCGCCGCGCGGATCTCTTTGAGGACGTCCAGTGTCGTGTACGCGGTGCCGAACACCCGGTGTGGCGACACCACCTGGTTGAACCGGGTCGCCTTGGGCAGCGTCGCCGGCGACGTCACGGACGGGTCGCGGGTGTCGGATACCAGCGCGGGTAGTTGTGGCGCCACCGAGACGACCTGGCGCAGGACGTCGACCGGCCGGGCGACACCGTGCAGCGCCGCGCGGCTCAGCAGGTCCAGGTCGGACGGGACGGTGTCCGGTTCCCAGTGGTAACCCTCCGGGATCGGCGGTGCACTGTCCCCGGGTTCCTGGCTGTGGATCGCGGTGAGGATCTCGGCGCCGGCGACACCGTCGATGGCGGAGTGGTGTATCCGCAGGAATACCGCGAAGGCACCCTGCGGCAGGTGGTCGACCCCGTCGAGCCCGTCGATCAGGTACAGCTCCCAGGGCGGCCTGCTGAGGTCCAGGGGTCGCGCGTGGATCCGGGCGATCTGAGTGCACAGCTGCCGCCAACTGCCCGGCGCGGGCAGCGCGATCTCCCGAAGGTGGTACTCCAGGTCGAAGTCCCCGTCCCGGATCCACCAGGGCCGGTCCAGCCCGAACGGGACTTCGACGAGCCGTTCCCGGAAGCTTTCGGCGACGTGCAGGCGCGCTTCGAGGTACTTCAGCACCTCCTCGTAGGTGACCGGGCCGCGCGACTCACCGCGCGTCGACGGGTCGTAGATGCCGACGATGCCGATGGTGTTGTGGGCGGTCGAGGTGTCGAGTGCCACCATCGTCCAGTCGGCACTGGAAAGTTGGCGCATTGTTCCTCCTCCGCTTCCTCAGGATTGGTGCCGCAGACCGGACGAGCGCAGGACCGAGGCGATGTAGTCGTCGTAGTCCGACCCGCGCCACGCGGTGACGTGACCCCGGGGGCACCAGGCGATCGACGGCTCGTCCCAGTGCTGCCAGAGTTCGGCGGCACCGCGCGGCGGCGCGATTCGGTCGACCTGTCCCGCCACGATGAACCGCCGCTCATGTGGGACCAGACACGGCCGGGCAAGTGGCGAGACGACCCGGTGCACGAGCGTCGAGCGGTGGTCGTGCACCTGGCGGTGCAGTCGCCGTCTCGCCGGTGTGACCGGCTCCGCGTCGCGCATCGAGGCGGCCAGGTCGCTCGTCGGGACGACGGCGACCAGGCAGGCCAGGTCACCCTCGAGGGTGGACAGCAGGTTGCCGACGTAGGAGCCCAGCGACACGCCGAGCAGGCCGACCGACGGTGCCTGCTGGTCTTCGCGCAGCCACCGCAGCAGCCGGCGGATGTCCCACACCGCCTGGGTGAGCCCCAGCACGTTGTTCGTCGCGAAGACGTTGGACGCAAACTGCCGTGTCGGGGAGAAGCCGCAGGAGCGGGGGCCGTGCAGTGGGAGTACGGGCAGCGCGACGTTGACGCCGAGCTCGTCGTGGAGCCGGCGCACGCGCAGCATATTGATGTCCGACGGCCGTCCCATCCCCTGCCCGTGCACGGCGACCAGCCACGGACGCGGACCGCCGGGATGGCGCAGCAGCCGGACCGGCACCCGTTCGTTGGCCAAGAACGTCAGCCAGCGCTCGCCGCCGGGTTCGCCCGCCTCGGGTCGCCACCCACTGTCGAAGCGGGCGACTTCCAGCTCGGGCGAACGCGTTTCGATTGCAACGTCGTCCGGCGCGTCCGGACGTCGGTGCCGCAGCTCCGGGGCGTCGAGCCAACCCGCGTCACGGTAGTGGCGGACGGCGGCATCGAGTTCGGCCGATGCGGCCGCGTACTGCTGCGGTGACCCGAACGAAGACAGCAGCGGCATCGGGGCTGCCAGCAGCGCGTCGACGGCTGCGGCCATCCCGAGCCCGATCGACGGCTCAGGCACCGGCACGCCGTCGCGCATCATGACGCCACGCCGGCGCGCCGTATCCGCGCGCACCACCTCGCGAGCCCCGGCCATACCGGCCGCTACCAGGGGGCTGGCCATCGCGGCCAGGCCCAGCCAGCTCGCCAGCCTCACCGCTGCGCTCCCGGTGTGCGTGGCGCCCCTGCCGTGAGCCGCCGACTCTGGGGGAGCCACGGAAGCGGGGTCATCGAAAGCCGTCGAGTAGCTGTGCGCGGCAGCTTGTGACATTGCACCAGTTTTGCAGCCTGTTCACCGATAGTCACCGTATTCGCGTTTATGGCGGTCGCTATCCGATCCGGGCGGGCACCCGCTTGATGCCATGGACGAATCCGGACTGCAGGAACACCGGCTGCCCGAACTCGATGTCGTCGATGCGGGTCAGCAGTTCCCGAAGCAGGTGGCGCAGTTCGGTTTTGGCCAGGCTTGCACCCAGGCAGTAGTGCGGTCCCCCGCCGCCGAAGCCCAGATGCGGGTTCGGCGAGCGGCTCAGGTCGAGCTGTCCGGGGCGGTCGAACGCCGCCTCGTCGCGGTTGGCCGAGCAGTAGAACAGTCCGATCTTGTCGCCGGCGCGCACCTGCTGGCCGCCGAGCTCGGTATCGCAGGTGGCGGTCCGGGCGAACTGCATGACCGGGGTGGCCCACCGCACGAATTCTTCGATGGCAGAACCGATCCTGGCATCGAAGTCGGCCATCAGCCACTCCCGCTGCTCGGGGTGGGCGGCCAGCGCCAGCATGGCGTGGGTGGTGGTCTGCTTGGTGGTGTCGTTGCCGGCCGAGGCCAGCAGCACCAGGAACGCGCCGACCTCCTCGTCGGTCAGCCGCTGCCCGTCGACCTCGGCGTTGACGATGGCGGTCATCAGATCGTCGGCCGGATGCACGCGCCGGTGCTTGGCCAGCTCGATCCCGGTGCCTGACAGCAGCAGCATCTCGTTGATGGTGGCGGTCGCCCGCTCCTCCAGCGTGCTGTACTCGTCGTCGCTCATCGAGAACAGCTTCTCGGCGGCGTGCGCGACGGCCTTGCGGTCGGACTCGGGCACCCCGAGCATCTCCGAGATCGTCATCATCGGCAGCCGCGCCGAGCAGGCCTCGACGAAGTCGACGTCACCGGCGCCGACCAGGTCGTCGACGATCCGCACGGCGTTGGCCTGGATCTGTTCTTCGATGCGGCGCACATTGCGCGGGGTGAACGCCGACGAGACCAGCCGGCGGTACACGGTCTGCTGCGGCGGGTCCATGGTGAGGAAGAAGGTGGCGATGCGCTGCACCTCGACCGGCATCGGGTCCAGCGCCACACCCTGGCCCGAGCAGAACAGCTCCGGGTGCAGGCTGGCCTCAATGATGTCGGCGCGTCGGGTGACCGCCCAGTACCCGGGTTCGGTGATGTCGAACAGCGACGGCAGGGCGCGCTGCCAGCTCAGACCCGGCTCGGCGCGCAGCCGGGCGAACGTCTCGTCGCGCGTCGCGAAGGGCTGCGCCCAGAACTCCCGGGCCGAGAGGTCCCACTGGCTGTACGTGCGGTCCGGAGCGTCGATGGAAGTCACCCGAAAAGCGTGACAGTTACCCGTAGAGATGTAAAGTTATGCGAATGATTCCGCGGCGAATTCGACCGGCTCCAGACCCGGCTCGAACACATGCCAGCTACCATCAGGTCGGCAAGCGGGACGGGGCTAAATGAAGGTCGGTGGCTGGTGACAGCAAAAAAGCGGGGCGGAGTCGGTACGCAGCCGCATGCCGTGGCGAAGCCCGGGGGCGGCCGGCCCGGCGCCGATCCTTCATCGGTACACACCAGCCGTCGGATTCTGGATGCCACCGCCGAGGTCATGAGCCGCAACGGAATGAGCAAGCTCAGCCTGTCGGATGTGGCCCAGGAGGCGGGAGTGTCACGCCCCACCCTGTACCGCTGGTTCGCATCCAAGGAAGAACTGATCGACGCGTTTACCCGCTATGAACGCGACCTGTTCGAAAGCGGCATCGCCAATGCGACGGCCGGACTGCGCGGGTCCGAACGTCTCGATGCCGCACTGAAATTCATCGTCGAGTTCCAGCAGTCCTACTCCGGGGTGCGGATGATCGACATCGAGCCCGAACTGGTGATCGCCCGGATCGCCGAGGTGCTGCCGATCATGCGGGACCGTTTGGAGCGGTTGATGTCGGGCCCGGACGCGGCCATCGCGGCGGCGACCGCGACCCGGGTGGCGGTGTCACACTACGTGGTTCGCAGCGACGACCCCGACCAGTTCCTGGCCCAGCTGCGGCACGCCGTCGGGATCAAAGCTGGCTAGACATTTCGGCGCTCAGCGAGGCGACGGTCGCCAGGTCCTCCATCGCCGCCACCGACCGTCGCAGTCCTTCCAGCGCGATGTTCTCCGTCTGCATGCCACCCAGGCCCGCCGTCGTCAGTGCCGAGACGAATGAATAGACCATCCCCTGCCGGTAGCGGTTGAACAACTCGTCGCGATCCAGCTGCGGTCCACCGTTGGCGGGCAACGCATCCCGGTACACATCCAGTAGCTCCTGCTGATGTTCGCGGCGGTCCTCCGGTGTCATGCCGAGCACCAGGGTGTAGGCCAGATCGCGCGACGGGTGACCGCGGCGGACCACCTGCCAATCCAGCAGTCCCGCAACGCCGTTGCGGAGGAAGGTGTTTCCCGGGTGCGAATCCCCGTGCAGCACCACGTGCGGCCCGCGGTCGTTGAACGTGACGATCCGCTGGAGGTTCTCCCACAGGTATCGGCCGCGGTAGACGTCGATGTCGGTGCGCTGCGACAGCTTTTCGGCGGACTTGCGCATCAGCATCGGGGTCAGCGGATTGGCCGGGTCGCTCGACGGCGGCCACAGCCAGCCCAGCGGCCCGGGTCCGCCGGGCTGTGCCGGCATCCGGCTCCAGAAGGTGCCGTGCAGGTTCGCCAGGGTCTGCATCAGCCCGGCCATCTGGTCGGCGCTCAGCGGGTGCAGGGTATCGGGAAAGACACACTCGGAGACGGTCATGTCCTCAAGGACGACGACGTAGCGCCCGGTCAACTCGTCGAAGGCACTGCCGTGGCTGACCGGCACGCCGTCACCCAGCTCCTCGGCGAGATTGCGGTAGAAGCGGCATTCGGTCTCGGCGAGCCGGGCGAGCTCGCCGAGCATCCGAGTGGCCGCGGTGGCCGCGGGCATCTTGACGAAGACCGTCTGGGGCACGTCCGGGCCGGTCAGCCATAACCGCGCCCGGGTGGACGTGCCGTCGGCGCCGTCGAGCACGGTGACCGACTCGACTTCTTTCCCGAGCACCGCCGACAGGCACGCGGCGTCCAGGTCGGCGACCGCGCGCGGGAAGGAGCGACGGGCGCCCAGCGCGGCGTCCACCCCGACCCGCGCGATGCCGTGGGCCAGGTGCGCGCCCAGTCGATAGGCCGGGCCAATCTGCTTCGCGACGTCCAAACTCATCCTCCCGCGCGGGTGATGATCCGCTCGCCGAATTCGCCGATGGTGTCCAGTAGTCGGCCGAGATTGTCGCCGGGCAGCGACACCTGGATCCAGGTCACTCCCGCGGCGGCCAACTCGTCGACACCGGCCAAGTAGGCGTCGGCGTCGAAGTCCGGTTCGCCGGGCCGCCCGCCAGCGAAGTTGGTGAAGCTGACGTCGGTGCCGGTGAAGTCCCGCCCGGCGATGTCGAAGCGGCGGCGCAGGTCCGCGATACCGGCGCGCAGCGCGTCCAGGGAATCGAGTGCGGCGGTCCCGGCCGTCTTGGCCAGTCCGGGTGGCGCAGGGAACGGTGCCCAGCCCTCGCCGTACTCGGCGACGCGGCGGCGGGCACTTCCGGTGTTACCGCCGATCCAGATCGGAGGGTGCGGCGCACTGACCGGCCGCGGGTGCGCGGTGATGCCGGAGGCGTTGAAATGTTCGCCGGTCACCGTCACGTCGTCACCGGTCCAGATCGCCCGGATGACGGCCAGCGCCTCGTCGAAGCGTTGCGCCCGGGTATCGAAATCGACTCCCAATGCGGCGAATTCGCGTTTGAGGTAGCCGACCCCGACCGAGAGGACGAAACGTCCGCCGGACAGCCGGTCCAGCGTCGCGCCGGCCTTGGCCACCGTGAACGGGCTGTAGTAGGGCAGTACCACAATGTTCGGGATGAGCCGCAGGGTCGAGGTGCGCGCGGCGGCGAAGCCCATCGCGGAGAACGGGTCGAGACTGTCGTGGCCGCCCGCGTCGAGCCAGCGCTGGGTGGGCGCCGGGTGGTCGGTGAATCCCAGGGATCCGAAGCCGGCCGCTTCCAGCGCCTCAGCGACGGCACCGACCGATGCCCCGGTGAGCAGCTCAGGATTCGCCGGGTGGGCGACGATCGGATATGTCACGGCGAACCGCACCGGTTGGACCACGCTGTTGCCTCTCGCTGACATTACAACTAAGAACAGATATGTAATGTAGCTTACATTCCGGCGATGCTCACGCGAAATTCCTGGAACGTCGTCTGCGTACGCGCCCCGTACGCTGACCGCCATGGACAACGACGGGCGGATCCGGGTTCCCGCGGACCTCGACGAGGTGAGCACCCTCGGCGCCGAGAGCGCCGGACCCGGCGACCGCGCCGCCGTCGAGCGGATCTGGGATTCGGTGCGCGATTGGTACCGCGGCGGCATGCACCCGGCGATCCAGGTGTGTCTGCGCCGCGACGGCGAGGTGATCCTGAACCGGTCGATCGGGCACGGCTGGGGCAACGGCCCGTCCGACGACCCCGATGCCGAAAAGGTCCTGTCCACCCCCGACACCCCATTCTGCGTGTATTCGGCGGCTAAGTTCGTCGCCGGCACAGTCGTGCACATGCTGGTCGAGCAGGGCTACTTCTCCCTCGACGACCTGGTCACCGACTATCTGCCGCACTACGGCCGCCACGGCAAGGGCCGCACCACCATCCGTCACGTGCTGACCCACAGCGCCGGGGTGCCGTTCTTCTTCGGTCCCCGCCCGGATGTGAAACGGGTCGGCGACAGCGAGTACACCCGCGAGCAGCTCGCCGCGATGCGGCCGTTGTATCCGCCGGGCCTGCTGCACATGTACCACGGGTTGACCTGGGGGCCGCTGATCCGGGAGATCGTGGCCGCCGCCACCGGTCGCAGCATCCGCGACATCACCGCCACCGAGATTCTCGACCCGCTGGGTTTCCGGTGGACCAACTTCGGCGTCTCCGACGACGACGTCGCGCTGGTGGCGCCGAGCTACGCGACCGGAAAGCCGCTGCCCGCGCCGATGGCGGCCGCGTTCCGCAAGGCCATCGGCGGCACCCTGTACGAGACGATCCCGCTGACCAACACGCCGTTGTTCCTGACCAGCGTCGTCCCGTCGTCGACGACGGTGTCCAACGCCGCCGAGCTGTCCCGGTTCGCCGAGGTGCTGCGCCGCGGCGGTGAGCTCGAAGGCGTCCGGGTGATCGGTGCGCAGACCCTGGCCGCTGCCGTCGCGCCGAGCCGGCGACTGCGCCCGGATATGGCCACCGGCGGGAAACCGATGGCCTGGGGCACCGGGTACATGTTGGGCGACAAGCGTTTCGGTCCGTTTGGCCGGGATACCGCCGCCGCGTTCGGGCACACCGGCCTGGTCGACATCGCGGTGTGGGTTGATCCGGCGCGCCGGCTGTCGGCGGCGATCGTGAGCAGCGGAAAGCCCGGAAGCAATCCGGAGCCGAAGCTCTATCCCGCGGTATTGAACTCGATTTCGGCCGAGTTGGCCCCGATTCGTTAGCCGGTTTTCACCGGTAGTCGGGACCAGCCCCGCACGCTGGAGGTCCGTGCCCGGGCGGCGTTGTCGTAGTCGACCTGCCAGTCAGTCCAGCGCTTGAGCACCTCTTCCACTGCGACGCGCGCCTCCATCCGGGCCAGCGCCGCACCCAGGCAGAAGTGGATACCCTGGCCGAAGCTCAGATGACCGCCTTGACGGTGGATGTCGAAGCGGTCGGGGTTTTCGTACTTGGATTCGTCGCGGTTGGCGGATCCGTTGAGCAGCAACATGTAGGACCCCTCCGCGACAGTCCGTCCGTACAGCTGCACATCGTCGGCGACGTAGCGCCCCTGCACCGGTGACGGGGGCTCGTAGCGCAGTGCCTCTTCGACGGCCGAGGGGATCAGCGACGGGGCGTCGACGAGTTCGCGTCGCTGGTCGGGGTGGCCGCCGAGGAGCTCCCCCAGGAATCCGATGAGCCGGGCGGTGGTTTCACCGCCCGCCCCGGCGATCATCGCGGTGTAGGCGAGTACTTCGGTACGGTCCAGCCGTCGGCGGGTGCCATCGGGTTCCTCGATTTCGGCGCCCAAGAGGTCGGTCATCAGGTCGTCGGAGGGGTGGGTGGCCCGCCAGTCGATGTAGTCGGCGAACAGCGCGAGGGACTCGACGAAGATCGCTGCGCTGACGTCACCCCCGGCCTCCCCGACCGCGATCTTCTCGTCGGTGGTGGCCCGGATGTGTTCCTGTTCTCCCTCGGGGATACCCAGGAGATAGCCGATGGTGCGCATCGGCATGATCGCCCCGAGGTCGGCGACGAAGTCAAACCCGTCGGCGTCGCGCAGCGGATCCAGTGCGCGAACGCACAATTCGCGGACCAGGCCCTCGACGGCGAGCATCCGCCGCGGGGTGAAGACCCGCGACAGCAGCCGTCGGTGCAGATCGTGCATCGGCGGGTCCTCCCAGAGCAGGATTCCCGGCGGCACCTCCAGTCCGCTGAACAGGATGTCGGCGGTGGTGCCGTGTCCCGAACGGTAGGTGTGCCAGTCCGGCAACGCGGTCGCGACGTCGTCGTAGCGGCTCAGTGCGTAGAAGTTGTACTTCTCGTTGTAGTACAGCGGCGCCTCGGCCCGCATGCGCTGCCACACCGGGTAGGGGTTGTCGTCGATGTCGTAGTCGAAGGGGTCATAGTAGAGGCGATCTTCGGTCGGAATCGTCACGGCACCATCGTCTTTCGTCACCGGGGCTGGTTGGGGACGCCGGGATAGTACTGCTCGGTGGGCCCGACCGTGGCCCAGCCCTTCTCCTTAGCCAGCAGATGCGGTGCAAACACCGCCAGGTAGAGGACGTTTCCGATGACGATGACCGAGGCGATCGAGATCAGCGCCGACTGCAGCCGGGTCTTCGACAGCCGGTCGGCCAGCATGTCGATCACGTTGCGGCCCTGCTCATCGGTGCGTCCGAGCAGGTAGGTGAACGTCATCATCTGCACGCCCATGGCGACGGAGTCGTAGATCGGGTACTGGTGTGTCGTTCCTTCCGCGATCGCCAGTCCGGGGATCACGTAGCCGTAGTGGAACAGTCCCAGCCGGGCGCCGATCATCGCGTTGAAGACGAACGCCCAGCAGAAGCCGACGGTGAACCCGACGGCCAGCAGGGTCTGCGGTCGTCGCCACCCGAAACGGCGGGCTGCTCGGCGGCCGAGTGCCGCGCCGATCACGGCCGGCAGCACGAAGTAACCGATGTAGCCGATCGGGACGGACGAGGGCAGCCCTCCCCAGGTCATGTTCAGCGGCCACCACGACGGCATGCGCGGCAGTTCCGGCGGGAACTGGGCGTACATCGCCCAGTCGTAGGGCGCCTCGATCCAGGAGAAGGAGATCGCCGAGATGGACAGCAGCAGCAGGGGATGCAGGCGGCCGCGCCGGTAACTCAGGTAGATCCCGATGGACAGGAACACCACACCGCTGATGTACGCCCAGGCCACACCGGAGGTGACCAGGAACTGCGTGCTGACGTTCACCGGTCACCCTCCGGGGCCGCGGCGCCGCGCGCCTCCGGATCGAAGTAGCACACCAGCGCCGCAATCAGCGCTATCAGTCCGAACAGTGTGCCGAGCATGACGATTGCACCCACCGCCGCCTCCTAAACCGGGCCGTTCACCACGTAATAGTGGACACTATTAATCGGGGCGGGTCAAGGATGCGCCTATCGTGAACATGCGACCGCACACCGCGGCGGAGAAAGTGATGAACCGTGCCCCAGGGAAGTTCGACCGGGAAGCGGCCCACCGGCGCCAAGCCGGCGACCCGCCGGCCGCCCGGCGAGGCACGCAAACTGCTGCTCGGCGCGGCCCGTGAGCTGTTCGGCCGCCGCGACTACCGAGCGGTCACCACCCGCGAGGTCGCCGAAGCCGCCGGGGTCGCCGAGTACCTGCTGTTCCGGCACTTCGGTGCCAAGGCGGGGCTGTTCCGGGAAGCGCTGGTGCTGCCGTTCACCGATTTCATCGACGAGTTCGGCGCCACCTGGGCCGCGGTGGTCCCCGAGGAAACCGACGAAAAGGAGCTGGCCCGCCAGTTCGTCGGTCGTCTCTACGACGTGCTCGTCGACCACAAGGGCCTGCTGCTCACCCTGGTCGCAGCCGACGGGCTCGGCGACGAGGAGTTGGAGAGCACCGGCATCACCGACATCCGCCGGTCCCTGAGCCTGCTCGGCCGGATCAGCGGCGAGGGCATGAGCTTGCGCGGAATACGTTCCGACCAAACGGATCTGCCCGCCCATTCGGTGGTGGCGACGATCGTCGGGATGGTCGCCCTGCGGTCCACCTTCTTCGGCGACCAGCCCCCACCGCGGGAGGCCATGGTCGACGAGCTGGTGGCGGCCACCCTGCACGGCTTCCTGCACCGGCAGGACTGAGCTCCCAACGGAGCTAGGGCGGGTGATCCATCAGATGGCGTCGATGGCCTTGTAGATGCGCTGCTCACTGACCGGGCGCGGGGTGCCGAGTTGCTGCGCCCACAGGCTGACCCGAAGCTCCTCGATCTGCCAGCCGATGGCCCGAACCGCGTCGGAGTCCCGCCGCTGCGGCGAGAGTCGTTGGCACAGTTCGTCATAAGCGTCCTCGACGGCGTGCACCCGGGTCATTCGTTCGGTGTCGGCGCTCGGCGCCTGCGCTAGCCGCTCGAGTCGGCGCACGATGGCGGTCAGGTAGCGGGTCAGATCCGGCAGCCGTGCCGCACCGGTGGCGGTGACGAATCCCGGCGGCAGCAGCCGGTCGCGTTGTGAGCGGATATCCGCGATCGCGGCACGCTGGCCGGCACTAGGCGCGTCGGGGATCGCGACGGCAACCTGGTGGGCGGCGGTGAGGACGGCGGTGACGCGGCCCAGGAGGTCGGTGGTGCGCGCGACCAGGTGGTCGGCGACGGTCATGCGGGCGGCGGCGAATTCGGCGCGGGTGCGCACCGGCGCGGTGACCAGGGTGTCGACGGCGGCGTCCGCGCAGTCCTCGATCAGGGCGCCCGCCGACCCGTCGGGGTTGTTGCCGAGCATCAGCCGGGGTCCGGGGGCCAGGCCGCGTTCGACGGCCTTGACCGGCGAGGGGGTCGACAGCCGCAGTAGCCGCCGCAGGCCCGGTTTCTGGTTGCTCGCCGCCTCGGCGGCGGTGGCGAATACCGCGACGGATACTCCGGCGTCGCCGTCGTCGACCAGCGCCGGGTAGCCGCGCACGGTGTGTCCGTCCCGCTCGGTTTCGACGACGGTGGGCAGTTCGTCGAGATCCTCGGGCCAGTCGCGCAGGCCGGTGCGGGTCAGTCCGTGGTCGACGGCTTCGGTGACCGCGGTCCGGGTCGATGCGGCCAGTTGGTGCTGCAGTTCGGCGAGGTCCTTGCCGCGGGCGACCTCGGTCCCGTCGGCCCCTTGGACGGCGAACGTCAGCCGCAGGTGCGTGGGGATCTTCTCCGGGTCGAAGTCCTCGGCGGTGACGGAAACGCCGCTGCGCCGGCGTAGTTCGGCGGCCAGGGCGTCGGGCAGCGAGCCGGTGCCGGGGTCCAGGGTATCCAGCAGTATGCGGGCGGTGTCGGGGACCGGAACGAAGTTTCGGCGCAGGTCCTTGGGCAGGGACTTGAGCAGGGCGACGATGAGTTCCTGGCGCAATGCCGGTACCGCCCAGGCGAATTGCTCGCCGCCGAGGCGCGCCAGCACGGCGACCGGTACGTGCACGGTGACGCCGTCGTCGGTGGCGCCGGGTTCGAACCGGTAGCTCAGCGGCAGATCCAGGCCGTCGGAGTGCCAGCTGTCCGGGTGGGCGTCGTCGACCTCGGTGCGAAGCAGGTCGGCTCGGGTCATGGTGAGCAGGTCCGGGGTGGCGTGGCGTTGTTTGCGCCACCAGCCGTCGAAGGTCCGGGTGGAGACGATCTCGGCCGGCACCCGGGCGTCGTAGAAGGCGTACACCTCGTCGTCTTCGGCGAGCAGGTCGCGGCGCCGGGAGCGTTCCTCGATCTCGGCGAGTTCGGCGCGCAATGCGGTGTTGTCGGCGAAGAAGTGGTGCCGGGTCTGCCACTGCCCGTCGACCAGGGCGGCGCGGATGAATATCTCCCGGGCCAGTACCGGATCGACGGGGGCATAGGAGATCCGGCGGCGGGCCACCAGCGTCAGGCCGTAGAGCAGCACACGCTCATAAGCCATCACCGCGCCGCGCTCGGCATCCCAGTGCGGTTCGGAATAGCTGCGGGTGACCAGGTGCCCGGCGGCGCGTTCGACGGCGTCGGGGTTCACCCGGGCGGCGATGCGGCCGTAGAGCCGGGAAGTCTCCACCAGTTCGGCGACCATCACCCAGGCTGGCGGGCGTTTGGCCAGTGTCGATCCGGGCACCAGGGTGAATTTGGCGTTGCGGGCGCCCAGGTATTCACGCGAGTCCCGGCGGCCGTCGCGGCTGCGTTCGGGCAGCGTCCCGATGTGGGAGAGCAACCCGGCCAGCAGCGCGGCGTGAATGCGGTCGGCCGGTTGTTCGGTGGCGCTGCTGCGCCTCGCCGAACCGCCCTGTTTATTTGTGGGCGGTCCCGGCTTCCCCTCGGCTCCGCGGCCACTCGCTACGCTCCCGTCCACTCCGCTGAGCCTCGCCGAACCGCCCAGCCCCACGTCACGACTGATGCTGCGCAACTGGCCGACCAGGTCCTGCCACTCCCGGATCCGCAGGTAGTGCAGGTAGTCATCCCGGCACATCCGCCGAAACGAGCTGCCGGAGCGCTGGTTTCGTTGCTCGCCGAGATAGTCCCACAGGTTGAGGAACGCCAGGAAGTCGGAGTTCGGGTCGGCAAAGCGGGCGTGTTTGGCACGCGCGGCCTCCTCGGCGCCGGTGGGCCGCTCCCGCGGGTCGGGGATCGCCAGCACCGCGGCGATCACCAGCACCTCGTCCAGGCAGCCCTCGGCGTCGGCGGCCAGGATCATCCGGCCCAGCCGGGGGTCGACGGGCAGCCGGGCAAGCTGCCGGCCCAGCTCGGTGATCGTCCCGGCGTCGTCGAAGGCGCCGAGTTCGACCAGCAGTGCCACGCCGTCTCGGATGGCGCGCGGGTCCGGCGGGTCGAGGAAACCGAAATCGGCGATGTTTCCCAGCCGCAGGGCGGCCATCTGCAAAGTGACGGCGGCCAGGTTGGTGCGCAGGATCTCGGGGTCGGTATAGCGCGGGCGGACGTCGAAGTCGTCTTGCGCGTAGAGCCGGATGCACACCCCGGGGGCGGTGCGGCCGGCGCGGCCGGCTCGCTGCGCGGCGGAGGCCTGCGAGATCGGTTCGATCGGCAGCCGCTGCACCTTGGTTCGGCGGCTGTAGCGCGAGATCCGGGCGGTGCCGGGATCGACGACGTAGCGGATGCCCGGCACGGTGAGCGAGGTCTCGGCGACGTTGGTCGCCAGCACCACCCGTCGGTTGGTGTGCGGCGCGAAAACCCGTTGCTGTTCGGCGGTGGGCAGCCGGGCATAGAGCGGCAGCACCTCGACGCCGAATACCCGGTCGGCCAGCGCGGCGTTCAATGCCTCTGCGGTGTCGCGAATTTCGCGTTCACCGGAGAGGAACACCAGGACGTCACCGGCCGGTTCGGCTTCCAGCTCGACGACGGCGTCGATGATCGCTTCGGTCTGGTCGCGCAGCACGGTGCGCACGATTTCCCCGTCGGGATCATCAACATCGTCTTCGGCGCCCGTCGCGGCGGCGGGGATTTCGACTTCCAGTGGACGGTAACGGATTTCCACCGGGTAGCTGCGTCCGGAGACCTCGATGATCGGGGCCGGAGTCCCGGCCGAGTCGGCGAAGTGCGCGGCGAACCGGGCCGGCTCGATGGTCGCGGAGGTGACGATCACCTTCAGGTCGGGGCGGCGCGGGAGGAGATCGCGCAGGTAGCCGAGCAGGAAGTCGATGTTGAGGCTGCGTTCGTGAGCCTCGTCGAGAATGAGGGTGTCGTAGCGCAGCAGCCGGGGGTCGCGCTGGATCTCGGCGAGCAGGATGCCGTCGGTCATCAGCTTGATCAGGGTGGCGTCGCTGGCCTGGTCGGTGAATCGGACGGTGTAGCCGACAGCCCCACCCAACGGGGCGCCGAGTTCGTCGGCGATCCGTTGCGCGACGGTGCGGGCGGCCAGGCGCCGCGGCTGAGTGTGGCCGATGGTGCCGCGAATCCCCCGACCTGCCTCCAGGCAGATCTTCGGCAGCTGGGTGGTCTTGCCGGATCCGGTCTCGCCGGCGACCACCACGACCTGGTGGGCGGTGATCGCGGCGGCGATCTCGTCGCGGAATTCGCTGACCGGCAGCTCCGGGTAGTTGATGGTCGGCATCGCGGCCAGCCGGGCGGCGATGCGGGCCTCGGCGGTGACGAACGCTTCGGTGAGGCGTTCCAGCTGTTGCGGGCCGGGGTCGCGCAGGCCGCGCAGCCGTCGCCCGAGCCGGGCGGCGTCCGCCAGGGTCAGCGTGTCCAGGCGATCCCGCAGGACGCGGATCTCCCGGCGCGACGATTCGGACACCGTCACCAGGGTAGTGGGCGATTCCGGCCGGTCAGCTCACGGTGCGGGGTGCATCGGCGATCGCGACGACGTCCAGGGTGGGTTGGTCGGGGAGCTCGTCGGCGTGGAACCAGCGGAACGACATGAGGCCCTCGGTGTGGTCCTTGGTGGACAGGGCGTTGGGGTGCTCGAGCTGTTCGCGGGCGATGACGATGGTGACGCTGCCGTCGCTGTTGGGTACGGCGGTGCCGATATTGATTCCGCCGCGGCCGTATTCCACGTCCAGCGCCGCCATGTACTGGTTCCACAGGGTGAAGTTCCAGAACCGCGACCGCGGGTGTCGAACGGTGATCACCGCGGCCTGGCCGGGTTCGAGGTTGAACCCTCCCAAGCAGTAGCAGGCGTCGGCCATCGAGTAGCCGTGGGTGGCATCGCCGGCCCGATACGGCGGGGCCAGGAAGTTCTGGCCGGCCAGGATCAGCGGGGTCAGCGCGTAGACGTCCTGGGCGAAGCGCAACGCCGCCCGCAGCGACCGGGCCACGCCCGCATCGGTGTGGTCGGGCACGACGTCGAGCCCGGCGTGGTCGACGACCTCGATGTGCCAGTCCACCCGGGCCTCCTCGGCCGGGAACCGGTGGTAGTCGCGGGTGAGCACGCCGTGGGCGTCCGCGCTCAGCTCGATGAACGGGCCGTCGTAGCCGTCGGGGCGGCGGGGGCCGAGCAGGCAGGAGAACCTGCCGTCGTCGCCGGGCAGCATATCGGTGTCGTACAGCAGGCCGACGGTCTTGTTGGGCCAGGCGCCCGGTTCGGGTTCGTTGTAGACGGTGACCGAGTACATGGCGCTGTCGCCCGGGGTGCCACTGACCCGGTAGGTACGACGGGGATCGATGACTGCGTAGCTGTAGTAGCAGTCGGTGTTGTCCCCGCCCCAGCGCCGGTCGGGGCGCGTCGGGGTGAGGTTGTCGATGAATCGCGGCGCCACCGGGTCGGCGAACAGATTCATGTCCAGGGCGACGCCGAGGATGGTCGCGAGGTTGCGGTAGCCCTCGGCGACGGCGGTCTGTCCGCGCACCTCCTTGGGCCCGGCGAGGAAGTTCTGGTCGAGGTCGGCGAATGCGGACAGTAGTTCCCGCCAGGCCTGTGCACTCTCGGTGTCGGGCATGCCGCCATGATAGTGGCCCGGCGTTACAGATCATCAATACTTGTAAAGTTGGGGGCCCGCGCGTAGCGTCCGACCGGTGAGTTCATCCGCAGCTCCGGCCGCCCGCGTACACATCGACGATCTGGCCCGCCCACGGTTTTCCCCCGAGGCCCAGGCGATCATCGACGGGATGGCCGCCATGGCCGACTACTGTCCGCTCACCGCCGACGGCCTGCACGAGGCCGCGACCGCGCAGACCGGCCTGACCGACTTCGGTGAACAGGACTACCGCGAGCGAATGTCGTTGCTGCTGCAGGCATTCGAGGAGATCCCGCACTTCACCGCATTCGGCCGGACCTATGCGTTCTCGTTGATGCTGACCTTCCTCAAGGGCCGGCTGCGGGTCATCGACCACCTCAAACGGCACCCGGAGATCTTCGACATCGACATCGCCGCACCGATGATCATCGCCGGGCTGCCGCGCACCGGAACCACGCACCTGCACAGCATGCTGGCCGCCGATCCCGCTCTGCGGGCACTGCCGTACTGGGAAGCCCAGGAGCCGCTGCCGCCGCCGGGCGAGGAGGGCACCATCGAACCGCGGCGCCGGCGCACCGGCGAGGCGCTGAACATCTCCAACACGCTGATGCCGTACTTCCAGCTCATGCACGAGATGACCACCGACCACATCCACGAGGACATCGGTCTGATGGTGCAGGACTTCGCCAGCGGCTTCTTTACCACGCTGACGCACCTGCCGCGCTGGTCGGACTATCTGCGCGACCACGACCAGACGCCGGGCTACCAGTTCCTGCGGATGATGCTGCAGGTGCTGGCCCACCAGGACGGCGGGGTGCCGCGGCGCTGGGTGCTGAAAAGCCCGCAGCACCTGGAACAGTTCGTGCCGATCATGAACGTCTTCCCGGACGCGACGATGATCATCACCCACCGCGATCCCGTCGACGTGTCGGTGTCGATGGCGACGATGATGACCTACACGATGCGGATGAGTGTCGACGTGGTCGACGTCCAGACCGTCGCCTCGTACTGGATCGGCCGCATCGACGAAATGCTGTCGGCCTGCCTGCGCGATCACGACAAGCTGCCCGCAGAACGCACCATCGATGTCCGGTTCGACGAGTTCATGGCCGACGATCTGGCGATGGTGCAGCGGGTTTGGGATGTCGCCGGCTACTCCCCCGATGCCCGGTCGAGGCGGGCCGTGGCCGACTATCTGGCCGGTCATACCCGTGGGCGGCTCGGCAGCGTGGACTACCGGCCGGCCGATCTTGGTCTGGACCGCGAGGAGCTGCGCGCCCGGTTCTCGCCGTATGTCGAGCGTTTCGTGAATGTCTGATCCAATATGTTTGCCTGACAAGGAGTTACGACGATGACCCTGGTGTTCGGACGCGGGCCGCTGGGCCCGGATCGGGCCGGCTGGTTTTCGAAGCCCGTGCCCGACGGGCTGGTTTACATCGAACCGCATCCCCGGCGGGTTCAGGCAATCAAGGCCGGTGCGACGGTGATCGACACCGAGGCCGCGCTGATGGCACATCAGGCCGGCCGGCCGCTGAGCTACCTGTTTCCCGCCGACATCGTCGGCGATCTGCCGGGTGAGCCGGAACCGTTGGCGCCCGGCTACGTCCGGGTGCCGTGGGACGGTGTCGACACCTGGCTGGAGGAAGGCCGGGTGCTGGTGCATTACCCGCCCAACCCCTATCACCGGGTGGACTGCCGGCCCACCAACCGCGGCCTGCGGGTCAGCGTCGGGGGCCAGACACTGGTCGACACCACCGACACCGTGATCCTGTTCGAGACCGCACTGGATCCGCGGCTGTACGTGGCGCCCGAGCATGTGCGCACCGATCTGCTGCGCCGCTCGGACACCACCTCTTACTGCAATTACAAGGGATACGCGACCTACTGGTCGGCGATGATCGGCGACGTGCTGGTTCCCGACGTGGCGTGGAGCTACCACGACGTACTGCCGGAAAGTCAGGCGATCGCCGGGTTCTTCAGTTTCGACGCCGACCGCGCCGAGGTGCTGGCCGAACTACCGGGCAGTGCAGGGCCTTCCGGCGACTGCGGCTGCGCGGTCTAGGACCGTCCGGTGTAGGTCGGGCGCGGCAGCCCCAGCGCGTGCTGGGCGATCATATTGCGGAATACCTCCAGGGTTCCACCGTATATACCCATCGGCCCCGCCAGCCGGAAGACGTATTCGCTGCGACCGTCGTCGGCGGCGCCGGGCGTCCCGGTCGGCAGTACCGCGGTGGCGCCCAACAGTTCCATCAGGTCCGGCGCGACCTCGCGCAGTGCGGTCGCGTTGGCCACCCGGCCGTACATGTCCGGGGTGCTCAGTGCGGCCTCGGTGCGCGCCGTGTCCCGGCCGAGCCGGTAGGCGATCGAGTCGTCGTCGACGTCGACGACCGCGGCGGTGGCGTCGAGCGCCTCGGCCAGCAGGGTGGCGTGTTCGGACATCACCGCGATCTTCTGCAGTCCGGCCGAATCAGCTTCTACCACACCGTGTTCGGCGTCCAGCGCGTGCCGCATGACGGTCCAGCCGTCGTTGACGCCGCCGATCCGGTAGGAGTCGGGAACGCGGACGTCGCTGTAGTAGACGATGTTGGTGCGGTCTCCGTCGACGGTGCGGATCGGCTGGATCTCCACGCCGTCGGTGTCCAGCGGCACCAGGAACATGGTGAGGCTGCGGTGTTTCGGTGCCGACGGGTCGGTGTTGGTCAGCAGGAAGACGTACCGCGCGTTCTGCGCGTTGGAGGTGAACATCTTGGCGCCGTTGATGATCCACTCGTCGCCGTCGCGCACCGCCCGGGTCTTGCAGGTCGCCACGTCGGAGCCGCCCTCGGGCTCGGTATAGCCCAGACAGATCCGGATCTCGCCGGTGAGCACCCCGGGCAGCACCTGCTCGCGCAGGTCGGAATCGGCGAAGGCCTCCACCGTGCGGGCGGCCATGAACGTGGTGCCCGAGTGGAACCACGGGGCCCGCGAGCGGCCCAGCTCCAGTTGCCAGATCCGGCGGCGCACCGGGGTGAAGCCCCCGTCGTCCTCGCTGCGGTAGTCGGCGGCGAGGTAGCCCGCGGCGCCCAGCGCCAGGTGCACCGCCTCGTCGAAGTTCTCCCCGGTGACGCGGTCGCGTTCGATCACCTCGTCGGTGACGATCTTGGCGAGGAAGGCCCTCAGGTCACGCTGGAAGGCGGCGTCGTCGTCCGAGAGTTCCACCCGGGAAAAATCCATGACGCACTCCGTTCGCGACACCCTGCCACACCGTGACATCTTCGCACATAAACGTAACGCACGTCGTTAGTCGGGAGCGTCGTAGCTGCGCAGGTAGCTGGTTATGGCGCGCACTCCCTCGTCCAGGATGCGAGCGGCGTCGGGGCCGGAATGGTGCGCGAGCTCGATGATGTGATCGCCCAGCTCGACGGCGAACTGCAGGGCCGTGCGCGGCACCGCCGCGTCGATGAGACCCCACTCCGTCAGCCGGGAATGCAGATACTTCGCGAATGCCGCCCGCAGATCCCGCGCATCGGGCACCATCCCGTTCGCCCGATACGTGTAGTACAGGTCGGCCATGTGCGGGTGCTCCGCCAGTCCGTCGCGGTGGAACCGGCAGATTTCGCCGAACACCTCGTCGAGGGTCGCCGGTGTCAGCTCGGCGAGAAGCGCCAGACCCGCGACGTCGCGGCGGGCCAGGAACGCCTCCAGCAGCTCCACCAGGATGGCCTCCCGATTCGGAAAGAACTGGTAGACGGTCGCCACCGGAATTCCCGCCGCCGAGGCGATCGCGCGGGTGGTCACGGCGTCGGCGCCGCCGGCGTTCAGCAGATTCAGGGCCGACGCCAGGATGCGCTCGACACGTTTGCGGCTGCGCTCCTGGACCGGCTGGCGGCGCCGGAGTTCTGCGGAGACGGCCATGTGACCATCGTGACACACGACGAACATGAACAATGCTCATGTTTTGCTGTTAGCCTCTCCTAAGTTTGACGAGGAGACCCGCATGGACACCGCTGCGCCGCCGAGGCTCGATGCCCGAACCCGTGCCCTGCTGAGCGCGGGGACGCTGGCCGGGCTCCTGGTCGCCGCGGTGTCCTGGACTCTGGCGCTGCTGCGCCCGGGCTTCGACGTGCGCCGGCATGCCAACAGCATGCTGGCCCTCGGCGACTGGGGCTGGGTTCAGACACTGAACTTCATCACCTTCGGGGTGTTGGTGACCGGGGCGGCGGTCGGGGTCGCGCGGGCGACCGCCCCGTCCAAGGCCGGGCGGGGCGCCGCCGTCGGGATGTGGCTCTACGGCGCGTCCTCGGTCGTCGTCGGCGTCAATCCGGCCGATCCCCAACTGGGCTTCCCGCCCGGATCGCGCCCCGACTTCCCCGGCTACGCCGAGGTCAGCGTCGCCGCCCGGGTGCACGGCGTCTCCGGAGCCATCGGTTTCACCGCAATGACGGTGGCCTGCTTCCTGTTCGCCCGCTACTTCGCCCGCGGCGGGCGCCGGGGCTGGGCCGCGGCGTCGGCCGGGACCGGCACCGCCGTGATCGCCGTCGTCGTCCACCTGGCCGCCAACAGCGCCATCCCGACCACCCACTACAACTACATCCCGACCTGGGCCGTCGGCACCGCCCTGTGGTTGTACGTGAGCGCGGTCTGCGCGCACCTCGTGCGCGACGGTTCCCGATGACCATCTGGTTGGCCGCGCCGCCGGAAGTGCATTCGGCGCTACTGTCGGCGGGCCCCGGAGCCGGCGCCCTGCTCGCCGCGGCCGGCGCCTGGGCGACGCTGGGCAGCCAGTACGCCGATGCCGCCGCCGAACTGGCGGCGATCCTCACCACGGTCACCGCCGGCGCCTGGCAGGGCCCGTCGGCCGAACAGTACGTCGCCGCTCACGGCCCCTACCTGGCCTGGTTGCAGCAGGCCGCCGTCGACGCCGTGGCCACCGCCGTCGCGCAGGATTCGGCCGCGGGCGCCTATGCGGGAGCCTTGGCGACGATGCCGAGCCTGGCCGAGCTGGCCGTCAACCACGTCGTCCACGCGGTGCTGATCGGAACGAACTTCCTCGGCATCAACACCATTCCGATCGCGCTCAACGAGGCCGACTACGTGCGGATGTGGATTCAGGCGGCCACCACCATGGCGGTCTACCAGGGCGTCACCGACGGTGCGCTGGCCGCCACCCCGCAGACGCCGGCGGCACCCCCGGTTCTGGCGCCGGTCGCCGGCGAGTCGGCCGTCGCACTCACCGCCGCGTCCGACGCCGGCGCGGCGGCGCAGGCCGCGGACTCCGGGTCGAGCCTGGACCTGGCCAAGATCATCACCGACTTCCTCGAGTCGTACCTGTCCACCGCCCCCGGCGGCGCCGACACGCTGGAATTCCTCCGCAACCCCACCGCGTTCGTCCAGGCGTTCCTGACCGACTTCGCCGCCAATCCCCTGCTGGCACTGGTCACCTGGGGTCCGACGATCTTTCTGATCAGCTACAACTTCTGGGGCTGGCCGCTGTGGTGGACCCTCTACGGGATGCTGATGGCCGCGCCGCTGCTGCTGGCCACCGCGCTGGGCATGATCGGCCTGGCGGGCCTGGCCCCAGTGAACGCCGACGTTCCGGCCGATACTCCCGGTGACACACCGGCACCCGGGCAACCGGTCCGGCCCGCCCCCGACCGGCTCACACCCGTCGCCGGGCTGACCGCACCCACGGCTCCCGCGGCCGGTACCGCGGCCACCGGTTCGGCCGCCGCCCCGGTGAGCGCCACACCCGCCACGCCGGCGGTGAGCGCCGTGCTCGCCTACGCGGTCGCCACCGCAGCCCCCGACGATCGCAACGGCCCGACGCTCACCGACCGCGACGACGCTTCCGCACCGGCGGCCGGTGAGCCGGTAGCCGCACCGGCCGCCGCCGCTGCGCTCCAGGTCGCGCGGCGCCGGGCACGGCGCCGTCGCGGCGCGGCGATGGCCGAACGCGGCCACCGCGACGAATACCTCACGATGGACGACGGCCCGCCACCGACGGCGACGCCGGCGGTCGGCACGACGGCCACGGGTAGCTTCGCCGCCGATCCGGCGGCCACCGCCCGGGCCGGGCGACACGGCGCCGGGACACTGGGCGCGTCGACCGCGGCCGGACTCACCGAACTGCCCGGCGACGAGTACGGTTCGGACGTCCGGATGCCGCTGTTGCCGGGCGGCTGGAACGCGGCCGACTCCGCCTGAGCTCCGGCGCCGGCGTACGTTCGGACAACCCTCGCCGGTGAACACCCGCACCGACGTCGGGCGCAGGTTCTAGTGCGGGGCGCCGGCGATCTGCCAGTCCGCGGCGGCCCGGCGCTGGTCCCAGAACTCGGCGAATCGGCCGCCCCCGGCGAGCAGCTCGTCGATGCCGCCGTCCTCGACGATCCGGCCGCCCTCGATGAATAGCACCCGGTCGGCGCCGGCGATGCTGGCCAGCCGGTGGGCAACGATCACCCGGGTGCGCGGGCGTGCGTCGTCGGTCAGGGCCGCGACGATCGCCGCCTCGTTCTCGGTGTCCAGGGCGCTGGTCGCCTCGTCCACCAGCAGCACCGGTGCCGGTTTGAGCAGTGCCCGGGCGATGCCCACCCGCTGTCGCTCGCCACCGGACAGCGCCGATCCGCCCTCCCCGACCGGCGACCGGTCGCCGTCGGGCAGCCGGGCCAGCAGCTCGTCGACTCGGGCCAGGCCGAACGCCTCCCGCAGTGCGGCGTCGTCGGCGCCCGGATGGCCGACGAGGACGTTGTCGGCAATGGTGCCGTCGAACAGATACGAGTGCTGGAACACCATGGACACCGCCTCGCGCCGCGCCTCCGGATCCATCTGGGCCAGGTCGACGCCGTCGAACCGGACCGCGCCGCGGTCGGGTTGGTAGAGCCCGGCGATGAGCGACAACACGGTGCTCTTGCCCGATCCGGACGGGCCGACGATGGCGGTCGTGGTGCCCGGCTCCAGTGCGAAGCTGATGTCGTCGAGCACCCGGTCGTCGTCGGAGTAGCCGAAGCCGACGGAGTCGAATTCGATTCGGGGCGCACCGGTCCCGGCCGGTCCGCGGTCTCCGGCGGCCAACGTCGGCGCGTCCAGCACCGCCTGGATGCGGCGCAGCGTCGCGCGGGTGGTGTCAATGCCGGGGGCCAGCTCGCTCAGCGCGGTGAACGGTTCGAGGTAGCGCACCAGCACGACGATCAGGGCGACGGCTTCCGGTGCGCCGAGCTGGCCGCGCACGGTCAGCACCGCGGCGGCCCCGGCGAACAGGATCAGCGCGAGCTGGCTGGCGATGCTGAACAGGATCTGCCCCGGGATCTGCATGGCCAGCAGCCGCATGGTCGCGCCGTGCTGGGCGTCCAGCGCGGCGCCGGCCATGCTGCGGGCGGGCGCCACCCGTCGGGCGGCGCGCAACGCGGCCTGGGTGCGGGCGAATTCGATGATCCGCTCGGTCAATTCGGTGTTGCTCTCATCGGCCAGGGCATCGGCGTTGCGGCTGAGCCGGATCGAGGCCCACATGGCGGCGAACAGCACCACCACACCGGCCAGCGCCGCCAGCCCCAGCGGAACCGAGACGGTGGCCGCCAGCGCCAGCGCGATCACCGCCGGCAGGGCCATCGCCCCGAGCAGCGGGGTCAGCAGGTAAACGATCATGCCGACCAGCTCCGGTCCGGTCGCCGCGATCGCCGACCGGGTGGTGGCGGTGTTCTCGGCGGTGAACCAGCGCAGCTGCACCTGTGGCAGCCGCTCGGCGAGGTCGCGCTGGCTGGAGTCCAGGACGCCGAAGCCGAGCGTGAAGCCCAGGCGCGACGCCGCGGCGTCGATGATCCAGCCGCCGACGGTAGCGACGGTCAGCCACCCCAGCCAGGGCACCGCCCGGTGGGAATCGTCGCCGAACAGCGCCGCGACGAACGGCACCAGCAGCACCGCCGATGCGGCGCGCAGCAGCACCGACAGCATCGTCAGTGTCAGATAGCCGTACACCCGGCCGCGGCTGCCGGGCGGCATCAGGGCCAGCAGGGTGCGGATCATCGGTGACTCCCCTCGGTGACGGCGGCTTCGGTGCCCGCGCCGGCCATCGAGCGGCCGGAGTCCCACAGTGCCCGGTAGCGGCCCCTCGCGGCGAAAAGTTCGTCGTGCGTCCCGGTTTCGACGATCGATCCGGAGTCGAGCACGACGATCTGGTCGGCTCCGGTGATGGTGTGCAGGCGGTGGGCGATCACCAGGACGGTGCGGTCGCGGGTCAGCCGGTCCAGTGCCTGTTGCACCTGGTACTCCGATTCCGGGTCGGCGAACGAGGTGGCTTCGTCGAGGATGAGGATCGCGGTGTCGGCCAGGATCGCCCGGGCGATGGTCAGCCGCTGCCGCTCGCCGCCGGACAGCGCGGCGTCCGGGCCCAGGACGGTGTCGTAGCCGTCCGGCAGGGCCATGATGCGGTCGTGGATCTGGGCGTCGCGGGCGGCTTCGCGGATCTTCTCGAGCCCGGCGTCCGGATCGGCGAGCGCGATGTTCTCGGCGACGGTGCCATGGATCAGCTGGGTGTCCTGCAGCACGAATCCGACCCGGGCGTACAGGTCGTCGGCGGGGAACTCGCGAATATCGGTGCCGCCGACGGTGATTGCGCCGCGCTGGACATCGTGGAAGCGGGCCAGCAGTGCGGCGAGCGTCGACTTGCCCGAGCCGGACGGGCCGACCAGCGCGGTGACGGTACCGGGCCGCAGGGTCAGGTTGACATCGCAGACCACCGGAACGTCGGGTCGGTAGCCGAAGGTGACGTCGCGGTATTCGACGGTTCCCGCCCGGGTTCCCATCGCGTCCCGTGCCGGCGCCGCCGGGGCGTGGGTCGGGGTGCCAAGCTCCGGCGCATCGAGGGTGCCCTGGATTCGGCGGGCGGCCTGCATTCCGGTGCTGATACCGGACAGCCCGTAGCCGATGCCCAGCAGCCGGGCACCGAAGGTGGTGCCCAGCAACAGGAACGGCAGCAGATCCACCGGGTTCATCCGGTGCGTGACGATCAGCGCGGTGCCCAGCGCCGCGATCAGCCAGAGGAACGTCGACGGCCTGGTGACCAGGTCCATCCACGTCTTCTTCCCGACGAACGGGCGCTGCCAGTCCACCAGGAACGCGAGGTACTCGTCGAGACGGCGGCGGAAGCCCGAGGCGGCGGCACCGCCGAAGATCCGCACCACCGGTTGCCCGGCCAGGTAACCCCCGGCCTCGGTGCCCATCTTCTCGGCCCAGCGCTGGGACTGCGGGATCTTCGGGCCGGACTGGATCGACATGGTGACCATCAGCACGATGTACACCAGCACCGGTGCCAGCAGCAGCAGGGCGATTCGCCAGTCGACCACGAACAGGTAGACCAACACGGCGACCGGGGCCACTACGGCGTTGACGGCGTCCGGGATGGCGTGGGTGATCAGGTAGTGCAGCGCCAGCGGATCGTCGGATACCAGCTGCTTGACGCCGGCCGACCCGCGTTCGGTGAACCAGCCCAGCGGCATCCGGGACAGCTTGTCCAGCAACCGGACCCGCAGACTGCGCGCGAATCGGGCGTCGACGACGTGCAGCCACAGGGTCAGCGCCGCACCCAACAGGGTGCCGGTACCCAACAGCCCGACGGCGACCAGGCCCAGGGTGCGCAGCCGATCCGGTTCGGCGCCGGACAGCAGCAGCCGGGACAGTTCGACCAACAGGACGAAGGGTGCCAGCTGGACGAGGGTGATGACGGCCTGCAGCACGCCGGACAGGATCAATTGGGTGCGCAGCGGCGACAGCAGCCGGCCGGCACCCTGCTCCTTCCAGTTGCCGCGGGGCACGGCCTCGGCTTGGGCGACATCCGGTGCCGGCTCGACCGCTGATTCCGGCCGCACTGAATCGGCGGCCGGTTCAACCGCCGCCGGCTCGTCCCCGCGGCGTTTACCCATCTCCCGGCCCACCGTCCAATAGGCCTGCGCGTGGATCTCGGTCTTCGGGAAACCGAAGTCGTTGCGCAACCGGGGGCGCAGGGCCTTGAGGGATCCGGCTTCGCAGCCGACCCAGGCGTACCAGTTCGACCAGTCGCGGGCCTCGACGGCGGCGGCCAGCGAGCCGGTGTCGTGGCGCTGCACCCGGTGCAGCCGCAGCCGCGGGTGCTCTCGGATGGGGATCAGTTCGTCGTCGGCGTCGTGGGTTTCCAGGTAGCACTCGACGGGGATCGACGGCGGGATGACCTCCAGGATGCTGTTGATCGCGGGCAGTGAGGCGGAGTCGCCGATCAGCAGGTACCCGGCGGGTGGTTCGTCGGCGACGTGGAACCCGACCGAACCCATCACCATCACGGCCAGGGTGTCGCCGGAGGTGGCCGTGCGCGCCCAGGCGGTAGCTGGGCCGGACGGTTCGTGCAGCACGACGTCGACGGCGAAGGTGCCCGCTGGCTCGTCGGCCTCGGAGAGGGTGTAGGCGCGCTGAAACTCGGTGGAGCCGCCGTCGGGGTCGGGGAACCAGAACCGCAACCAGGCGGTGGGTTCGACGGCGAGGTCCTCGAAGACCGTCGGGGCGGTGAACCTGACCCGCACCACGTGCGGAGCCACCATCACCGTGTCGGTGACGGTGACCTGATGGTCACGCGCCCCGAATCCGCGCAGAAGCGCACCCTGTAAACCGCGGGCCATGTCGGTCCTTCCCGTCGTAGTGCCGTCGCAACGCCACGACCCCCACCTACCCTAAGGTTAGCCTTACTTTCATTCGGGGTGGGGTTCAGGCCCTGCTACCGGACTCCTCATCCTTGGCGTGCTCAGGTTTCGTCGTCTTGGGCGTGGGTCCGAATCGCCCCCCTGCCCGGGCTGCACCCTCTACGGTCGAGGCCATGAATGCGCTCGTGATCCGCAGCGCCCTCGTCGCCACCTTCGGAGCGCACCGGTGACCGCCCGGGTGCTCAGCGTCGGCGAGGCGGTGTTCGACATCGTGATCGGTCCGGACTCCACCTCTGAACACATCGGCGGCAGCATGCTCAACGTGGCGGTCGGGCTGGCGACGCTGGGCCAGCCCGTGAGCCTCTGCTCGTGGTGGGCCCACGACCCGCACGGCGAGGTACTCGCCCAGTACGCGCGCCAGGCCGGTGTCGAGATCACCCCCGGCACCGAGACCGCCACCAGCACCCCGGTGGCGCACGCGCGGCTGGACGCCGACGGTGTGGCCAGCTACGAATTCGACCTCACCTGGGCGGTCCCCCTGCCGCCGGAGCCGTCCCGGTTCGGGCACCTGCACACCGGCAGCTTCGCCGTGACACTGGAGCCAGGAGGTTCGACCGTACTGGAGCTGGCCCGACGGATGCGCCATCACGGCACCGTGTCCTATGACGCCAACATCCGGCCGGCGCTGATGAAAACGCCCGCGGTGGTGCGTGATCGGGTCGAAGCCATGGTGCGGGCAGCCGATCTGGCCAAGGCCAGCGAGGAGGATCTGGACTGGCTGTACCCCGGCTCCACGATCTCCGAGGTCATGCACACCTGGGCCAAGACCGGTCCGGCGCTGGTGGTGATCACCCGGGGACCCCAGGGTGTCAGCGCCCTGTTGGCCGGCCACCCGGAGATCGTTCACCTCCCCCAGCGCCCGGTCGCCGTCGTCGACACCGTGGGCGCCGGGGACTCTTTCATGGCCGGGCTGCTATCGGGGTTGTTGGACAGCGAACTGCTCGGTTCGGTGTCCGCGCGCAGCCGGTTGTGCGGAGCCGATTGGTCACAGGTGCGCCCCGCGCTGCAGCGGGGACTGCTGACCAGCGCTCTGACCGTCGGCCATTCCGGGTCTTACGCCCCCTCGTTGGACGAGGTCGCGGCCACCGCGCGATGACGCGCTCAGGCCTGGATCCAGGTTAGCGCCTCGCGGATCCGATCCGGGATGGGCACGGCCCGACGGCTGTCCCGGTCGACGAAGACGTGCACGAAATATCCTTCTGCCGAGGGTGATTCGACGTCCCGGCCGAAGATGGCAATGCCGTAGGTGACCGAGCGGGCCGAAAGCCGGTCCACCCGTAGTGCCGCGCGGACCTGGTCCGGGTAGGCCAGCGGCGCCCGGTAGTTGCATTTGGATTCGACCACCAGGCCGATCACCGGTGACGTGGCGATGTCCAGTCCGCCCTCGGTGATCAGGTAGTGGTTGGCGACGGTGTCGAAGTAACTGTAGTAGGTGACGTTGTTGACGTGCCCGTAGACGTCGTTGTCCATCCAGCGGGTGGTGATGGGCAGTACGTACCGGTAGTCGTCGATGGTCACCGCGTTGTCGGTCTTTGCGTTGTCGTCGGTCATGGCGCTCACCAGTATCGCAGGGCGGCGCCGAACAGGTCGGCGAGTTGTTCGCGGGTGATGTCCACCGGAGCGTTGCTCAGCAGTCGCTGCTGCGGCCAGGTGCCCGCTACCAATGCGGCGCAATCGGTTTCGCCGTAGCCGACGCCGGCCAGACCGTTGGGCAGTCCGACATCGCGGATGATCCGGATCAGCTCGCCGGCCAGTACCTCTCCGGCATCATCGGGGGTGGCCGACCGGGTGTCCGCGCCCAGCAACGCGGCGGCCTCCAGGTGACGCTGCGGTGCGGTGGGCGCCAGCGTCCGGAACACCGCCGGCGCGTTGAGCACGACGGCCATGCCGTGCGGCACCAACGGCTCGGTGCTGAGGTAGCCCGCGGGCGTGAAGTCTCTGACCAGCCCGGCCACCGCATAGGACATGGCGTGCGGAACGTGCACCCCGGCGTTGCCGAAGGCGATGCCGGCCAGGGTGGCGGCCCACATGGTCTGTTCCCGTGCCTCGCGGTCGGAGTCGTCGTCGACGGCACGCTGCAGGTAAATCCCGAGCAGTCGCAGCGCCTCCCGGGCACCGAAGTCGCTCCATGGGTTGGCCCCCTGGCTCATCGGCCTCAGCTGCGGTGCACCGGTGACCGGTCGTCGGAAATACGGTCGCGCGGTGAAGGATTCCAGGGCGTGCGACAGTACGTCCAGACCGCTGCAGGCGACGACGGCACCGGGCAGCGTGTCAGTGGCGTCCGGGTCGATCAGTGCCTCGGACGGCCGCAGCGCCGGTGCGGCGATTCCGGTCTTGGCACCCATGGACAGCAGGTCGAAGATCGCGATGCCGGTGACCTCGCTGCCGGTGCCCGAGGTGGTGGGGCAGGCGATGTGCGGGGCCAGCGGGCCGGGCACCGGCGCGCCCGCGCCGACCGGTGCGTTCACGTAGTGCAGCAGGTCCGCCGGGTGGCTGGCGTAGAGATTGGCGGCCTTGGCGGTGTCGATCACCGACCCACCGCCCACCGAGACGTACCCGTCGGCGCGCGCATCGACGGCGAATGCCACGGCAGCGGAAAAGGATTCATCGGTGGGTTCTACGCGTACCTCGGCGTAGACGAGGACATCGAGCCCGGCGGCGCGCAGTGAGTCGGTGGCCGCAGCGAAGAACGGCAGCCCGGCGATAACCGGATCGGTGAACACCGCCACCCGCGACATGCCCAGCGAGCGGGCGCGCTCGCCGAGTTCGGCGATGCAGCCGCGCCCGAAGGTGATCCGGGAGGCATCGACGGTGAATGCGCCGTCGCCGGCCAGATCCCCGTGCTCGCAACAACTCACCGTGTCTCCATCCCGCTGCCAGTCAGCCGATCACACCCGCGTCGTGCAGTCGGGCGAGCTCGGCCGCGTCCAGGCCCAGCACCTCGCCGAGCACCCGGTCGGTGCTGTCACCCAGCCCTTCGGCGACCGCCGTCGGGCCGTAATCCCCGTGTTCCCGCAATGGGTTTCGCGCCGAGATCACCTGCCCGATGCCCGGCTGGTCGACGTCGGCGACCACCGCCGAGGAGCGTCCGGCCGCCAGGTCGGCGACGACGTCGCTCACCCGGCGGTAGCGGCTCCACAGCACGCCGGCGGCGTCCAGGCCGTCGGCGACCTCGGCGCCGGTGCGTGCGGCGAACCAGGGCCGCATCAGCGCCGCGAGCACCTCGCGGTGCTCGTAGCGCTGCGCCTCGTCGGTGAAGTCGGTGCCCAGCACGGTCGCCACCGACGCGGCCGCGTCGGTGATCCCGGTGGCGGCGCACAGTGCCTGCCATTGGCGGCCGGTCAGCGCGACCACCATCACCCGGGCGCCATCACCGGCGACGAAGTCGACGCCGAAGGTGCCGTACATGTAGTTGCCGTGGCGGGGCCGGTCACCCTGCTCCCGGGCCTCGGTCAGCCAGCCCATGTTGGCGACCCCGGCCAGCGCGACGTCGGCCAGCGCCAGTGCGAGATCGGATCCCTCGCCGGTGCGGTCGCGGTGGCGCAGCGCGGCCAGCAACCCGGTGGTCGCCGTCATCCCGGCGATCAGGTCCCAGGCCGGCAACACGTGGTTGACCGGGGTGTCGGTGTCGGCCGGTCCGGTCAGCGCGGTGATGCCGACCTCGGTGTTGACCGTGTAGTCGACGGCCGGGCCGCCGTCGGCTCGTCCGCCGATGTGCATCCGGATGACATCGCCCCGCCGCTTGGCCAATTCGTCGTACGCCAGCCACGGCCGGCCCACCTGGTTGTCGACGACGATCCCGGCGTCGGGTCCCGGGGCGGTCGCCAGCGCCAGCACCAGTTCCCGGCCCTGCGGGCTGCGCACGTCGATCTGCACCGACCGTTTGCCGCGGTTGAGCGCGGACCAGTACAGGCTGGCGCCGGTGCGCGCCGACACCGGCCACCGGTGGTAGTCCGGCGCGCCGCCGGTCGGATCGATGCGGATGACCTCGGCACCGAGTTGCGCCAGGGTCATGCCGGCCGAGGGGCCGGCGACGAAGCTGGCGAATTCGACGATGCGCAGGCCGCGCAGTGGTTGCGTGGTCATCGCGGCGCACCGCCGCGGTCGGGTCGGGCGCCGCGAAGCCGGAAGTTACAACTCATCGGATCACCGTAACGTTTCAGATCTTGTTGCGGGCGATCAGCTGCGCGGCAATGACATTGCGCTGGATCTCGTTGGTGCCCTCGCCGACGATCATCAACGGGGCGTCGCGGAAGTAGCGTTCGACGTCGTACTCCTTGGAGTAGCCGTAGCCCCCGTGCACCCGGATGGCGTCCAGCGCGATCTGCATGGCGGCCTCCGAGGCGAACAGCTTGGCCATCCCGGCCTCCATGTCCGCCCGCTCGCCGGCATCGAGCTTCTCGGCGGCGTTCAGCGTCAGCAGCCGCGCCGCCTGTTGTTTGGTGGCCATGTCGGCCAGCAGGTTTCCCACCGACTGATGCCGCCAGATGGGTTTGCCGAACGACTCGCGCTGCTGGGCGTAGCGGACGGCGTCGTCGAGGGCGGCCTGGCCGACGCCCAGCGCGCGGGCGGCGACCTGGATGCGGCCGACCTCCAGCCCCCGCATCATCTGCCCCCACCCGGCGTTGGGCACCCCACCGAGGATGTCGGCACCGGCGACTCGGTAGCCGTCGAAGACGACCTCGCACGCCTCGACCCCGCGGTAGCCCAACTTGGGCAGCTTCTTCGACACGATCAGACCGTCGCCGGGCTCCGCCAGGATCACGCTCATCCCCCGGTGCGCCGGGCAGGCCCCGCGGTCGGTGATGCACAGCAAGCCGAACAGCTGCGCGTGCGCGGCATTGGAGATCCAGGTCTTCGACCCATCGATGACCCAGTGGTCGCCGTCGCGCACCGCGCCGGTGCGCATGGCCTGTAGGTCCGACCCACCGCCGGGTTCGGTGAGCGCCATGGTCGCCCGGATGGAACCGTCGGCCATACCCGGCAGGTAGCGGCGCTGCTGTTCGGCGGTGCCGAAGGTGCGGATCAGGTAGCTGATCACCGAATGCCCACCGATCGCCCCGGCCAGGCTCATCCACCCGCGGGCCAGTTGCTCGGTGACCAGGGCGAAGCATGCGGTGGAGACGTCGACACCACCGAACTCGGCCGGTACCAACAGCCCGAAGAAGCCGAGGGCCTTCATCTCCTCGATGAACTCCTCGGGGTAGATGTCGTCGGCCTCGAAGTCGCGGACCCCGGGCCGGACCCGCCGGTCGACGAAGTCGGCGACCAGTTCCACCATCTGCTGTTCGTCGCCGGTGAGGTTCATGCTCTTTTCTCCTGACCTCGACTCCCGCGGGGACTCATACCCGCCCATCTTCGTCCTGCCTGCCGTCCGTGGTTACATGCAGGGGCAGGCTAGCGAGGGAGACACACGATGAGTTCAGGGCTGTTGGCGGATAGGACGGCGGTCATCACCGGCGCGGCGCAGGGTATCGGGTTCGCCATCGCCGCACGGTTCATCGACGAGGGCGCCCGGGTGGTGATCGGCGACATCAACGCCGAGGCCGCCGTGGCGGCAGCCCGTGAGCTCGGCGGTGACGCGGTGGCCGTCGGGGCGGGTTGCGATGTCACCTCGGCCGCCGATGTCGAGGCGCTGCTGGCGGTGGCGGCCGAGCGCTTCACCCCGGTGGACGTGATGGTCAACAACGCCGGCATCACCCGGGACGCCACCATGCGCACCATGACCGAGGAGATGTTCGACCAGGTCATCGCGGTGCATCTGAAGGGCACCTGGAACGGCACCCGGTTGGCCGGGGCGATCATGCGCGCCAACGGCGGCGGCACCATCGTCAACATGTCGTCGCTGTCGGGCAAGATCGGCCTGGCCGGGCAGACGAACTATTCGGCGGCCAAGGCCGGCATCGTCGGGTTGACCAAGGCCGCCGCCAAAGAACTCGCCCATCTGGGCGTGCGGGTCAACGCCATCCAGCCGGGTCTGATCCGCACCGCGATGACCGAGGCCATGCCGGCCAAGGTGTGGGAGCAGAAGATGGCCGAGATCCCGATGGGCCGCGCCGGTGAGATCGACGAGGTCGCCAAGGTGGCACTGTTCCTGGCTTCGGACCTGTCGTCGTACATGACCGGCACGGTGCTGGAGGTGACCGGCGGCCGGTTCATGTGATGGCCTCCACGACGACGGTACCGGTGATCGCGCTGACGGGGTTCCTGGGCGCGGGCAAGACCACTCTGCTCAACCATGTGCTGCGCCGCCCGGACGCCCGAATCGGGTTGGTGATCAACGACTTCGGCGCCATCAACGTCGACGCCGGGCTGGTCACCGGGCAGATCGACGAGCCCGCGTCGATCACTGGCGGCTGCATCTGCTGCCTGCCCGACGACGGCGGCCTGGACGAGGCGCTGGCCCGGCTGGCCGATCCCAAGCTGCGCCTCGACGTCATCATCGTGGAGGCCAGCGGTGTCGCCGAGCCGGCCGCACTGGCCCGGATCATCCGGTTCTCCGGCGTCGACAATGTGCGCCCCGGCGGAGTCGTCGACGTCATCGACGCGGTCAACCACTTCGACACCGTGGACCGCGACGGGATGCCGCCGGCCCGCTATGCGGCGGCGTCGCTGGTCATCGTCAACAAGCTCGATGCGGTGCCCGACGGCGAGCGATCCGAACTGCTGGACCGGATCACCGAACGGGTGCACGAGCGCAATCCCGGCGTGACGGTGATAGGCACATCCGGCGGCCGGATCGACCCCGCGTTGCTTTACGACATCGCCGACGACGCCCCCGACGGTCAACTCTCCCTGCGGGATCTGCTGGTCGAATCCGACGACCACGGGCACGATCACTGCGGGCACGACCACCACGTGCACGCCGACGCGGTCACCGTCGCCGGCACCGGTTGCGTCGACGCGAATGCGGTGTTCGACCTCCTGGAGAATCCGCCGCCCAGCGTCTACCGGATGAAGGGCACCATCGCCGTGCAGTACCCGAATACGGTGCGCCGCTATCTGGTGAACCTGGTCGGTTCGGCCGTGCACATCGCACCCGCACCGGCCGGTTCGACGCAGACTCAGCTGGTGGCCATCGGCGCGGAGCTCGATACCGACGCGGTGGCCGCGGCTCTGCGCACCGCACTGGCCGCCGTTGCCGGACCCGCGTCATCCACCGCGGTCAAACGGCTGCAACGCTATAAGCGGCTGAGCATCTGACTGATCAACCATCCGCCCATCGCGCGGCAGTGATCAGAACCACCCCAGGCGGGCCAAGGTGACCGGGTTCTCGTAGGGTGGACCCATGGATGTATCGCCGGCGAAGGCCACGGGTGAGGCCGCCGCGCCGGCTGCAGCCATGAGCGACGTTCTGCTTCGCGCCAGCATTTTCCAGGGTGTCGATCCCGATGCCGTCGCCGCCCTGTACGAACAACTGCAGCCGGTGTCGTTCCCGCGCGGCCATCGGGTGTTCCGCGAAGGAGAGCCGGGCGACCGGCTGTTCATCATCACCTCCGGAACGGTGAAGATCGGCCGCACCTCCCCCGACGGCCGGGAGAGCCTACTGGCGCTGCTCGGGCCGTCGGACATCTTCGGCGAGCTGGCGATCTTCGATCCGGGCCCGCGCACCTCGACGGTGACCGCGCTGACCGAGGTGGAGGCGGTCAGCATGGACCGCGAGGCCCTGCACAGTTGGATCACCGGCCGCCCGCAGATCGCCGAACAGCTGCTGCGGGTACTGGCCCGACGGCTGCGCCGCACCAACAACGCACTGTGCGACCTGATTTTCACCGATGTGCCCGGCCGGGTCGCCAAGCAACTGCTGGATCTGGCCAATCGCTTCGGCAGCCCCGACGACGGGGCCGTGCGCATCGACCTGGTGCTGACCCAGCATGAGATCGCGCAGCTGGTCGGTTCGTCGCGGGAGACCATCAACAAGGCGCTGTCGGATTTCGCCCAGCGCGGCTGGATTCGTCAGCAGGGCCGGACCACCTGGATCACCGATCCGGCGAAGCTGGCGCGCCGCGCCCGGATGTAGCGCTACCCGCGACTGCCCGGGCCCTGCTCCGGCAGGTCTACGGCAGCGTCGTCTTCATCAGCATGACGTTGTAGGCCGACCACAGCGACAGGTTGTAGTACAGCTCCTTGCCCGTCGACCACGGGTGCAGGTACGGCGCGTACGCGCCACCCGGGGTGTCCCCCGCGGACACCACGCGCGTCGGCGGGCTCCACGGACCCTGGGGCGCCGGCGCGGTGCGCAGTTCGACGTCGCCGGCCTCATTGCCGTACATCATCAGGAATTGCTTGAGGTAGGTGTTGTACTGGGCTGACATCTCGCCCACCGAACCGTCGACGATGGGTGCCGCGGCACCGGGATTGCCCGGCACCCAGTTGCCGCCGTCCCAGTACTGGTAGTGGCGCAGATCGGGCACCTGGCCCTGGGGCACCCGGGACACATATGCCGGGCCGCTGCGGCCGGCCGGGGTGCCGAACGAGTAGACGAAACCGTCGCCGCCCTTGACGAAGGCGCCCTGCTGGAATCTTTCGTTGCCGGGCGTGTATTGGGTATTGGCAACGTTATTGGGCTCGGGTGTGCGGACCGTACCGGGGTAAACACCCCAGTTCTGCCCGTTGTCCGGGGACACCGCGATGGCCGAGAAGTTGGTGGTCCAGTGGCCCGGGCTGTCCCAGCTGCGGATCGACATGAAGTTCATGTACTGCACGTTGCCGACCGAGATACCGGCCGTCGGGATGATGCCCTTCTCCGTCGGCGCCCACTTGATGCTGTTGACCACCTGCTTGGAGTACCCGGTGGCGACCTCCGGCGTTCCGGCGTACCGGTTGGTCATCGACCCCGGCGCGACGTTGATGCCGCGGGACAGGCTGCGGTCCTGGGTCCGCAGCAGCACGTTGTAGCGCCACTGCTGGCCGCGCACGCCGCAGTAGCCGTAGGTGTCACCGAACGCCATCAGTACCTGGTTGTTGCCGGGATCGCCGTTGTCCCACATGATTCCGAGGTCGGTGCCTGAAACCCCGAACTTGTTCAAGGTGTTGGCGGCGCTGTCGACGCCGGTGACCCAGCCGATGATCGAGGTGCCCGGCCCGGCTCCCATCTCTGGGTGCGGAACCTCCTGGGTGGGCACGGTCGGTTCGACGGCGCGCTGCTGCGGCACGGTCTGCGGAGCGGGTTGGGGTGCGGGGGTGACGGCCGCGCGCTGGCGCGCCTTGGTCGGGTTGAACGCGTCGATGAGATCCCGGGACAGCTTGCCCAGCTTGGGCAGCGGCGCATTGTTGTTCGCGTTGGCCGGCCGGTGCCCCGACGGCGCCTCGCCGCCGTTTCCACCCAGCACCGACGGCGAGGCTTGCGGCGGCATCGCACCGGCGGCTGCGCCCGAGCAGGGATCGGCGGCAGCCTGAGGCAGGACTCCGACCAGCGAGTTGATTCCCAGCACGGCGACCGTGGTCGCGGCCAGGGCAATCCGGGTGCGCGGCGGCATCTCTCACCTTTCCGGGGAGTTCGGACGTCGCGCAGCACTGCGGGGTATCGACGTCGGCAGTGTTGCCGGACGGGCAACACTTCCTGTGACACTAGTGACGAATGAGTCCCATGGGGCACGCGATGCGTAAAGGCGATGGACCCGTGACCATGTCGCAACCAGGAATCACAACAATGTAAGACCCCTTGTGCATTCGCCCCTTCGTGCATGCGCCCACCGCGCATGCGTAGCCTCACGTCCATGTCTCTGCGAATGCGTACCGTCGCCGTCATCGCCGGCCTGGTGCTGAGTTGTTGGCCGGGCTCCCCCGCAGCCCCGGGTGCGCGCGCCGACACCGGGGTCGCCGGAAAGACCGTCGTCCTCGATCCCGGCCACGCCGGCGGCAACGACGGCAACCTGAGCCGGCAGGTTCCCAACGGCCGCGGCGGCACCAAGGACTGCCAGACCACCGGCACCAGCACCGACGGCGGGTACCCGGAGCATTCGTTCAACTGGGATGTCGTGCAACGCATCGACGCCGAACTGCGTGCCCTCGGCGTGCACACCGTGCTGACCCGTTCCGACGACACCAGCCCCGGGCCGTGCGTCGACTCCCGCGCCGCCACCGCCAATGCCGCGCACCCCGACGCCATCGTCAGCATCCACGCCGACGGCGCGCCCGCCGGTGGCCACGGCTTCCACGTCAACTATTCCGCGCCGCCGCTCAACGACGCCCAGTCCGGGCCCGCCGTGCAGCTGGCCACCACCATGCGCGACGCGCTGGCCGGCGCCGGCCTGGCCGAATCCACCTATCTGGGCAGCAACGGTCTCTACGGCCGCTCGGATCTGGCCGGGCTCAATCTCGCGGACTACCCGGCGGTGCTGGTCGAGCTCGGCAATATGCGCAATCCCGGCGATGCCGCCGCGATGACCTCCGCCGACGGCCGGGCCCGCTACGCCGAAGCCGTCACTTCCGGGATCGTGGCCTATCTGCAGCGCGGCGCCACCGGCTGAGACCGGCGGCGCCGCATCCGCTCAGCGCTTGAGCGGACTGTAGAACACCAGCCCATTGCCCTTGTTGTCGTACACCACGGCGCGGCGCTCGTGCGCATCGTCGTACGGGCCCTTCACAATCGCGCCGCCGCTGGCCTCGATGGCCTTGGCCGCACCGTCGACGTCGGCGGTCTTGATGCCCACGACGACCCGCCCGGGAATCGGGTGGTCGATGTCGGTGGCCAGTGCCAGGGTCACCGGCCCGCCGTCGAGCGCCGCGAAGTGCGCGCCGTCGCGGAACTTCAATCCCATGCCGAGGGTCTCGCTGTAGAACTTGATCGACTCGTCCAGGTCGTCGGTGGACAGAATGATCATCTTCACTTCGTGGTCACTCACCGGATCTCCTATTCCTTTGCCGTGCCTTCATGTTTCACCCTATGACGCGATCACCGGCGTCGAGCCGGGATCGGCCGATCCCTCGCGGCGAGGGGACCTCGGCCCTCGGTAGCAGGGCTAAGGACCATAGACTTGCCATCATGACCTCTACCTCCGGCGCCGCGCTGCCCTCCGGTCAAGATCTCGACAACGCCATCGCCGAGGGACGGCGCGCCTACCAGCTGGACCGCGCGCACGTCTTCCACTCCTGGTCGGCGCAGGCGCAGATCAACCCGATGACCATTCTGGCCGCCGAGGGCTCCTATGTCTGGGACGGCGACGGCAACAAGCTGCTCGACTTCTCCAGCCAGCTGGTCAACACCAACATCGGTCATCAGCACCCGAAAGTGGTCGCCGCCATCGCCGAGCAGGCGGCCAAGCTGTGCACGGTGGCACCGCAGTACGTCAACGCCGCCCGCTCCGAGTGCGCCCGGCTGGTCGCCGAGCGCACCCCGGGCGACCTGAACCACGTGTTCTTCACCAACGCCGGCGCCGACGCCGTCGAGCACGCCGTGCGGATGGCCCGGCTGCACACCGGCCGCTACAAGGTGCTGGCCCGCTACCGCGGCTATCACGGCGGTACCGATACGGCGGTCAACCTGACCGGTGACCCGCGCCGGTTCGCCAGCGACCGCGGTGCCGCGGGCGTCGTGCATTTCAACGGCCCGTTCCTCTACCGGTCGTCGTTCTACGCCGAGACCCCCGAGCAGGAATCGCAGCGGGCCCTGGAGTACCTCGACCGGCTGGTGCAGATGGAGGGCCCGGACACCATCGCCGCCATCATCCTGGAATCGGTGCCGGGTACCGCCGGCATCATGGTTCCTCCGCCCGGCTATATGGCCGGGGTCCGGGAGATCTGCGACCGCCACGGCATCATGTTCATCGCTGACGAGGTGATGGCCGGTTTCGGCCGCACCGGCAAATGGTTCGCGATCGACAACTTCAACGTCGTCCCGGACCTGATCACCTTCGCCAAGGGCATCAACTCCGGCTATGTGCCTCTGGGTGGGGTGGCCCTCAGCGACGCCATCTACAAGACCTTCGCCGATCGCCCCTACCCGGGCGGGCTGACCTACTCTGGTCATCCGCTGGCCACGGCGGCCGCGGTGGCCACCATCAACGCGATGGAGGACGAGGGCATGGTCACCAACGCCGCCCGAATCGGCGAGCAGGTGCTCGGTCCCGGCCTGGCCGAGCTGGCCACCCGCCACCCGTCGGTCGGCGAGGTCCGCGGCCTTGGTGTGTTCTGGGCGATCGAGCTGGTCACCAACGGGGAGACCCGGGAACCGTTGGCGCCCTACGGCGGTACCAGTCCGGCGATGAACGCCGTGGTCGCCGCCTGCAAGGCCGGCGGCATGCTGCCGTTCGCCAACTACAACCGCATTCACGCCGTGCCGCCGTGCAACGTCTCCGACGACGAGGTCGCCGAGGGCCTGCGCATCCTCGACGACGCACTGACCGTCGCCGACGGCTACACGGTCTGACGACCCGGGCGGTTTCGCCGGGACGCGGCGCGCCGCTGCCGATCGAGCGCGATCGCGGTACGTAAGTGGATGGGCGGCCCGCCGACGGTCCTTCGCGCCGCGTCCATCCCGGATTTCTCGCCCTAGCCGTTTCACCGCACCCTTCTCCGCCCTTGCCTGCTACCCCGGTGGGGTATATGGTCGGATATATACCCTAGGGGGGTATGAAAGAGGTCTGATGATGACGGAGTGCAACGGATGAGCGCGGCGGGACGCATCGCGGCCTTCGGCGCAGCGCTGACGGTCGCGTTCGCCGGCGCATACGCCGCGGGCGCTGCATTCGTCCCGGACGGCACGGCCGCCTCGTGGCAGGCCCGCAGCGAGCACTCCGACGCACACGGGCCCCACACGGACGGGACCCACACGGACGGGACCCCGGCGGGCCTGTCACTGAGCCGGGACGGATACCTGTTGGCCCCCGTGCAGGCGCCCGGGACTCCCGGCGTCGACGGGCGATTGAGTTTCACCGTCCTCGGACCGAGCGGCGCGCCGCTGCGGGACTACGCAAGCACCCACGACCGCGATATGCATCTCATGGTGGTCCGTACCGACGGCTCGGGGTTCCGCCACGTTCACCCGCAGCTGGATCGGGACACCGGCGTGTGGTCGTTGCCGTGGCGGTGGGAACGGGCCGGAACCTATCGAGTCTTCACCGATTTCCAGCCGGAGGACACGAAAGACGCTCCCGCGCTGACCTTATCGAGAACCGTCGAAGTCGCCGGCGCGATGTCGCCGACCGAGCCCGGCCCGGTTCGCAACGCCTCTGAGGTCGACGGCTACACGGTCACCCTGACCGGCGACCTCACCGCCGGCGCCACCGCGCCGTTGACCGCCGAGTTCTCCCGCGGTGGTGAACCGGTCACCGAGTTGTCGCCCTACCTGGGCGCATTCGGGCACCTCGTCGCCCTGAGGGAGGGCGATCTGGCCTTCCTGCACGTGCACCCCACCGGCGCCGAGCCGGCCCCCGGTAGTCGTGGCGGGCCCGCGATTTCCTTTGCCGCGCAGGCCCCGACGTCCGGCCGGTACCTGCTGTACCTGGACTTCCAGGTCGACGGCCGGGTGCACACCGCGACATTCGTCGTCGACGCCGCCGCCGCGCCAAGGAATGTGAGCGCCGAGAACCCATGAGCACCACCGCTTCGGCCCACGACTCCGATGTCGTCGAGCTCGACATCGGCGGTATGACCTGCGTGTCGTGCGCCAACCGGATCGAGCGCCGGCTCAACAAGCTCGACGGCGTGGTGGCCACGGTCAACTACGCCACCGAGAAGGCCTCCGCCCGGGTTCCCACCGGCTACGGCCCCGCCCGGCTGATCGCCGAGGTGGAGAAGACCGGCTACACCGCCGCGCTGCCGCCCGAGACCGCCGGCACCGACGACGCCGACCCGGACGACGCCGACCCGGAACTGGCGTCCCTGCGCACCCGGCTCATCGTGTCGGCGGCACTGGCAATTCCGGTGATCGCGACCGCGATGATCCCGGCGTGGCAGTTCACCTACTGGCAGTGGGCCTCGCTGACACTGGCCGCGCCGGTGATCATCTGGGGCGCTTGGCCGTTCCATCGCGCAGCCTGGATCAACCTGCGCCACGGCGCGGCCACCATGGACACCCTCATCTCGCTGGGCACCCTCAGCGCGTTCCTGTGGTCGCTGTACGCGTTGTTCTTCGGCACCGCCGGCGTCCCGGGGATGACCCACCCGTTCACCCTGACACTGGCGCCCTCGGACGGAGCGGCGAACATCTATTTGGAGGTCGGCGCCGGGGTCACCGTGTTCGTCCTGGCCGGCCGCTACTTCGAGAAGCGGTCCAAGCGCCGGGCGGGAGCGGCGCTGCGCGCTCTGCTGGAACTAGGCGCCAAGGACGTGGCGGTATTGCGGGACGGCACCGAGCACCGCATCGCTATCGGAGACCTGGCCGTCGGCGACGAGTTCGTCGTCCGGCCCGGGGAGAAGATCGCCACCGACGGCCGGGTGGTGTCGGGCACCTCGGCCGTCGACGCGTCCATGCTGACCGGGGAATCCCTACCGGTCGAGGTCGGCCCCGGGGACCCGGTGGCCGGGGCCACCGTGAACGCCGGCGGGCGGCTGGTGGTGCGCGCCACCCGCGTCGGATCGAATACCCAACTGGCCCAGATGGCCCGGATGGTCGCCGACGCGCAGACCGGCAAAGCGCCGGTGCAACGGCTGGCCGACCGGATCTCCGGGGTGTTCGTCCCGATCGTCATCGCGGTGGCCGTGATGACTCTCGGCGCCTGGCTGGGTGCGGGATTCCCGGTCACCGCCGCCTGCACCGCCGCCGTCGCGGTGCTGGTGATCGCCTGCCCGTGCGCGCTGGGTCTGGCCACCCCGACGGCGCTGCTGGTCGGCACCGGCCGCGGCGCCCAGCTGGGCATCCTGATCAAGGGGCCCGAAGTCCTGGAGTCGACGCGCAAGGTCGACACCATCGTGCTGGACAAGACCGGCACCGTGACCACCGGCAAGATGACGCTGGTCGATGTGGTCACCGAACCCGGGACCGACCGGGGCGAGGTGCTGCGGCTGGCCGGGGCACTGGAGAGCGCCTCCGAGCACCCGATCGCCGCGGCCATCGCGGCAGCCGCCACCGCGGAGACCGGAGCGCTCCCGCAGCCGGAGGATTTTGCCAGCGCGGCGGGCCGGGGCGTCGAGGGAACCGTGGACGGCCATGCCGTCGTCGTCGGGCGGGAATCGCTACTGGTCGACAGGTCGCAGCGGCTGAGCCCGGGGCTGGCCGCTGCGAAGTCTGCCGCCGAGGACGACGGCCGGACCGTCGTCGCCGTCGGTTGGGATGGTGCAGCCCGCGGCATCCTGCTGATCGCCGATGCGGTCAAACCCTCCAGCGCCGAGGCGATCGCCGGGCTGCGCCGCCTCGGTCTCACCCCGATCCTGCTGACCGGCGACAACTCCGCCGCGGCCCGGCGGGTCGCCGGGGAAGTCGGTATCGACGAAGTGGTCGCCGAGGTGCTGCCCGCAGGCAAGGTCGATGCGGTGTCCCAGCTGCAGGCCGCGGGCAAGGTGGTGGCGATGGTCGGCGACGGCGTCAACGACGCCCCCGCGCTCGCCGCCGCGGATCTGGGCCTGGCCATGGGGACCGGCACCGACGTCGCCATCGAGGCCGCCGACATCACCCTGGTCCGCGACGACCTGACCGGTGTCCTCGACGCGATTCGACTGTCTCGACGGACGCTGAGCACCATCAGGGGAAACCTGTTCTGGGCGTTCGCCTACAACATCGCCGCCATCCCGGTTGCCGCCCTCGGCATGCTCAACCCGATGCTCGCCGGTGCCGCGATGGCACTCTCCAGCGCCTTCGTCGTCGGGAACAGCCTGCGGCTGCGGAGCTTCACGGCCACGCGGACCCAGCCGTTCAGCTGACTGGTACGGCCTTGTCGTCACAACTTGAAAACGACACAGTCACAAAGCGATTCGGCCTCTCGCCTAGACGGCCATCACAGTCGATCCTGATTGCAGAGTCATCGCGCGCCCGCGCGTTGCCCGGTTGCGCAGATCCGACGCCCCCATCGCGGCGGCCGAGCGCGTCCGACGAGAAGAGGTTGCCGTGTTCAAGCCCGCCCACATCAGCGTCCATGCCGCACTGGGCATCGGCCTGTGCGCCGCGGCGCTCACCCTCGGTGCGCAGGCCTCGGCGGATCCGCTGAGCACCGGCGGGTACCACTGCGTCGAGGCCGTCGGGGCCGACGGAGCCCCGTGCGCGGTGGCCGCCGCGGCCATCGCCCCCGCCCCGGTCGCCGCGCCGGTGGCCCCCGCGCCCGTCGCGGCACCGGTCGTCCCGGTGGTTCCCGCCGCGGCGCCGGTCGTCCCGCCCGTGGTTCCCGCCGCGGCTCCGGTCGTTCCCGCCGCCGCCCCGGTGGTGCCGGTCGCCGCGCCCGCCGCGGTGCCGGCGGCCGCTCCGGGCGCCCCCGTCGGGGGCGTCGCGACCGGCAAGGGTGCTCCGACCGTGGCTCCCGCCAACGACGGCCCGGCGTCGGGCGTGCCCACCCCGGCCGGCCCCGGCGAAGCGCTGCGCTGACCGGATTCGCTACTCCTGCACGATGACCGGGTCACCGACGCTGACGGTGTTGTAGTACCACTCAGCCTCGGTCGGCGCGAGGCTGATGCAGCCGTGGCTGACGTTGTCCAGGCCCATCGACGCCACGGCCCACGGCGCGGAATGCACGTACAGTCCCCGCCGGCTGATCCGGACGGCGTAGTCGACCTTCATCCGGTACCCGTCGTCCTCGGTGACCGGGATGCCGACGCTGCTGGAATCCATGGTGACCGAACGGTCTTTAGCCAGTACCGGGTAGGTGCCGACGGGTGTCGCGTATTCCGGCCGGCCGAGGCTCGCCAGCAGGGTGCCCTCCTCGCCGGCGTGCACCTGATGGTGCGGCGCGGGCAGACCGGCCGAGGACCCGTCGACGGTCACGGTGAACGTGTGCTGGGAGATGCTGGCGACGCCCACCACGGCCGGGCCGGTCTGGAATTCCGTCTTCCGGCCCGCCACAAAGAGTTTCACGGTGGCGTGCGCCGGCCAGAAGTGGTCGGGTTGCCAGGACAGGGTGCGGTCGTCGAGCCATTCGGTGCGGCCGGTGGTGGCCGGCGAGGATTCGATGTGCAGCGCCGCCTCGGCGGCGGCCCGGTCCCGGACCGGCGCGCCGAAACCGACAACGACGGGATGGGCGATGCCGACCGGTGTGAGCCCGCTGGGCTCGATCGAGGTGATCCCGGAGTCCAGTGGCAGGCGTACGGCTGCGATGTCGACGCTCGTCGCGCCGCCGGTGAACGTGGCGACGACGACGCCGACTGCCAGCACAGACCGAAAATTCGTCCGCATCGACCCGCTCTCTCAACTACCGACCCCACCCGCAACGGTGCCATCGTAGGAAATCGCGGAGGCAAATAGGCCTTGCGCGCATTGGTGTTTCGGTTAAGGATCCATCACGGTTCGGACACCACACAGACACCATGGGGGCGCCGGGCGAGGGCGCGTGCGATCAGGAGCTCTGCTGCCCCGCGTTGCGGGCCAGGTCGATGGCGTACTGGTTGACGAAGACGCCGGCGCCGGGTTCCCCACGGCCGCAAGACCCGTCGGATTCACCGACGCGCTTGATCCACAGGTAGGCGTCGGCGTGCTCACCGGCGGTATCGGTGGTCGGGGCGACGCCGAGCGCGCGACCGGGCGGATTGCACCAGTTCATCGGCGAATCATCGACCGGCCCGGAGCCGTTGCGGGAGGTGTCGATCACGTAGTGCGAACCGCCGGTCAACCCGGACACCGCCTCGCCATAGCCGATCGACTCGTCGGTGGTGTAGTAGTTCGTGGTGTTGAGGCTGAATCCCCGGGCGTGCTCGATGCCCGAGGCGTTCAGTCCGGCCGCGACATCTCCGGCGCTCAGCCAGCGCGGGTGTCCGGCGTCGATGTAGACCACCGCACCCGGGTTCTGGCTCAGAGTCTGGGCGGCGTAGCGGATCAGGTCGAAGCGTTCCTGCCGCTGGTCGGCGGAGAGGCAGCCGGCCATGGCGATCGCGTCGGGCTCCACGATGAACGTCGCGGGCGCGCCGCCCAGTCCGGCGGAGATGCCGTCGATCCAGGCGCGGTAGTCGGCTCCGGAGGCGAACCCGCCCGCGGCGTAGCTGCCGCAGTCGCGGTGCGGGATGCCGTAGACGGCGAAGACCGGCATGGCGCCGGCGGCCTGGGCGGCACCGGTGTATCGCGACACCACGCCGGTGACCGCTCCCGGTCCCCACGCCTGGTCCAGCCAGAAGGCCTGCGGGGTGTTGGCGACCCGGTTCAGTTCGGCGCTGTCCGGGTTGGCCCGAGCGGCCGCCATCGCCTTGGAGGCCGGGTCGACGTAGAACGGCATCCCGGCCAGCGGGTTGCCGTCGCTGACCAGGCGGATGGCCGAGGGTTCCGGCGACATCGGACTCACGGCCAGGGCGAGCGCGACGACGGTCAGCACGGGGGCGATGCAGCGGGTGAGCAGGCCGGAAACGGAGGAGATCACGTGCCCGAAACTATCGCCACCGCCCGCCCATCGGCAAACCGGGCGACCCCGGCTTCCCCTCGCCGGACCGCCCCATCAAACCGGGCGGGTCAGCCCAGAGCGGCGGTGCCGTCGGGCGCGACGGTCACCGGCGCCCCGGCGATGTCCTCGCCGGTGGCGGCCAGCGCCTGCGAGACGTCGTTGACGACGGCCAGTACGCGGGTGCCGGCCGGGGTGCGGGCGGCGACGAACACCTTCTCGGGGTTGCCGTCGCGATCGAACGGCACGGTCCAGGTCTCCACGGTTGCCGTCCCGGACCAGCCGTCCTCGGCGACGACGGTCGGTTCGGCGTCCACCGCCGGCTGCACGTCCGCCCAGCGGAAGGCCCCGCTGGGCGGTTCGGTGCTGTACACGCCGAAGCTGTGCTTGGTCAGGTAGCCGCCGTTGGCGGTGATCAGTCCGATCTGACCGGGGGTGGCGGTCAGCCGCTCGGCCATGGTGGCGATGGAGTGCGTCACGTAGTTGTTCCACGGCCCACCGGCGAAGGTCAGGCCACCGGTCACCGTCAGTGGCCGCTGCGGGTCGTAGAGGGCAAGCCCGAGTTCGCCGGCAGCGACCTGCACCGCGGACGGGAAGCAGGAGTAGACGTCGACCAGGCCGATGTCGTCCATGCCGCACCCGGCCAGTTCCAGCACCCGGCGCCCGGCAATCCGGATCGCCGGTGATCCCGCGAAGCTCGCCCGCTCGCCGATCGGGTAGGTGTCGTGCGCGTCGGTGCCGGCGTGCGGGAAGACCCAGCGTTCCCGCGGGATGCCCAGGGCGGTCGCCTTCTCCACGGAGGTCAGCAGCAGCGCCGCGCCCTGGTCGACCATGTTGTTGGAGTTCATCAGCTTGGTGTACGGCCAGCTGACCATCCGGTTGTCCGGGCCGGGCTGCCAGATCTGCTCGGCCGGCACCGCCTCCCGGCTCCAGGCGTGCGGGTTTTCCACCGCGACCGCGCTGAAGCGCGACCACAGCTCGCCGATGCGACGGCGATGCTCCTCGGTCGCCTCGCCGGCTTCGATGCGCAGCGCCTGCTCGAACATCGGGTAGATGTGCGACGGGGCGACCAGTCCGATGCGGATGTCGGCCGGGCCGGCCAGCGGGATTTCCGGATCGCTGGGCGCCTTCGGCACCGAGGGATCCTGCTCCGTCGCGGTCAGTCGCTCGCCGCGGGCCTTCAGCCGGTTCCGGGTGCGCCAGGTCTCCGCACCGGCGATCAGCACCGCGTCGTTGCGGCCGCTCTGGATGTCCAGGCAGGCCTGGTTGACCAGGGATTGCGGGACGTTGCCGCCGATCGGCGTGTACCGGGTCGACGCATCGGGCGCGCCGATTCGCTGGGCCAGCAGCAGGCCGGGATCGCGGTAGTTCACCGACAGCAGGTTCACGATGCGCACGGCGTCGACGGCCGCCAGAGCCTCGGGCGAGGCGGCGGCCCGGACGGCGGCCTCCATCAGCTCGACCGGTTCCCCGCCGGGGTTCTCGTCGCGCTGATTGACCTGCCCGTAGCCGACGAGCACCGGGGTGCGGGGATCAAGGGCCACTGCCGGATGCTCCGTCCTGCGGGGATGTCGGACGCGGGGGGACGGTGATGAACCGCTTCGCCCGCGGGGTTCGACCCTACCGACGGGCGATGTAGAAGTTGCTGAGCGGGTCGGCGGCGGTCTCGGCGATCGTGACGTCGGTGAACCCGGCGTCGGCCAGCATCGCGGTGGCGCGCTGGTGCCCCCACATGGTGCCCAGCCCCGCACCGTCGAGCCCCAGCGACACCGACATGCAGTGCATCAGCGACACCGTGTACCGGTAGGTCGACAGGGGCCGGCCGATGTTGTCCTCCAGGCGGCTGGACGCCTTGACGTCCATCATCAGCAGCACCCCGCCGGGGCGTAGCGCGCGGTGGATGTTGGCCAGCACCTTCTCGGGCCGGGCCTGGTCGTGGATGGTGTCGAAGGCGGTGATGAGGTCGTAGACGTCGCGGGCGTCGAACTCGGCGAGGTCGTGTTCGACGAAGCCGACGTTGGTCAGCCCGAGTCGGGCCGCCTCGGCCGCACCGGTGGCCGTCGCGGCGGCGGAGAAGTCGACGCCGGTGAAGGTGCTGGCCGGGAACGCCCTCGCCATCAGGTTGATGGCATGCCCACTGCCGCAGCCGAAGTCGGCGACGACGGCACGGGCGCGCAGACGTTCGGGCAGCCCGTCGACCAGCGGGATCACCTCGTCCACGAGTGCCCGGTCGTACATCTCGCCGCTGCGCTGGGCCATCACGGTGTGGAAGCGCGGGTAGTCCGCGTAGCTCAGCCCGCCGCCGTCGCGCACGCAACCGATGACCTTCTGCTCGACCTCGGCCAGCAGCGGGATGTACTGGGTGGCCGGCGCGAGGTTGCGGGCACCGCCGGCATTGGTCAGCACCTCGGCGCGATGCGCGGGCAGCCGGTAGCGCCCGGTGTCGGGGTGGTATTCGACGACGTCGGCCGCGGCCATGCCGCCCAGCCACTCCCGCACGTAGCGTTCGTTGAGGCCTGCCGCGTCGGCGATCTCGGTGCTGGTGGCCGGCGGCAGGTCGCCCAGCGTCTCCAGCAGCCCGACCTGGTGGCCGATGCTGAGCAGCATGGCCAACGCGGCGGCGTCCATGGTTGCGGCGATCCGGTCGGCGAACTCCTCGGCGGTCTCACCAGGGGTGTCGGAGGTTCGGCTGCCGGTCATGAACCCACCCTACAAGCGCTCCGGCGGGCGAACCGGTGAGCGTAAAGTGCCGGGAATGGCTCGCCGTTCGTCGCCCAACACCGCGGAGAGCAACGCGCGTGACCGGCTGCTGGAGGCCACGGCGCGGGTGATGCGCGACGAGGGCTACGCGGCGGCCACGTCGCGGCGGGTGGCCGCGGAGGCCGGGGTGAAACAGGCGCTGGTCTACTACTACTTCCCCACCATGGACGATCTGTTCGTCGAGGTGCTGCGCAGCGGCGCCGACGCCGCGCTGGCCCGGATCCGGACGCTGCTGACCGCCGACGATCCGTTGCACGCGCTCTGGTCGATCAACAGCGATCCGCGGCTGACGATCCTGAACACCGAGTTCATGGCGCTGGCCAACCACCGCAAGGTGATTCGCGCGGAGTTGCGGGCCTACGCCGAGCGGGTGCGGGAGATCGAGACGGCAGCGGTCACGCTGGTGTTGCGGGCCAACGGGGTCGATCTCGACCGCTATCCGCCGGTGGCCGTCTCGATGTTGATCGCGCAGACCGCGCGGAGCCTGAGCAATGAGGCCGCGGTCGGCGTCACCGCGGGCCACGCCGAGTTGCGCGCGCTGGTCGAGCAGCAGCTGGGCCTGCTGCGACCGCCCGCGCCGGCGGTCACCGAGTAACCGACCAGCCCAGTCTTTGCTCGCCACGATATCTGCGACGGTACAAGGTGATCGAGTCAGGGCAGATTGGTGCGGCAGTACAGGCCCACCAGAAAGTCCGACAACTCCGAAGGGGTCACCTCCAAGACGCCTTCGGCCCAAGCGACGAGCAACTCCGAAGCCGCACCGGACAATGCGAAGGCTTTCATCTGGTCCTCCGCCGGTGCCTCCAACAACAGCCGGTCTTCCGGCGACGGCCACTGCAGGACGTGTCCGGTGGCCCGGTTCAGAATGTGGCCGTGCCGGCTGGCGGGTCGTCCGCCCTTGCCCAGTGCCTCGACGAAGAAGATCCGGATCATCCGCGGATCTGCGGTCAGCGTGTCGACAGTGGTTCGCAGCACGACAGATACCTGGGCAAGGGCGTCCTCCGATGTCTTCGGGACCGCCGCTTTCACCTTGCTCTCCAGTACTTCAGCGGCGTCTTCGAAGACCGCATCAAACAAGTCCCCCAGGTCACTGAAACTCTCGTAGAAGTAGCGTTCGGTCAGGCCGGCCTCAACGACGATGTCCTTGACCCGGACCTGCACGGAGCCCCCGGACCCGAACAGGACCATACCGGCCTCGATGAGCTTCCGGCGCCGCTCCGCCACTCGCTCCTCGCCGGTCACTCCCCCGTATACGCGGGTCGCACTGGACGCCTCATCCCGCACCACCCTCAGTCCAACAGTTCTGCGAGGTCTGTGCCGATCTGCTCGGGAGTGGCCGTCGACTCGTACCGGCGGATCACCGAGCCGTCGCGGCCGACCAGGAACTTGGTGAAGTTCCACTTGACCTCGTCGCTGCCGATGGCCTCCGGGCGCATGGCCTTGATGTGCTCATACATCGGGCCCTGCTCGGGACCGAATTCGCCGGGGGCCTCTTTACGCAGATAGACATACAGCGGATCCGCGTCGGGACCGTTGACGTCGATCTTGCCGTAGACGGGGAAACTGACGCCGTAGTTCAGCGAACAGAACTCCTGGATCTCGGCATCGGTGCCGGGCTCCTGTGCGCCGAACTGGTTGCACGGGAAGCCCAGAACCTCCAGCCCCCGATCCCGGCTCTGCTGGTACAGCGCCTCCAGCCCCTGGTACTGCGGGGTGAATCCGCACTTGCTGGCGACGTTGACGATCAGCGCCACCTTGCCGGCAAGGTCGCGGAGTGATTTCGCCGAGCCATCGGCGGCCTTCACCGAGAAATCATGGACGGTCATACGGTCATCCTCTCGCTAATTCAGTTCGCCTGCTTCTTACCGGCGGACCGGCTTTTGCGCGACTGTTCGAGCGCCGCGGTGACCAGCGTGGTGGCCGCTTTCCCGGCGGTGTGCATCGGGGCCACAGAGCGGGTGGTTCTGGCAAGCAGCACCGCGCCCTCGATCAGGCAGAAAACCTCGATCGCGACGTCACGCGCACGACCATCGGTCATCCCGGCACCGACGAAGCGCTCCTGGAGAAGCTCCAGCCAAGACTCGAACGCCGCGGCGGCAGCCTCGCGCATCACCTCGTCGTTGTCGGCAGTTTCCAGGGCGATGGTCGCGATCGGGCAGGCGTAGCCGAAGTCGGTTTCCTCCAACATCTCAGTTGCCCGGGCAAACGAATCAGCTGTGTCCTGCACGACGTCGGAGTTCTCGGGGTACACCGAAGCCAGGATCACCCGGTACCGCTCGCCGCCGTAGGCGAGGGCGGCCGCGCCGAGCTCCTGCTTCCCGCCGGGGAAGAAGTGGTACAGCGAGCCGTACGGCGCCTCGGCGGCCGCGAGGACCGCCTTGATCCCCGTCGCCCCGAAGCCCTGCCGACTGAACAGATCCGTGGCGGATTCCAGCAGTCGGACCCTGGTAGACACCGGCTTTCCGTTGCCGGTCGTGGTTGCGGACACGCGTTCAGAATACTCTGGTAGATCAATCTGTTGCGCACCCGGAATCGCCCTGCTCCGGCAGTGAATCGGTCTTTCCCGACCGCCGCCGTACAGCGCGTACCGTAGTTTTCCCAGCATGCTGCGCGCCGCGGATCGCCCGGATCGGCGCGCATGACACCGGTCCGGCGCCCGACTACCGTCGATCCGGTGAGTGCAGCGGGTTCACGCGTCACCCGGGCTGCCGTTCTCGGCGTCGTCCTGTTCACCCTTTTCGCCGTACCGTCCTGTGCCCGTCGCGACGACTCCGGCCCCGCGCCGGTGACCACCGGCTCCCCCGCCCCGCAACTTCCGCATCCGCTGCCGACGGCACCCGCACCCAACGTGGCGACCGTCGGCGATATCCCGTCCATCTCCCAAGTGGTCAACGACGCAATCGCCGCGCCCCGGCTGCCGGGCGCCGTCGTGCAGATCGGGCACGACGGGAAAGTCGTTCTGCGCCGGGCATTCGGTGAACGCAAGCTGGCGGGCGAACCCGGACTCGACGGTGAGCCGGCGGCCGCCGAGCCGATGACCGTCGACACCATCTTCGATTTGGCCTCGCTGACCAAGATCCTCGGCACCGCCACCGCGGTGCTGCAGCTCTACGAACAGGGGCGGGTGCACATCGACGATCCGGTGCAGACCTATCTGCCCGGCTTCAATGCCACCGGCGATCCGGTGCGGGCGCGAGTGACGCTGCGCATGCTGCTCACCCATACCTCCGGCATCGGCGGCGACCTGAGCCACCAGGGACCGTGGGGCCTGACCGCGCCGGACAAGGCCGACGGCATCCATCGCGCGCTCACCGCGCCACTGGAGTTCGCGCCCGGCGAGCTGTTCCACTACTCCGACATCGGCTTCATCATTCTCGGCACCCTGGTCGAGCAGCTCACCGGTCAGCCGTTGGACGAATACGTGCAGCAGCACGTGTTCGCCCCGCTGCAGATGACCGATACCCGTTACCTGCCCGCGGCCAAGGTGTGTGGGCCGCATCGGATCCGCGGCACGGCCGTCGGGTTCGACAAGGATGAGGCGGCCGTCGCCGACTGTCCGGAGGATTCGTGGAGCACCGACCTGCTGGCCCGGATCGCCCCCACCGCCCGCGATGAGGACACCCCGGGCATCAACCCCGACTTCGACGACCTGCTGCGCGGCACCGTGCACGATCCGACCGCGCGGCGGATGGGCGGAGTGGCCGGCAGCGCCGGGGTGTTCTCGACGGCCGCCGACGTCGGGAAGTACCTGCAGGCTCTGCTGGATCGGCTGGCCGGGCGCCCGAGCCCGTTTCCGCTGCAACAGGCCACGCTGGAGTTGATGACGACGCCCCAGCAGCCCGGCCACTTTCCCGGGCAGGTGGCCCTGGCCAACGCGGCGACGCGCGCGGCGATCGCCGCCGGGGGCCGTGGATCCGATCCGCTTCTTGCGCCGAGCTATCCGGCCGTCGCCGGGGTGAACCTGCGCGGCTTCGGGTGGGACATCGACACACCGCATTCGCGCCCGCGGGGCATGGTCTTTCCGATCGGCAGCTTCGGGCACACCGGGTTCACTGGCGTCACGATGTGGGTCGACCCGGGCACCGATACCTATGTGGTGGTGCTGGCCAACGTGATCCACCAGCGGGGCGGCCCGCCGATCACCGGGCTCAGCGGAGACATCGCCACACTGGCCGGCCGAGCGCTACATCTCTACGGGAGCTAGTCGGCGAGGTCCCGGGACAACTCGGCGGCCGCCCGTCGTACGGCGGTGGCGAGTTCGGGGTGTTGTTCGGGCACCATGCGCTCGGCGGGCCCGCTGATCGCGATCGCGCCGAGCGCCCGACCGTCGGCCTCGAAGACCGGGGCGGCGATCGTCATGCTGGCCTCGTTCACCTCACTACTGGCGGAGTATCCGCGCTCACCCGCATCGTCAACGAGTTTCCGGAACTCGGCATCGGCCGGCCCGCTGAGCAATTCGCGTTGTCGCTCGGCGCTCAAATGCGGAAACAGCACACGCCCGGTCGCACTTTCACGCACCGGAACCGCAGCGCCGATGCGCGGCACCATCCGCAACGCCTGGCGGCTTTCGGCCACCTGGGACACCGTCAGCCCCGAACCGTCCGGCTCGTTGAACATCGCGGTCTCACCGGTCTGTTCGGCGAGCTGTTCCAGCACCTGCTGAATACGTTGGCGCCGATCGGATTTCGACCGCGAACTGTGCGCGATGTTCAAGATCCGAGGAGTGGTCTCCCACCGCGTCGACGATTCCTCGCGCGCCCGGATCCAGCCCTGCTCGGCCAGCGTCACCAATGCGCGCTGCACCGCGCTCTTGTCCATCTCCAGCATCCGCGACAGCGTGGCGACACCGACCGGCTGGTGGGCGGCGACCGCCTCGAAGACGGTGAGCACGCGCGCGGCGGTGGAACTGCCCTTGACGGCCATCCACAACCTCACTAGTGTTGATTAATGACATTACTGTATCAGATAGTGATCTATGTACAACCGCTCGGAGGAACACGCCATGTCATCGATTCACGTCGCACCTCTGCGCGAGGACCTGTCGTTCGGCGCCCGGGTCACCGGCGTCACGCTGGGGGTCCTCGAGGACCCGTCGGTGCGCGAACAGCTGCGCCAGGTCTTCGACGACCGCGGCATGATCCTGTTCGAGGACGTCGAGCCCGACGGCGCGCTGCAGGTCGAGATCAGCACGGTGTTCGGTCCGTTAAAGGACCACCCCGTGCCCACCGTGCCGCGGGCCGGCGGTGCGCTGCACCCCGGTGTCATCGAGATCGGCCAGGCTCCGCGCGAGGGCAACATCGTCATCGTCGACGGCAAAGAGGTGACCTCCTGGCTGCCCTGGCATTTCGACCACTGCTACAACGACAAGCTGAACCGGGCCGGCGTGCTGCGCTGCCTCGTCGGCGTCACCGAGGGCGGCCAGACCGGCTTCGCCGACGGCATCGACCTCTACCGCGCGCTGTCCCCGGAGCTACGTGCCAAGATCGAGGACCGCAATATCCTCTACAGCCTGAACCTGCGGTTCCGGGACATGCGCTTCGGTCTCGCCGACGGCTTCCGGGAGGTCCAGCCGCACAAGCGCCTGCAGGAGACCATCGACTACGGCCGGGACAACCTGCCGCGCGCCGTGCATCCGGCGGTGTGGACCCGCGACACCGGCGAGAAGGTGCTGCACGTGTCCCCGTGGATGGCCGAGGGCATCGAGGGCGCCGAGACCCCTGAGGGTGACGAGCTGCTGGAAGCGGTGTGCCGGGAACTGCTGGCGACCATCACGCCGTACTTCCACACCTGGCGACCCACCGACATGGTGATCTGGGACAACCTGCGGATGCTGCACGCGGTGACCGGCCACGACCCGGACGAGCCACGGGTCATGCACCGCACCACCATCGACGGCGACTACGGCCTGGGGTACTTCGAGAACAACGCCGTCGGCGACAAGATCCTGGAGATGGTGGTCTGACGTTCGGCCCCTTTTCACCTCGGGCCCGCGGCGACGCCAGTAGCCTCGGATAAGCGCGGTTATGCGCACCTGTCCTGATTGCCGGCGTTGGCACGTTCAACGCGGCCGGCTCCGAACGAAGGGGAATCCTTGATCGACAACGCTTTTCTCGATGCGGCTCGTACCTCCGGATCCTCCGTCGAGCAGGCCGGTGCGGCGTTCATGTTGCACCCGGAGACCTTCGCCGAAAGCGCTGCGGCCGGCTACACCAACCCGTTCGCCGGGTACGTGGTGGGCCGCGGCGGGGTCCTCGGCGATGCCACCGGCGGAACGGTGGCTTCGGTCTTCGCGGTGTTCGAGCCCAGCTTCATCAAGGCCATGTGGGACGAGGGGCTGAAGGTCCGCGGCGCCCTGGCCGCTGCCGGCACCTACTGGGATCAGGCCGCCGGCTTCGGCCGACGGCACCTCGCGGATGTGTCGGGGATCGACGTGGTCGCCGAGCTCGGGGCGAAGATCATCGCCGCGACCTCCGGTGCCGGGCTTCCGCTGTTCGCCGGCTGGGCAACCATGCCGCTGGCCGAGGACACTCCGGCGCGTGCGATGCAGGTGATCTTCGTGCTGCGCGAACTGCGGGGCAGTGTGCATTTCAACGCACTCACCATCTCGGGTGTGACGCCGGTGGAGGCGCACGTGCTCAACAAGGGTGCCCAGTACGCGAAGACGTTCGGCTGGTCCGAACCGTTCCCCGATGGTGCGGACAAGAAGCAGCTGCTGGCCGACGTCGAGCAGACGACGAATCGCCGGATCTCCGAGATTCTTTCCGCTGCACTGACGGCGGCCGAGGCAGCCGAATTCGCCCGGGCCGCCGCGGAGGTCAACGCCGCGCTATCCGCGCAGTAGGCCGTCCTTCGGTGCTCAGATGAAGTCGGTGCCGCCGTCGACGTTCACCGTCGCGCCGGTGACATAACCGTTGCGCCGCGACGCCAGGTAGGTGGTCGCCGAGGCGATCTCCTCGGGTAGGCCGGCTCGGCCGAGGTCGCAGGGGTGCCCGAAGTTCGTTTCCACCCAGCGCATGACGTCGTGGGTATCAGCGGAGTCGAAGCCCTGGGCCGCGAGGATGTCCTTGAGGTTTTCGGTGAAGCTGGCGGTGACGATGGTGCCGGGGCAGACGCAGTTGACCAGGATGCCTTCGGGGCCCAGGCTTTTCGAGAGGTTCTTGGTCAGGCTGGACAGTGCGGCCTTGGCGGCGGTGTAGGCGATCAGCCGTGGGGATTGGCGCTGGATGGAGTGCGCCGACAGGGTGACGATGCGGGCCCACTCGGCGGCGCGCAACAGTGGCAGCGCTTCTCGGATGCTGCGGACCGCGGACATGGTGCCCATGTCGAAGGCGGCCTGCCAGTCCGCGTCGGTGAGGTCTTCGAACTTGCCGTCGCCGGGGCCGACGGTGTGCACCAGGACGTTGACCTCGTTCCAGCGCCGGGAGATCTCGGCGAAGGCGTCGATGATCGAGTCGGGGTCGGACATGTCGACGCCGACGGGGATCACCTCGGGGGCGCCGGCGGCCTTGACCCGCTCGGCGGCGGATTCGAGTGCTTCCAGGCCGCGAGCCATGATGGCCACCGAGGCGCCCTCGGCGGCCAGGGATTCGGCGATGGCCAGGCCCATGCCCTTGCTGCCGCCGGTGACGATGGCTTTTGCGCCGGACAGACCAAGATCCATGTTTCCTCCGCTGGTGGTCGGACTCTTACCGTAGAACATACGGTATTGATGTCCGTTTGAGGAGGGTGAAGCGCGCCGTACCGCCTCGAACGAGGCCTCTGGGCCTGTAGGTTAAGCGAGTGATTGTCACTGGTGCGCTGCTGGCCGAATCCGCTTCGGCCGTCGATAACAAGCTCAACATTCAGGGCGGCGTGGCCTCGGCTTTCCGGCCCGGCCCCGATCGGGTCGCCCCGGTCACGCTGGTGCTACTGCTCAAGCCCGAGCCCGGAGAGACTTCCGCCGTGATCGACGTGACCGTGAGCGCCCCGACGGGTGAGTCCGTCCCGGTCCAGGTTCCGGTGCCCGAATCCAGCCTCGGCGGCGAGATCGGCTTCATGTACACCCCGCTGCCGTTCAGCGTTCCGGTGAACGGTCGGTATGTGGTTGCGGTGAGCACCGGCACTGGGGTGATTGAGCTGCCGCTCAACGTTGTTGAGTAGGGGCTCGTAGGAGAACGGGGACAAACGCGGTGACCGCACTTCATTTCATCTCTGGTCTTCCGCGCTCCGGCTCGACGCTGTTGGCTGCACTGCTGCGTCAGAACCCCCGCTTCCAGGCCGGAATGTCGGGCCCGGTCGCCGGACTGTTCGACGCCTTGATCGCGCAGATGAGTGCCCGCAATGAGTTTTCGGTGTTCCTCGACGACGCCAAGCGCGAACGCATCCTTCGCGGACTGTTCGAGAGCTACTACGCCGACTGTCCGGCCGACGTCGTCTTCGACACCAGTCGCGCCTGGTGCGCTCGGATGCCCGCTCTCGCCCAGTTATTCCCAGAGGCGAAAGTCATTGCCTGCGTTCGGGAACTGCCGTGGGTGATCGACAGCATTGAGCGGCTGGTGCAGCGCAACGTATTCAGCCCCTCATCGATGTTCGACTACAGCCCGGGCGGCACCGTCTACACCAGGGCCAGCGCGGTCGCCGGCCAGGAGGGAATGGTGGGCGCCCCCTACGATGCTCTCAAGCAGGCCTGCTACGGCGCCCAGCGTGACCGGCTGCTGCTGGTGCAGTACGAAACCCTAACCACCGAGCCGGCCCGGGTGATGAACACCCTCTACGAGTTCATCGGAGAACCGACTTTCGAACACGACTTCGGCCACGTGGGCTACGACGTCACCGAGTTCGATGAGCGGGCCGGGACCCCCGGGTTGCACACCGTGCGCGGCGAGGTGAAGGCGGAACCCCGGGAAACAGTGTTGCCGCCGGATCTGTTCAATCGCTTTGTGAACGACGCATTTTGGACCGATTCGAACAATGTGCCGGAGGGTCTGCGGGTGGTCTGAGAACCTGGTACGACGGACGAAAGAGAGGCCCGCAGGAGCGGGCCTCTCTTTCACGTGCTGTCAATCATGGGTTTGGGTCGTTAGCCCGGAATATTTGCACCATTGGAGCCGGTGGTGCCGGCTGTACCGTTGGGCTGCGCGTTGCCGCCGTTCGTGCCGTTGCCGCCAGTGCCGAGCACGCCGGCAAGGTTGCCGCCAACGCCACCATTACCGCCGGCACCTCCACTACCGTCGCCGCTAACTCCGGGCGCGGTGGCGTTTCCGCCACTGCCTCCGTGGCCGCCGGCGTTGACTCCGTTGGTGGACGTCACATTGCCAGACTGCCAGAAGGTACTGTTGCCGCCGTCACCGCCCTTGCCACCGATAGCACCGCCGCTTCCGTTTGTACCGCCGTCGCCGCCGTTGCCAGCGGTCGACTGGCCGTTGACGATAGTGGTCCCCTGAGGATCGGCTGTGGGGTCATCCCAGGGGTAAGCCTGAATCCACCCGTCACCGCCCTTACCACCGTCACCGCCCTTACCGATACCGCCATTGCCGGAGGTCGCGGTACTGGCGGTGATGCTGTTGTTGAGCGCCGCAATATTGGTGAAACCGCCCTCGCCGCCTTTGGCACCAGCCGCGGTGGCGTTCCCACCGTTGCCACCTTTGGCGGTGTTCCCGGTCGCGACACTGCCGGTTCCTGCGGCCATGATGAGCGAACCGCCACCGTCACCGCCGGTGCTACCAGCAACAGTGGCGTCACCACCCTTGCCGCCCGTGGTGGTGCCGCTGGCCATTCCACCGCTCAGCCCCTGGTAGTTGCCAGCCTTGATCTGCGCCCAGCCGCCCTCACCACCGGCACTGCCGGCTCCGGTGGCCGTGCCGCCGGCACCACCGGTCGCGGTGCCGGTTGCGGTTCCGGTCGCGTCAGAGCCGATCTTGGCAATGCCTCCGGCACCGCCGGTACCACCATTGGTCGCCGCGCCGCCGGCACCACCGGTGGCACCAACCCCCGTGCCCGTACCGCCTTCACCACCGGTAGTCGTACCGGTCAAGTTCCCCGTTGCCGGCTTGGCCGCGATCGTGGCGTCGCCACCTGCGCCGCCCTTACCGCCCTCGACCCCTGCGCCGCCGTTGCCGGCGTTGGCATGGCCGCCGGTGACGGTGGTCCCGTTTGTCGCCCCGATTGAGGCGGCACCGCCGTTGCCGCCGGTGCTGCCGTCGGCATCACCCGCACCGGCGTTGCCGCCGACCGCAGTGGAATTGGTGATTGAGCCACCGGCGCCGCCGCCCCCATTGAAGTCGATGGTAGCCGCGCCGCCCGTGGCGCCATGGAGGCCTCCGTTACCACCAATCGCCGTGTTGCCGGTGGCCTTGTCCTTGTTGCCCCGGGCGTAGAGCTTTGCTGTGCCACCGGCACCGCCGTTGACGCCATCCTGGCCTGCCCCACCGGTACCACCCGTGGCAATACCTGTCGAGACAGATTCAGCACCAGCAGTGCCCGAGGATTGGCCCGAGCCGATAAGGGCATCCCCACCGTCGCCACCGGTCACGTTGCTCCCGGTACCGCTGCCGCCGGTGCCGGCTCGAACAGTTCCGCCGGCGGTGGATTTGTTGCCCCACGCTGTTATCTGACCTCGTCCGCCGGCCGCCCCGTAACCTCCGTTCGAGGCGGATCCACCGGAGCCACCGTAAGCGGCGCCGCTGGCGTTGGAACCTGTTCCCGACGCGTAGATGGTCCCGAAACGTCCAGCGCCGCCATGCCCCCCTGTGGTCGCGTCACCGCCAGCACCGCCCAAGGCGTAGCCACTTGCCTTGCTGTTGTCACCGAGGAGTGGGTTTGTGCCGTAACCAGCCTCGATCAAACCCGAATTGCCGTTGCCGCCCGTGCTGTTGGCATCCTCTGCCTTACCACCGACGCCACCGATAGCGGTGCCCCGGGCTTGCGTCCCGGTCTTGAGCGCGGAAATCCGGCCCCGACCACCGTCTCCACCGATGCCTCCAGTCTTGGCGGCCCCGCCGGCGCCGCCCGTCGCGCTGCCCTGGGCCGAGCTGCCATGGGCTATCGCACGGACGACGCCCTCAGCACCGTTTCCACCGGTGCCGCCGTCCTTGCCCTCTCCACCGGCACCACCAACAGCACCGTCACCGGTCGCCGAAGCGTGCCCACCGTTTTGGGCAAGCACATGACCCATCCCGCCGGCACCACCAGTACCGGTACCGATCGAATGACCACCGGCACCACCGGTCACCGTGCCATCAGCCGCGCTGCCCGGATCGGCCCAAAGATCAGCCTTACCACCGTCACCGCCGATGCCACCGACACCGGCCGCAGAACCATTGCCACCGTTACCGCCGGCACCACCGGTCGCGGTCGCACCATCGACCACACCGGCGGCCCCGCCGGACACAGCGACGACCCCGCCGCCAACAAGCGCCTGGCCACCAGTTCCGCCCTTGCCGCCCTGTTTACCACCGCCGTTGAGGCCACCGTGACCACCGGCACCACCGGTAACAGTTGCATCGGAGATAACAGCACCCTCGGCCTGGATCCAACCCTGGTTGCCGGCCCCGCCATCACCACCACGGCCCTCACCACCGGCACCGGAGACTGCGGAACTGTCGGTGATCGAACTGCCATCGGCTGCAAACACATTGGTCCAGCCACCCACACCACCAGTAGCACCGGCCGCCGTGGCATTACCACCCGCGCCACCCTCGGCACTGGTACGGGACACCTCACCGGTCTCCGAAGACATCAGCAACGCGCCACCACCGGCACCACCGGTGCTGCCAGCGACCGTGGCATTACCACCCAGGCCGCCGATCGCCGTACCACTGGTATCGCCGCCCGTCTCGCCGCGATAAAGGAAACCGGCTTGCACTGTGGACCAGCCACCCTTACCGCCAGTGCTACCCGCACCCGTCGCCGAGCCACCCGCACCACCGGTGGAGGTACCACTGGCCGAGCCATTGAGCCCTTAGATTCATATGGTCATTGCAACGTCCCTGTTCAGGAAGGTTGCGTATGACTCCGGCTTATCCGCGTGCGATGCGGCGAGAGTTTTTCGATCGGGTGTGCCTGGGCGCGACGCTTCGTGAGGCCGGGTACCAGGTTGGCGTGTCAATCCAGACCGGTTGGAGGTGGTGGGATGAAGCTGGGTCGATGCCCTTGCGATGCGGAACGGGTTCGGCCACGGGTCTGGCTGAGCCTGGTGATCCTGACAGGCCAGGTGGGTATGGGCATCGACTCAGCCTCGATGAGCGCATCGCGATCATGCGCGGCCGCGACGCTGGGCAGACGTATCAGGAGATTGCTGAGAAGATCGGCCGTGACCGTAGCGTCGTGTGGCGCGAGGTACAGCGCAACCGCAACGCCGACGGCGATTACCACGCTGGGATGGCACATTCTCGTGCTGCCCTGAAAGCCAAGCGGCCCAAGGAATTCAAGCTTCAAGACCGCGCATTGTGCGCCCAGATCGAAAACTGGATGGACGACGGGTGGAGTCCGAAGCTGATCGCCGATGTGTTGGCCCGCGACCACCCGGATGACAAGCTGGCGCAGGTGAGCCACGAAACGATCTACCAGTGCCTCTACGTGCAGGGACGGGGCCAGCTGCGCGCTGATCTGAACAAGTGCCTGTCGACTAAACGTGCCGCGCGCAAGTCCCGGGGACATCAGGAGCGCCGCGGCAAGTTCCACGATGTGTACACCATCCGCGACCGCCCGGCCGAAGCCGAAGACCGGGCGGTACCCGGGCATTGGGAAGGTGATCTGATCCTGGGGAAGGAGTGCGCCAGCGCGATCGGCACGCTGGTGGAGCGCAGCACCCGGTTCACGATCCTGCTGCACCTGCCGGTCGACCACACCGCAGAGTCAGTGGCCACGACGATGATCGAGGCCATGAGCGACCTGCCCCAGCATCTGCGTCGCACCATCACCTGGGACCGAGGCGCGGAGATGGCTCGCTGGCGCGACATCGACATGCAGCTGCAGGCCCCGGTCTACTTCTGCGATCCGCATTCACCGTGGCAGCGCGGCAGCAACGAGAACACCAACCGACTGCTGCGGCACTGGTTCGAAAAGGGCGCTGACCTGTCGAAATTCACCAAGGCCGACCTCAAGCGGGTCCAGGACACCCTCAACAAACGACCCCGGCCCACCTCGACCTCGACACCCCGCCCAACGGCTCGCCGCCCTGCTCAACGACGCCGCCTGACCCCGGGCAACCAAGGCCCACCCACGGCTCGCCGCGAGTGGCTCAGAAAGGCCGCTTGCCGGGTGCCAGGGGAGGCGCGGAACCGACGGTCTCCCAGTCCTTGAAGTCATCGGGCCAGAGGCTGGTGCGGCTGGACTCGTCGTAGAAGCCAGACTCCTCGCCACCGCGGAGCATCTCGGCGTTGCGCCGTGCACGTTCCTCAGCATCGGGCACCCCAAGACACGCGTACGGGTGCTCGGCCATCAAGTGATGACTCCCTTGCCGCCGCCCTTGCACGCGCCCAGCGTATGCCCAATCACCGGCCCTTGATCACCACGAGAGCAGCGATGTTGCACTAACCGCTTGACAATGCCGCCCAGCATTGACATCGGAGTTACCGCCGGCACCACCAACACCACCATTGATGCCCGCACCACCAGCACCACCCTTGGCGCCGACACCCACACCCGTCACAACCGCGTTGTCACCATCGGCGATCAGCTTGCCGTAACCACCAGCACCACCCGTACCGGTGCCCGTGGAATTACCCCCAGCGCCGCCAGTGGCGTTGCCTGTCGCAGAGCTGCCGGTCCCATTCGCTGAAATCTCGGCTAGGCCGCCGGCGCCACCCTCGCCGCCGGCTGCGGTGAGGGATCCTTCACCGCCGTGGCCACCTTCACCACCTGTTGCCTTGCCGCTGGCGGATCCACCGTTGGCGCTAATAACGAGCGCGCCGCCGCCGCCACCACCACCACCGCCACCCTGGCCGAGATTGGCGGAAGTGCCCGTCGCACCAGCGCCCCCCGCACCACCGGCCCCTCCGACAGCTCCGTCGCCTGCACTACCACCGGTTCCGCCGGCACCGCCCTTCCCACCAATCGGACCGGTGCCACCGGTGCCACCGGTGCCACCGCTGCCTGCTCTCCCCGTGGTTACGTCGCCAAGGCCGTTTCCGCCTGCGCCGCCATCGCCCGCTCGGCCGGCGCCCTGCGCTCCGCCGGTACCGGCGCGGCCGTTCGTGCCGAGTATCCAGAAGCCACTGGCAATTCCGGCAGCGCCCGCGGCGCCAGCACTCCCGCCGGCGTCGCCGCCGTCGCCGCCGTGACCACCGTTGTAGTCGGATACCAGCAAGGCACTGCCATCGGCACCCTTACCGCCGGTGCCGCCCGTGCCTTGCGCACCACCATCGCCGCCGTTGCCGCCGCGGTTGACCAGGAAGCCGGTCGCATCGCCGCCCTTGCCGCCTTGACCGCCGGTGCCGCCAGCGCCCCCCTTCTGGCCGGCGCCCGGTCCATACCCTTCGTGATAGTCGATTGCCCAGTCGCCGTCTGCGCCCTTGCTTCCGGTCAAGCCCTGACCGCCGCGGCCGCCGTCACCTCCGATGCCGAAGGCCCAACCCACGGCCTTGCCGCCGTCGCCACCGTTGCCGGCGGTTCCACCGTCGAGTGCCGCGCCACCGTCACCGCCGTCGCCGCCGATGCCCATGAACCTGCCGCCCTTGCCACCGGTGCCACCGTCGAGGCCGGCGAAGCCGACGCCGCCGTCACCGCCGTTGCCGAAATAGCCGGCCCGGCCACCGTTGCCACCGGCCACGCCATATGCAGTGCCGTCCAGGCCCTTGCCACCGTCACCGAACAGCAAGCCGCCGTTGCCGCCGTCGGGATTGTCAGGAGTTCCGTCGGCACCATTTCCGATGAGGTACGTCCCCGTCACGGTGTTGATCACGGCGGCCAGGGTGGAGCCGATCGGGCTGACCACCCAGAACTGCTGGCCGATCGCATGCAGCGGGTTGTACACCAACCAGTTGACGATCGAAGCGATGTCGAACGACGACGGGCCCAAGCCGGACAACGTCGACGGTGTCGTCAGCAGGTTCGTCGCCGCCGTGGGCAGCAGACTCTGCGACATGGTCGTCACCAGGTTCGCCGGTGCAATACCCGCACTCGCCGGTTCGGCGCCCAACGTCGCCGGCTCGCTGCTCGCGATGGACGGCTGAATGTTGGGCAGCAGTCGGTTGTCGTTGTTCAGCGCCACCGCATACTGACGGCGTACCCAGGCGAGCACCACCCAGGTGCCGGGCAAGTCGGCGGGCGCCTCCGGGCTTCCGGTGTTCAGGAAGGTCCCAAGGGTCAGGGCACTCAGCAGACCGGTGATCGGGGTCGGGCGTACCGCGGCCGCCGGCGGGGTCGTGCCCCTGAGGTCCGTGTCGGTCTGTTCGTCGATGATTTCATCGGGGATCTGAGCTTCGCCCAGGTTCATGGTGAATGCTGCGGGCCGCTGTTCGACCAGGCGTGCACCGGTAAGGTCAAGTCCACCAGCCGGATCAGTCAGGTTCCGATTGACCGCGTCGAGGAGCCTTCCGGCGTAGCTTGTCGAACCATCCGCGGTCGAATCAAACTGACGCAGCAGCGGATTGACCACACGCGCCGCACCACGAGTCTCCGGGGTCAACTCTTCGGAAGCGTCCACCCGGCCACCATCACGGGCTGCCAGTCGGTCCAGCATGGTTTGGGTCAGGGCGGCGGGCCCGCGGCCGAAGCTCCTGGTCCCGCGCTCGGGCTTCGTCGGCGTCTGCTCTTGCGGGTTGATCTGCCCGTGGTCGTCGGAATCGAATGGCGTCGGTGATTCCGGCTGCGCCGGCGGATCGGCGGGCGTCGTCCCCGTGTCTGTCGGCGTGGTCCCCGTGTTCGTCGGCGCGGCCTCCGTGACATCGCCTGCCGCGGCGGCCTTGTCGGTGAGTCGCTGGTGGGTCTTGTCCGCGCCCTGGCCGGGCTTGACCACGCCATTGCGTTTGAGCCCGCCGCGTCGGGTGCGGGGGGCCGTGTCGTCTGTACCGCCCGCGCCGCTTCCGGTCACGCCCTGATCGTCCTGACCACCGCCCGTCGTCGGTGCGCCGCCGGCGCCTTGCGTGCCTCCGCCGGCGTTGTCCCCGGCGGCACTGGCATTGGGGGTGCGGGCCTGTTGCTTACGACCTATCTGGCGCTGTCCCTTGTCGGACCGCTCCGAAGAGTTGCTCGGCCGAGTGCGGTCCTTATGGCCGTCGCCCGGGTCGGCAAGCGCAAAGCCGGATCCGGTAACCGCGCTGCCGATGCCCAATGCGAGGGCAAGCGCACCCACGCGACCGATGTAGCGCGCACACCCTCCCTTCGCATCTGCATGATGTCGAGCTGCGTGCGCGGGACGGTGACGACCGGACATAGACGACTCCCCGAAGTCATGGCCGGACCCACTCCGACCCTTAGTTAGTTCTCAGGAAGCTACCTCACAGTTTCCTGTGAAAGTGATGAACATCTCATATATCTTTTCCGCCTTCGGTCGGCTACTCACGCCGAGCCGCCATAATTCGACCTATCTCCGCAGGTAGGGACCGTGTCCATAGCCCAATTCAACCCGACATGTGTCAAGTAAATCCGTTACGTTTCGTTGCGTTTTGTAACGCAAAAGCTCAGGCGCGCCTCAGAAAGCACGGCCCTCGCCGGCGCAACCTCGGCAGCGAAAGAGCGCCTACCCGCCGCGCCGCCCGGTGGTCAGCTCGGCGCCCGCACCAGCTCAAATCCCCGGTACCCGGCGGCGGCAACCTCGTCGCAGATATCCAGGTAGACCCCGAAGCCGCCGATGAAGAGCATGAACGTGCGCGGCTTGCCGGGCACGTTGGCGCCCAGGTACCAGGAGTCCGCGCGGGTGAACAGGGTGGCCTCGGCACGCTCGGCGCATTCGGCGAGCCAGTCTTCGACGGCGCGGGCGGTCGGTTCCAGCGCGGTGATGCCGCGGTCGTCGAGGTAGGCGATGGCCTCGGAGATCCAGTTCACGTGCGCCTCGGCGTGCAGCACCATATTCGCCAGCACCGCCGGCGCACCCGGTCCGGAAATCAGGAACAGGTTGGGGAAGCCGTCGGTGGCCAGTCCCAGATAGGTGCGCGGGCCCTGCGCCCAGTCCTCGGCGAGCGTCCGGCCACCACGCCCGACGATGTCGATCTTGGCCAGCGCACCCGTCAACGCGTCGAATCCGGTGGCCAGCACCAACGCGTCGATGTCGTAGTGGGCGTCGGTGGTGTTGATTCCGGTGCTGTCGAAGGACTCGATGGGTGTGTTCCGGACACTGATCAGCGTCACATTCGGCTTGTTGAACGTCGCAAAGTAGTTGGTGTCGGTACAGATTCGCTTGGTTCCGATCGGATAGCCGCGGGGGATCAGCAGTTCGGCGACATCGGGATCGTCGATCAGGGCGAGTATCTTCTCCTCGTAGAACAGCCGCGCCTGATCGTTGGCCTCCAGCGAGATCATCTGGTCACCGAAGGTCTTCGAGAACAGCACTCCCCCGAGTTCCCAGCGCTCCTCGAATGCCGCGCGCCGCTCCTGAGGTGTGGCCTCCATGGTCGGCTTCGGGTGCGCGACGTGTGGCGACCCGCCGCCGCTGCGCCACGATTTGCGTCGCCGCTCTGGGTAATTCGCCTTGATCTCGCTGATCTCCCCAGCGGATAGCGGTCGATTCCCCGCCGGCACACTGTAATTCGGGGTTCGCTGGAACACGTAGAGCTGCTCGGCCTGTTCGGCGATGATCGGGATGCACTGGATGCCCGAGGACCCGGTTCCGATGACGGCCACCCGCTTGCCGGTGAAGTCGACGGGCTCCTCCGGCCAGTACGCGGTGTGAAAGACCGCCCCGGCGAAGCTATCCAGCCCGGGAAACTGCGGGGTCAACGCCGCCGACAGCGGCCCGGTGGCCATGACGACGAACCGTGCCTCCACCCGCGCCCCGGTGTCGGTCGTCACGGTCCAGCGCAGGTTCGCCTCGTCGAGCACCACACCGGTGACCCGGGTGCCGAACGTGATCGCCGTCCGCAGATCCAGCTTGTCGACAACCCAATTGATGTAGCGCAGGATCTCACCCTGGGTGGCGTACTTCTCGGTCCACGTCCATTCCTGTTGCAGTTCGTCGGAAAACGAGTAGCAGTAGTCGACACTCTCCACATCGCAGCGGGCACCGGGATAACGGTTGTAGTACCAGGTACCGCCGACGCTGGGTGCGCTCTCGAACACCCGGACCGCCAGCCCTTGGGACCGCAACTTGTGCAGCGCATACACGCCGGCGAAACCGGCGCCCACCACGACGACGTCAACCTGGGTCCGCGCTGCACTGCTCACGGCGCCTCACGGTAGGCGCTCGCAACCGTCGCCGGCCGAGATTTCCCGCTGACCGGGAATCCGCCCCGCCGCGCCGCGCCGCGCGGTAGACCATCCACTACAGGCATCGACGATAGGACCACAGGATGACCGACCTGGTAATCGACCGCGTACGTGACATCGCCGACCGGCTGCGCGATCAGGCCGCCGAGGCCGAGGAGATCGGCAAGCTCACCGATGAGACCGTCGCGCTGATGAAGACCGCGGGCAACATCCGCCTGCTGCAGCCCAAGAAGCACGGCGGCCTCGAGGTCCACCCGCGCGAGTTCGCCGAGACCGTCATGGCCACCGCCGCACTGGATCCGGCCGCCGGGTGGATCAACGGTGTCGTCGGGGTGCACCCCTATCAACTCGCCTATGCAGATCCCGCTGTCGCCGCGGAGATCTGGGCGGAAGACGTCGACACCTGGGTGGCGTCCCCGTATGCGCCCCAGGGTGTGGCGCGCCCAGTTGACGGCGGCTATATCTTCAACGGCCGCTGGCAGTTCAGTTCCGGCACGGACCACTGTGAGTGGATCTTCCTGGGCGCGCTGCTCGGCGACGACGAGGGCCGGCCGGTCATGCCGCCGCAAATGTTGCACATGATCCTGCCCCGTGCCGACTACCAGATCGTCGAGGACTCGTGGAACGTCGTGGGGCTGCGCGGCACCGGTTCCAAGGACGTCATCGTCACGGACGCGTTCGTCCCGTCGTACCGGACGATGGACGCGACGAAGGTGATGGATGGCACCGCCCAGCGTGAGGCCGGGATGACCGAGACGCTGTACCTGATGCCGTGGTCCACGATGTTCCCCCTGGGGATCAGCGCAGCGACCATCGGCATCGCCGAGGGTGCACTCGGTGCCGCCCTCGACTACCAGCGGGAGCGGGTGAACTCCAGCGGGGTGGCCATCAAGGACGACCCGTACGTCATGTTCGCGATCGCCGAGGCGGCCGCCGACATCAACGCCGCCCGCCAAGAACTGCTGGCCAACGCCGACCGGATCTTCGACATCGTGGACTCCGGGCGGGAGGTGTCGTTCGAGGATCGCGCGGCGGGGCGTCGCACCCAGATCCGCTCGGTCTGGCGCGCGGTCTCCGCGGTCGACGAGATCTTTGCGCGCTGCGGCGGAAACGCGGCCCGGATGGACAAGCCACTGCAGCGGTACTGGCGCGATGTGCACGTCGGGCATCTGCACGCGATCCACGTTCCCAGCACCGTCTACCACGCCTCGGCACTGAGCTCGCTGGGCGTGGATCCCGAGGGTCCGCTGCGGGCGATGATCTGACCGGGGGTCACCGCCACGGCTCTTGTGTGATGCCGCCCACAGCCGCTATGGTTTGAGTACCAATATGACTATTAGTCATATATCGCGTATCAGGCGGAGGAGCCCAATGCCACCGGTTGCCACGACAGTCGGCGAGACACCCAGCGCGATCATCGACCGCGTCGCGTTGCTGCTGGAGGCCTTCGACGGCCCCGGGCGGCTCACCCTGGCCCAGATCGTTCGCCGCACCGGCCTGCCCCGCTCGTCGGCGCACCGCATGCTCGAACGACTCGTCCAGCTGCGCTGGATGCGCCGGGACGGACGCGACTACCAGCTGGGAATGCGGCTGGTCGAGCTGGGCTCGCTGGCGCTGCATCAGGATCGGCTGCACCGCGCCGCGACTCCGCTGCTGCGCGACCTGCACGGCGCGACCGGCCTCGTCGTTCATCTCGCCGTGCTCGACGGCGCAGACGTGGTCATCGTGGACAAGATCGGCGACGAGTTGGCGGCGGCGGTCCCCACCCGAGTCGGCGAGCGGCACCCGGCGCACTGCACGGCGGTGGGCAAGGCTCTGCTGGCCGACGATCCGGGCGCAGCCGCGGGTTTGGTGACCCGCAGGACCCGGTTCTCGATCGGATCGGCGGCGCAACTGTCCGCGCAACTGGCCCGGGTCCGCGCACACGGGGTGGCCTTCGAGCGCGAGGAGGCGGTGCTCGGATTCGGTTGTGTGGCCGCACCGATCGGCCCGGCCGGTCACGCCGTCGCCGCGGTCTCGGTGTGCGGCCCGGTCCATCGCCTGTCCTTCGACCAGCGGCTGAGCGCACCCGTGCGGATGACGGCCATGGGCATCTGGCGCACAGCGCAAGACGGTGTCCCGCCCACCCTGCAGTCGCTGCGGCCGCTGCGCGGCGTTCCGGCACCCCGGCCGACGGCGGCCCTGCAGCTCGCATGACCCTCGATCCCCAGATCGCCGCGCTGCTCGGCGATCTCGATGCCGGGTTCCCGCCGGTGCACACCATGACCGGCGCCGCGGCCCGCGCCGCGATCCGTGGCCGCCTAGCCCTCAATCCGGACCCGGAAGCCGTCTCCTCCGTCGCCGACCATCGGATTCCCATGTCCGACGGGCACATCGACGTGCGGGTGTACCGGCCTTCCGCGCCCGGTCCGCTGCCCCTGCTGGTGTACGCGCACGGCGGCGGGTTCGTCTTCTGCGACCTCGACAGCCACGACGGGCTGTGCCGTCGCCTGGCGAACCTTGCGTCGTGCGTGGTGGTTTCGGTGGGCTACCGCCGTGCACCGGAACACCGCTGGCCGACCGCCGCCGAGGACGTCTACGCCACCACCTGCTGGGCCGCGGCGGCCGCCGCCGAACTCGGCGCCGACCCGTCGCGGGTGGTGGTGGGCGGCGACAGCGCCGGTGCCAACCTGGCCGCCGTCACGGCGCTGATGGCCCGCGATCGGGGTGGGCCGCCGATCGCCGCGCAACTGCTGCTGTATCCGGTCCTCGACGCCGATTTCACCACCGACTCCTACCGGCTCTTCGGGCAGGGGTTCTACAACTCGCGCACGGCCATGCAGTGGTACTGGGATCAGTACGTGCCGAACATCGGCGATCGCGAACATCCCTATGCCGCACCGCTGCACGCGGATCTGACCGGGCTGCCACCGGCCGTCGTGGTGATCGCCGGCCACGACCCGCTGCGCGACGAGGGCCTGGCCTATCTCGACGCGCTGTCGCGCGCCGGGGTGCCGACCGTGCGGCTGCACTACGACGGCGCGATTCACGGCTTCCTGACCATGCCGGCACTCGACCTCGCACAGCGCGCGCACCGCGACGTGGCCACTGCGCTGCGCGAGTCGCTGCATCGGCAGCCCGCGCAGGTCGGGTCGGCGATGGCCGACCGCGCCCGGGTGCTGACCCGACAGGAGCCGCCCCGGTTGCCGGATTGAGCGCTCGGCCGGCGCGGCTACCGGGATTCGTCGACGAGCGCGAGTGTCCCGGTCCGCACGGCATTGGCGATGGAATCATTCAGGGCCGAGCAGGCCAGGAACAGCATCGGCCTGGCCCCCGTGGTCAATGATGCTGCCTCACAGCGTTCTTCGCATCGGCGCATCGCCATGTCGGTCCATTGCACACTAGTCTGCTGCCAGCTGCTCTTGCGCACCTGGACCCCGGCCCCGCAGCGTCGGCACATTACCGGCGTCATCGGGGCGTCGTCGAGTCGATTGTCGCGGCGCACCGTCACCGTCACCCCTGCGGCGCGGCCACGCCCGCTCGCGCCGCCATGTTCGCGTCGATTTCCTTGCTCCAGACCTCCATCGGCCGGGTGGTGTCGAGTTCGAACTCGAACCGGTCGACCATGTCCGCCGTCACCTCGGCGACGTCGACGTAGAACTGCTCATACCAGCGGCGGAGCTGGTAGACCGGGCCGTCCTCCTCCACCAGAAGCGGATTGTCGATCCGGGTCTTGTTACGCCAGATCTCGACATCCTGCTCGAACCCCATCTTCACCCAGTCGCCCAACGCCACCGCGATCTGCATGGCCAGCTCCTCGGGCAGTGCCGCATTCTTCTCGACCATAATGCCGTATTGCAGCACAAAAGAATTCGCGTCGATCGGATAGTGGCAGTTGATCAGGATGGTGCGTTGGTCGAACTCCGCGTAGGCGTAGGTCAGGTCGTCGATCATGAACGACGGCCCGTAATAGGAGGCCACGGAGGTGGTACCCAACAGCTTGGCGCCCTCGGCGTCTTCGACATCCGGCCGGTGGCCGGCGTTCATGTACTGGGTCGCGACATGGCCTTCGAAGATGTTCTTGAAGTGGTTGGGCAGCGACCCGTGAATGTAATAGAAGTGCGCCATGTCGACCACGTTGTCGATGAGCTCGCGGCAGTTGGTGTGGACCACCGTGGTGTACCAGTGCCAGTCGGTCCAGCCGTCGCTGCCGGCCGCCTCGATACGAGGGATGGCGACGTCGTCGGGCGGCGGATTGCGCTCCGGGTCGTTCCACACGAACAACATGCCGTCCTGCTGCAGCGTCGTCCAGGCGTTGGTCCGGGCGAGCCGTGGGGTGCGCTTGGCGTAGGGCACCAGCTTGCAGCGTCCGTCACCACCCCATCGCCAATCGTGGAACGGGCAGGCGATCTCGTTGCCCTTCACCGTGCCCTGCGACAGGTCGCCGCCCATGTGCCGGCAGTACCCGTCGAGCACGTTGATCGTGCCGTCCTCGCCGCGGAACACCACGAGCTTCTGGCCGAAGGCATTGATCTGGTGTGGGTTCCCGTCGGCGAAGTCGCGGGTCAGGCCGAGGCAGTGCCAGCCCCGGGCGAACCTCGTCGGAACCGAGCCTCGCTCGATCGCCCGCACCTCGCCGGCTTCCGGTTGCGTCGTCATAGCTCATCCTTCGAATTTCGGGGCCGTCCTTCCCATTGAACGTCGCCGGTCAGCGCGCGGGGAGCCGAATGTCCGCTCAATAGGACATTTCGTCTTGCGGTGTCGACCTCGGCCTTATCGTCAGCGGCGTGACCGCTACCAGCCACCGCACCATCCCGTCGGGCCAGGCGATCGTCGACACCGAAGTCGACCTGGTGGTCGTCGGATCGGGCACCGGCCTCGCGGCCGCGCTGACGGCCCGCGAACTCGGTCTTTCGGTGCTGGTGGTGGAGAAGTCGGAGTACGTGGGCGGGTCGACGGCCCGCTCCGGCGGCGCACTGTGGTTGCCCGCCAGCCCGGTGATCGCCGAGTGCGGCGGACTCGATCCGGCCGATCGGGCCCGCAGCTACCTCGAGGACGTCGTCGGCGAATCTGCTCCGGCCTCGCGGTCGACGGCATATCTGGACCACGTGGCCGCGACCGTGGAGATGCTGCGCCGGACGACGCCGATGAAACTGTTCTGGGCCCGGGACTACGCCGACTACCACCCGGAGCGGCCCGGCGGATCGGCGGCCGGGCGAACCTGTGAGTGTCGGCCGCTGGACACCTCCGTGTTGGGTCCGTACCGGAAGGATCTGCGACCGGGCCTGATGGAAGCCGCACTGCCGATGCCGACGACGGGTGCGGACTACCGGTGGATGAACCTGGTCAGCCGGGTGCCGCGTAAGGGCTTACCCACGTTCATCAAGAGACTCGCTCAGGGCGTCGGTGGCCTGGCGCTGGGGCGTCGCTACGCCGCCGGCGGTCAAGCGCTGGCAGCGGGGCTGTTCGCCGGAGCGCTGCGCGCCGGAATCCCGATCTGGCTGAACACCTCGCTGATCGAGCTGATCAGCGATGACCGTGGTGTCACCGGTGCGGTAGTGGAGCACGACGGGACCCGACTCACCGTCACTGCCCGCCGCGGTGTGGTGCTCGCCGCCGGCGGCTTCGACCACAACATGGACATGCGGTGGCAGTTCCAATCCCCCTCGCTAGCAGCCAACTTCAGCCTCGGTGCCACTTCCAACACCGGTGACGCCATTCGCGCCGGGCAGGCCGCCGGAGCCGATACCGCGTTGATGGACCAGTCCTGGTGGTTCCCCGCCGTGGCGCCGATGCCCGGAAGCGCACCGGCCGTCATGCTGGCCGAACGATCCCTGCCGGGTTCCTTCATCGTCGACCAGCACGGCCGCCGGTTTGCCAACGAGTCCACCGACTACATGAGCTTCGGACAGCGCCTCCTGGCGCTGGAAGCAGCCGGAACCCCGGTACAGACCATGTGGATCGTCTTCGACCAGCAGTACCGGAACAGTTATGTCTTTGCCGCCGAGCTGTTTCCGCGAATGCCGATCCCCAAGGACTGGTACGCCGCCGGGATCGCCGTTCGCGCAGAAAGCTTCACCGAGTTGGCCGACAGGATGCGTGTTCCGAATGACGAATTCTCCATCACCGCAACCCGATTCAACGAAAGCGCTTTCGCCGGCGAAGACCCCGACTTCGGACGGGGACGCAGCGCCTACGACCGGTACTACGGCGATCCGACCGTCACCCCCAACCCGAATCTGCGCCCACTGGTCAGGGGCCCGTTCTATGCGGTCAAGATGGTGCTCAGCGACCTCGGCACCTGCGGCGGTCTGCGCGCCGACGACCGGGCTCGGGTGCTGCGCTCCGACGGCAGCGCCATCGCCGGGCTGTATGCGATCGGCAACACCGCGGCAAATGCGTTCGGCGACAAGTACCCCGGCGCGGGAGCGACGGTCGCCCAGGGACTGGTTTACGGATACATCGCGGCCCGCGATGCGGCCGGGAAGACGTAGCCGCGTCAGTCTTCTTCGGCGTCGGCCTTGCGCTCGATCTCATACCAGTAGGCCGGATCCGGCCACGGAACCTTCCCGCCGTCGCCCACCGCCGGGAACCTGGCCTCGGCGTCCTCGAGGTCCTCGATCAGCTGCAGCGTCAGCTGCCGCTCGGCCCGGTAGTACCGCTCCGACCAGTTCAGGGCGATCTTGGCGTACGCCCAGGCCGGGTCCGCGTCGGCCGAGCGCACTTCCTTCTCGGCGTCGCGCTGCATCTCGTCGACATAAGCGAGGTGCTCCCGCAGCATGGCCTTGAGCGCGGCGGGGTCGCTGAGGTGCCCCAGGGTGATCCGCAGGATGGCCGGATGCTTGAGGGACGGCGGCTCGACCGGCGTCTCCCGCGCCCAGCGCGCGACGGCGGTCAGGCCGCTCTCGGTGATCTTGTACAGCCGGCGATTCCGTGCGCCGCCGCCGTCGACGCGAGAGGTCAGCAACCCCAGCGCCTCCAGCTTCTTCAGCTCCGCGTAGATCTGACTGAACGCCGGACTGCCGTAGAAGAACCGCATGCTCCAGTGGATCCACTTGCGGATGTCGTAGCCCGAGAGCTCTTTCTCGTAGGACAGCATGCCCAGCAGCGCCCACCCCGTCGCCGACAGCGACGGCAGTGCCGACTCACCGGGCTCCTCCACGCGGCAAGGCTAGCAATCATGATCCGCGCCGGCCTTGCCATCGACCACTGGGCGGGACATTTCATCCTCGCCCGTCGCGGCTATCGGTAGCGGGCCCGGATCACTCCTCAATGGCGGGCAAGTCCGCGCTGCGTTTTGCGCGCACGGCCGACCGCGACGACCGGCGCCGAGGAATGCGCTCGGCGAAGCCACCGAGCGTCGCCACCATCCTGTTGAGGCTGTCGACAGCGGACTCCAGGGTCTCCGCGGTGGGCATCAAGGTCTCGAACGCGGGCTGCAGTTTGCTGAGAATCTCTGCGGCATCGGTGAGCTGGTCCAGTGGCCCGTTCTTGGCCAGTAGCTTGTCGATGACGCCTTCCTCGGCGAATATCCGCTCGACAATTCCGTCCTCGGCAAGCAACCGCTCCAACGGGCCTTCTTCGGCGATCAGCCGATCCGCGAGCCCACCGGGTGTCAAAATCCGCTCCAGCGATGACGTGCCTCCGTCGCCCAACCGATCGAGCAGGCCGCCCGGCGAGGTCAGCAGGTCGACGACCCCACCCGGGCGCATCAGCTGGTCGGCCGGGCCGCCCGGGGCCAGGGCACGCCCGAGCGCACGATCCCTCTCGGTGAATTCGGCGACGCGGTTCGCACCGACCAACGCCCCTCGTAGAGGGACCAGCTCGGTGATCGATCCGCCTGCCGTCGTGCCGTCCACACCGACGGATTGCTTGACCACACCAAGCGCCACGACCGCAGCGTTGAGCCCGGCATCTGCCACCGCGACGCCGGCCCGAACCGGGCCGAGCGCGATGCCGGCAACAAACCCGACGATGTTCACACGGCGAGTGTATGGCGCGGCGCCGTCTCCATCACCGACATCGCGCAGGTGCGTCACGCGGTCGCGTTTCCGGTCCAGACGCCGGGCACCTCCCGTCGAGCTCAGTTGATGATCACCCCGCGCTCGCCGGCCAGCAGCTCCGAGAGACGTTCCCGCCAGGACTGCAGTTCCTCGGGCCTCAGTCTCGTCCACTCGGTGATCTCACCGACGATCCGCAACGGGGCGTCACTGCGGTAAGAACGCGTGGGGTTGCCGGGGAACTTCTTGTCGGTCACGTTCGGATCGTTCTCGAAGGCCCCGGTGGGCTCCACCTGATAGACCCTCGGGACGGTGTCACCGGGTGCGAGTTCCGCGGCGATCTCCGCGGCAAGGCCGGCTCCGTCGACGCGAGCAGTGAAGTAGATGTGGTTCATCACGATCGCCGGGCGATAGTTCGACGGGCGGCCCGCGGTGAGGAACTCGCCGACCCCCAGGTTTGCGATCGTGCCGTGGAAGAACGGCCCTTCATCCAGCGCTTCGGACACCCGAATCCTCCTGCCGTACTGGTGGGACGGGCCAGTGTGCAGCACCAGCCGGGCCTTGCCGCAAGCCCCCGAGCTCGGGTTATCCTGGAATGGAGACGCTGCGTGCGTGCTGAGGTATTCCGATTGCGGTCACCGCGAGGAAGCCGTGGCCACGAGCAGTCTGGCTCGCCACGGAAACGGGTGCGTAGCGGGATGCTATGTACTTCAACCATTGAACGAGTGGCGATAGGGGAATCGATGCAGACCGTACTGGGTGCCAACGGGCAGATCGGCGAGGGTTTGGCGCGCTACCTGCACGACAACGTGACCCGTGACATCCGGCTGGTCGGGCGCAACCCCAGCAAGCACCACGACACCGACGAACTCGTCAAGGCCGATCTGACCGATCCGGAGGCGACCGACCGCGCCGTCGCGGGCAGCGACATCGTCTACCTGACGGCCGGGCTGCCGATGGACTCGGCGCTGTGGGAGGCGCAGTTCCCGCCAATGATGGAGAGCGTCATCGCCGCGGTCCGCAATCACGGGGCCAAACTGGTGTTCTTCGACAACACCTACATGTATCCCCGTACCGCCACCCCGCAGGTCGAGGGGAAGACCCCCTTCGAACCGCGCGGTCGCAAGTCTGCCGTTCGCGCGCAGATCGCGACGCTGCTGCAGGCCGAGATGGACGCGGGCCGCATCCAAGCGGTGATCGCTCGTGCCCCCGAGTTCTACGGCCCGGGCAAGACGCAGAGCCTGACCAATTCTGTCGTCTTCGACCGAATCAAGGACGGCAAGCGGCCTCTGGTTCCCGTCAGCGCCGATACCAAGCGGAGTCTGATCTGGACTCCCGACGCCAGCCGCGCCATGGGCCTGATCGGCAACACCCCGGACGCCTACGGCCAGACCTGGCACCTGCCGATCGATCAGAACCGCCTCACCTACCGCGAGATCATCGCGATCGCCGCCGAGGTTACCGGCCGACAGATCCCTTACAGCACAATCCCGCTCGCGGTCATCACGCTGGCGAGCCTCGTCAACAAGAAGGCGAAGGAAGTCTCAGAGCTCATGCCGCGGTACGGCGTGGACAACATCTTCGATTCGTCCAAGTTCGCCTCCCGATTCCCGGAGTTCAGGGCCACCACCTATCGCGACGGCATCACGCAGATTCTGTCGCCGTAGCCGCCGTACGTCAGGGAGCGGGCTTCCAGGGTTGAGCAGACGCATGTCCGCGCGTTGGACGTCTCCGACGTTGCGGGTGACAAACACGAGAATGGGCAGCGCCCGACGGCTGATCTCCGCCTCCGAAATGACGACGGCGGCGATGTTGTCGGCATACCCATAGTATGCGCTCTGAGTAGAGCAATCGGTGGTCATCAACCTGACCGATAGCACTCCGAGCGCCTTATGCGCCTCCTGTGGGTTCAGCAGGCATCCCGGGTCAGGGCCGGCGTCGTCGGACCGATCGACGGCCTGGGCCGGACCGAGCTGGTCGAAGAATGCGGGGGCCTCATTCGATCCCCTGTCGCCTAGCGAATAGCTATAGTGCTTGGGTCGGACTTCGGATTTTGCGGGGACGACTGCAGTGGCCAGGGGGTCGCATGAGAGTTAGCAGCTATATCATCGGCGCTCAACTCCCCGACGAGCGCTTCTACATTCTCATGCATGGCCTCAACGGCAGCCTCGACAAAGTGTCCGCGGCCACGGGGTCCTACCTGCTCGAACACCGCGGCGCAGAGGTGACCCGTCCACCGTGGTCACCGCTGGACGCAACGGGCAAACACCTCGAAGCGCGTGGATACACAACCGACCTGTCGGCAGAACAAGAGCGCGAACTCATGGTGAACGTTGCGACCGCTATTCATCAATCGGATCTCGCGTCCAGCCAACCGAGTTTTGTCTTCGTGCCCGCCTACACCTGTAATCTTCGCTGTCCCTACTGTTTTCAGTCTCACGACATGCATGCCGGCCGCGGCATCTATGCGTCGATGATGGACGAAGCCCGAGTCGACGACGCCTTTCGTGTGATCGACGCGTTCACTGAGCCGGGCTCGCTGGCCCGGGAACTGTCGATGCTGGCCGTTGATGACCCGGCACCGGGTCATCAACGCAGTCCGCTGCGTCGAGTCGGCCTGTTCGGTGGCGAACCGCTCACCCGGGCGACGCGGCCGGTTGTGGCATACATCGTCGAGCAGGCCCGTCGTCGAGGTGCCGCCCTGTGGGCGATCACCAACGGCGTGGAACTCGACGCATTCACCGATCTGATGGGCCGTGACGGCATCACCGACCTCCAGATAACGCTCGACGGCATGCCCGACGTACATGATCGACGGCGGATCGGGCCAGGGATTCGCCGATCGTTCGACCGGATCGCGGACAACATCGATTTGGCTCTGTCAGCCGGCTCGCGCGTCAGCGCCCGCATCAATGTGGATTCGAGCAACGTCGACCAGGTCGAGTTGCTCGACGACTTCTTCGCGTTGCGCGGATGGAGTGGTCATTCGTCGTTCTCCGCGCACGCCGCCGTGGTCACCGGAGAGAGCACACACGAGTCCCTGGTCTCTCACGCACAGCTGCTTTCGATTACGGACCAATCCGGCGGAGGATGCGTGCGCAGTTACGAAGGCTACGCGGACGGTGTGCTCGGACGGGCGCTCTCCGAGGAGTATCCGTTCCAGCGGGTCGCACACTGCTCTGCCGAAACCGGGATGTTGATGTTCGATCCGCACGGCGACGTGTACGCCTGCTGGGAGGAAATCGGCATCAAAGACCGCCGGGTCGGCGATTATCACAACGGTGTGCTGCGGCTCGACGACGACAACGCGCCCGCCTGGCTGTCCCGGTTTCCCGGTGCCGTCGAACAATGCTCCCGCTGCCCATACGCATTGATCCACACATCGGGTTGCGCCAATCATGCGCGCGCGAACCATGACACCATCTTTGCGGCGGCATGCGAAGACTTTCAGTCCTATTTCCCCGGCAGCTTGGCGGATCGCTACACCGCAATCGAGGCTGCCGCGCTGGGCTCGGCCATCAATCGCCCACCACACGTCCACCGCTTACCGATCGTCGAAGTAACCGGCGGCCGTACCGCCACGATGACAAGGGAATGACATGACAGAGCCAGAACCCGTCGCGCTCAACGAATTCAATGACCTGTTCCGCATGTTGCAGAGGAATACCGTCTACCAACAGATCATGGCCCTGGAAGCACCCGATGACTGCCTCTGCATGGGACAGTTCTCCTGTACGAACCGGACCACCCCGTTGGATCAGACGAAGATGAGCCTGGCCGATCGAATTGAACTGACACGTCAGCAGATTCGCGACCTCCAGCATCAGCTCGAAGAGGCTGAACAGGAATTGGCGAGCGACCCCGCGCCGAGCGCGCAACCCGACTGACGGCGCAGTGCGTCGTGCCCATCCTTTGGTCAGCTCGTCCGGCCGATTGGCAGCGGACGTTTCCATCCTTGGACTGGCTGGGTGACCCCTCGCCGAGTTGCGCGGCCCCCTACCCGGTTGTTTTGGATGCCCTGGACGCGGCGGATCGTCGACAGTCGACGGCGCTACTGCGGGCGACCACCCGAGCCGTCGCTCCACGATGGGATGAGCTCGCCCACTCCTCCCGCGACGCGGCCGAGCCACAGCGTGACGACGCGCCGGAGAACATCGACCAGTCCGAGGCCCGAGTCGTGGTGCACGCGGCGGCACGTGCGATCGCGGAGCTGGGATATGGGTATGGCCTCGCGCTCGTGCTGCCTGCTGACGCCGAGGGTCTGCTGCACACCTTCGTGACACGGCTGGCAAGGTTCACCGAGGAGACCGGCTTCACCGTCGCCTGCGTCGGCGGACCGGCAGTTCTGGCCGGCAACGATTTTCTGAAAAGGCACACCACCCCGACGGAGGCGGTACCGACCCGTCCGACAGTTGTTCCGACCGGGCTGGATCCGCGGAGCACCGAAGCGTTGAACTGTCTCGCCGCCTCCCAGATCGGTGCACCCCTCGACGCAGTGGTCGCCCTCGGTCTTCGCGACGATATGGCCTTCTCGCTCGCGATACCGGGACCGAGTGGTGAGCCATGGCTTCGACTGAGCGCCCGGACCCGCCGGAGGCTGTGGGGCCGACTCGACGTGGCCGATCAGCGACGCAATGCCACAGCGCTATTCGCAGCATGGCCACCCGATGGCTGGGGCTATCTGCGCCGCGCACATCTACCGCAACTCGGTGCTGATAGATCGGGCTTGCTGCGACAGCACGGGGCGCTTCTCGCCGGGTACCGCATCGTGGGTCAGCCGTCGTTGCAACAACATTGCGCCGCGCTCGCGCGGGCCTGCTCGCCCGCCCACAACAGCGACGACCGGGCACGGGAACGAGCCATTTCGGCGCACATCAGCGCGGCCCGGCTGGCCCCGCACCTTCGTCCGGCAAGAGTCGCCCGCGCCACAGCAGTGTTTCACTTCGGATGTGCTCGACGACTCGCCAGCGCCCCGGGCGAGAAGTCCCAACTGACAGCAGACCTGGCCAATGCCTATGCGGTGCAGCGGCATCCACGGTTCCTCGCACACGCTCGACACCTGTATGAGCAGGGACTAGGTGGCCTCGCCGATGTGCATGACGACATCGAGAGACTGCGGGTCCACATTGCGATGTTGAACGGCCTGGCGTTGGTCGACTACCACGAGGGCAAGAACGAGGCCGCACTCGTGCTTGAGACGCGGGCCGAGCAACTTGCCGAGCAACTCGCGAAAGCCGCACCGGTCCTGGGTCGATGGGCGTACGCGCTGCTCGGCGTCAACACCGCCAAGTTGCTCTCCGGCCGCTTCAATGATCGGGCTGGCGCACGAAGGAAGCTGGAAATGGCGCTCAGATTGACCACGGCCGACCATCATGGCGAGCTGATCCGCCGTGCACTCGGCCAGTTCTATTTCGACGAGGGCGAGTTCGGTCGGGTGATCGACGTTCTCGCGCCGCTTTATCCTCCCGCGTCGTCGGCGATCGAAGCCGTCGACGACGAGTTCCACGATCGCCTCTTACTGGCAGTCTCCCAGCTCGCCCAGAACAACCCCGACCTGTGCGCGGCCCAGCTGCCCAGACTGCAGACGTTGGCGCGCAGGCTGGGCACCGATGCATGGATCACCGCCGTCGAACTCGTCCGCGGCGAGATGTCCCGTAAATCTGCGGTCACGGCGGGGGTTAGCACTCAGCAACAACCACGACAGGGAGTCTGAACAATGAACGAAGAAAGACCGGTCGCGCTGAACAATATGCCCGACCTGATTCGAGCACTTCAGTCGAAAGCCTTCAGCAGCGTTGACGGCGCCGGCTGCGCCTGTATGGGCACCCACGAGTGCAACGGGTACGGTCCCCACATCGAGCAGACTCTCCCGGCCTCCGAGCGGCTGGCCGAGCTGCGGCGCCAACTCGGCGAGTTCGAGGGCCAACTCGGCGATTGACGCGGCGGTGGTTCGTGGCCACGAGGTGTCCCGCGGGGTGGCCTGCACTCGCCGCTCCTCACCGTGCACGACGCCGACGCCTACGCCTACGCTTCAGCTCAGCTACCCCCGCGGGACCGGGCACCGCGGCCGTACAGGATGTCGGCGCGCTCGGGATCCCACCGATTGCGGAACACCACGTCGGAGATCGGGCGGCGCCGCACCGGGCCATGATGCCCGCGCGGCCAACCCACCACGATGTGCCCGGCCAGGAACCATTCGTCGGGAATCCCGACCGATTCGCGCAGGATCGACTCGCCGCCGTAAGCCGCCCAACCGGTGAAGCACGCACCCAGACCCTGAGCTCGTGCGGCCAGGTAGAAGTTCTGCATCGCCGGGTAGAGCGAGCCGGCCTGCAAGTATTCCGAAGCGAACTCGGTCTTGAAGGCGGTGAACAGCACCGACGTGCGCTCACCGGCCCGGTCATGCAACTCATAGGTGGCCCGGTTATTGCGCGCCGACCGACTCTGATCGTCGGCGGCGGGCCGGGTCATGCCGTAGACGGGTTCGATCGTCTGCAGGGCGATCTTCGCGCACTCGGCAACCGCAGCCCGCTGCTCCGGCGCATCGAGCACGATGAACCGCCACAACTGGCCGTTGGCCCCGTTGGGCGCCCAAGTCGCCGCCTCCAGGCAACGATTCAGTGTCTCGTCGTCAACCGGGTCATCGGTGTAGCGGCGGATGGAGCGCGCGGTGGACAGGACTTCCCAGACGTCAGAGGTTGGCTCCGGCATCTCCTTTGTGTACTCGACGCCGGGGTTGGTGTCGAACGCGCCGGCTATTCCGCCGAGCGGAAGTACGGCTCGACCGTGCCGTTGAGCTTCACGACCATCGGGTTTCCGCGGCGATCCTTCGCCGTGGGGACTTCCACACGCACCCAGCCCTCGGTCACGTCGTACTCGAAGACATTGGTCTTCTCGGCGCCGTTGAATCGGATCCCCACGCCGCGGAGCAGGATCTCCTCGTTGAAGAAGGGGCTGCGCGGATCGAGGGAAAGGTGATCCGGGGGAACGTCTGCGGTCTGGTCCTCGGGCATGGTGGCTTTCGTCGGGGGCTGGTCGGGTTGTTCTCGAAGAATCTACCGCGGTGCTCGCGAGCCGCGTCATAGCCAGACCCGACCCACTGGCTGTGCGCCGACTCGGGAGCACTGGCGAGAACGTCTTCTGCGTTTAGCAGGGTGTGGCCGCCGTGATATCTGGCGCGATTTCGAGCACCAGGAGTGCGGCGGCGACGTGTGTGGGGTTGTCTTCCACTTTGACCGCGGACAGTTCGTTGGCGCGCGATACCCGGCGCTCGACGGTGTTTCGGTGTGCGTAGAGGTTGGCTGCCGCCCGAGTGGTGTTGAAGCCGCACTGCACGTAGGTCAGAAGCGCCTGCCGTATCGCTTCGTCTGCTTCGGCCAGCGGGCCGAGAGTCTTGGTGACGAACCGTCGTGCACTGGCAGGGTCCTTCGTGATGCTGTCGATGAGCTCGACGTCTGCGTACGCCGTGAAGCGCCGGTCGGATCCGAGCCGGACGACCAGTGCCTGGGCCGCGAGGGCGTCTTGGTGGCTGGACCTGAACCCGTCGAGTCCTCGTCCCGGCCTTCCGACGGCCGCTCGAACATTCTCCGCCTTCGCCACCACCTTCTCGATGTGGTGAAGGTCAGGTATCGCGGACCCGGATAGCCAGATCCAGCGCGAGGTAGCAGTGGCCCGGGCGATCAGGGCGCTTCCTCCCGCCGAAGCGGAGCGGACGTCCGCGACCGCCTCATCCAACGCGTTCGCCCGTTGAGGATCGTCGGTCCACAAGACGAGGCCGACGTGCTGGCGGGCCAACCGGTATCTCAGGCGCCCTTCCGCGAGGTCCTCGGTCATGGGGGCCCCACTGGCGATCAGCTGTATCAGCGCAATCGCGTCGGCATTTGCGTCACCCATCGCGGCGGCAAGGCTGGCCTCGCGCATCGCCGCGACCGAGTCGAGGGCGTACTGCACGAGCGACTTCCCCGACACGTCGAGGACCTCCACGAGCAGGTCAGCGTCTGCGCAGTACGCCACGCATTCTTCGACCCATCGGCGCCAGCCGATACCGAGTGCCACCCGCCATCCTTCGGCGAAATCAGGTGCGATGCCGCGGGAGACAAGGTCGCAAATGTACTCGGTTGTCCGCGGGCCGATGTAGGGCTCGACCCTTCGCCCCGGTTGCTGGATGTTCGACGTCAGCCACTGGACAAGATCGGAGCGGTTGAGGTGGCGGTCCTCCTCGACCAACGATGCATCCGGAAGCAGGGCAGGGTCGTACTGCGTCGTCAGGGCGGCCGCCGCGATTGCGCCGGTCAAGGCGTCCGCGTCCGTCAGGAGCCGTTGGCACAGTGACCGGATCGCGTCGGAGACCTCGGGAGTGGGCAGCGGCCACAGTTCCTCCATATCGGCAGTCTGCCTTGATCGTTGCCGGGGCGCCGAGACTTACGCCGAAGCTCCGTCCTCGACGCCGAGTCCCTTGTTCACTCGGTCCGCGTGTTGCGCGATGTACTGGGTGATCGGATCGACCAGAGCCTCCGGAATGTGATGACCCATGCCGGGGATGACGACATGCTGCGCCGAGCGGATCGCTTTGGCCGTCGCGATGCCTCCGCTGGGGTTCACCATCAGGTCCCGGTCACCGTTGATGACCAAGGTTGGAGCTGTGATCCTGCTCAGCTGGGCCGTGCGGTCTCCGGAGCACTGGATCGCCTGAATCTGACGCGCCACACCGGCAGCGGTGTCCCCGGCGCTGCGATCCCAGCCGTGTGCTGCGATCGCGGCTTCCTCGGCGTCGTCGATGGGGTACGCGGTTCCGGCGATGTGCCTCGTGATTCGCAGATGGTTGCGCACGGCCGCGGTTCTGTTCTTGGGTGGTGCAGCGACGAGCAGCCGAATCGTCGAGAGCGCCGGCTGGCCGACCTCGCTCGCCCCGGTGGTCGAGAAGATGGACGTCAGGGACAGCACGCGTTGAGGTTCGGTCGCGGTGATCGTCTGCGCGATCATTCCGCCCATGGATCGTCCAACGAGGTGAACCTGCCCGATCCCGAGATGGTCGAGTACGCCGACACAATCGGAGGCCATGTCCGCGAGCGAGTAGGCGTCGCTGCGTGGGCGCCCGAGAACCTGACGCCACATCGCGGGCGCCGGATTGGTCGCGAATGTTGATCGGCCGACGTCCCGGTTATCCATGACGATTACCCGAAAACCCTGGGTGACAAGTGATCCGACGAATGAGTCGCTCCAGAAGGTGAGGTCCTCACCTAGCCCGGCGATGAGCAGGATAGCGGGGCCCGCCTTATCTCCCGACTCGCGGAAGCAGACCGCCTGTCCGGATGAGAGCGTTGCGTACTGGTCTGAGTCAGACATAGGCCTGTGCCCTCTCGCTGACGCCGAACTCGAGGTGCTCGTCGGCAACGGGACCGCGCAATGCCTTTGCGTCTTCCTGGTAGGACATCGCCATGCGCCACGGTGCTGTTGGTCCCTGTTTTGGCAATACCTTAGCCCCACGCTTGGCGTAACCGGATTGGAGATCCATCACCGGCCTGGGCTCCATTCCCGCAATCGCGACCGGCACCGCGCGGTCGAATCCGCAAGCATCCATGTGCTTGATCAAGTCGATGAAATACCGGCACATGAGACTCACCTTGAGAGTCCAGGACGATGTCGTATAGCCGATGGCCATCGCCCAGTTGGGGATTCCGCTCAGGAGCATCCCGCGGTACGCGTACGACTCGGTGATGTCGACCTCGCGCCCGTCCACCACGATCGGCATTCCATCGAAGAGTCGCAGGTTCAATCCGGTTGCGGTCACGATGATGTCGGCCTGCAGTTCTTCGCCGGAGTTCAGGACGATACCGCCCTTGCTGAAGCGCACGATGGAGTCCGTGACGACCGAGGCGCTGCCTTCCTTGATCGCATCGAAGAAGTCCCCGTCTGGCGCCGCGCACAACCGCTGGTCCCACGGGTTGTAGGGCGGGTTGAAGTGCTTGTCGACGTCGAACCCCTTGGGGAGCCGCCTGATGTTCTCGCGCCGGATCAGCTTTCGCCCTGCCTTCGGGAACATCCGCAGGCCCTTGACGATCCCGCGTTCGATCCAGATGTTCTTGAACCGCGTCACGGCGTACCCCCGCTGGGGGCCGAGAAGTTTCGTGAGTGCGAGAGCGAGCTTGTCGACGCGAGGACTCGGCATGATGTAGGTCGGCGTGCGCTGCAGCATCGTCACATGACCGGCAGCGCCAGGGCCGGTCAACATCGCCGGCACCATCGTGACTGCGGTCGCGCCGCTGCCGATGATGACGACCTTCTTGCCGCGGTAGTCGAGGTCCTCCGGCCAGTGCTGCGGATGAATCACCAGACCCCCGAAGTCCTCGCGTCCCGGAAACTCCGGCGAGAAACCCTCGTCATACCGGTAGTAGCCGGTGGCCGCGAAAACCCAGCCGGTCCGGATCGTCTTCGTGGCAACCGAACCGGTGGGATCGGTCACTTCGACGGTCAGCGTCCACTTCGAGTCCGCTGAGGACCATTCCGACCGCACGACCCGGTGTCCGTACCGGATGAGTCGTCCGAGATCGTTTTCCTCGATCGTCTCGTGCAGGTACTCCCGGATCAGATGAGCGTCCGCGATCGCCGACTCATGGCGCCACGGCTTGAACTCGTAACCGAAGGTGTGTAGGTCCGAGTCGGAGCGGATGCCCGGATAGCGGAAAAGATCCCACGTGCCGCCAAAGTTCTGGCGGCCCTCCAGCACGGCGATGGACTTGTCCGGGAGCCCGCGGCTGAAATACCGTGCCGCACCGATTCCCGAGATTCCCGCTCCGATGATGACGACGTCGAACTCCGCAACGTCATTCGATACCTCAGTTGTCATGGCTGCCAACTCCCTCGTCTCCTCTGGTGACTTCGTGACGTCCACAGTGGCTCAGGTATGACCTCGCTCACTACGACAGCGCGCACCGCCTTTTGACCGAGCGGGTGCAGCGTGCACACGGGGTGCACCGTGCACCGTGCACCGACGGCGACTCGAACAGGTGCGCCGTGTCGTTGTGACCGGAGTCACCGGCTCGCGAAAGTAGAGACCACCTCGAATAGGAAAGGAGCCAAGGCAATGAATGACATGCTCTTCCTCTTGGCCGATGTCTGGCTGATCGTCGTCGGCTTCTGCTGCGGCTGGAAGTTCCTCCGGAACTACGGCAACTGGCTGCTCGGCCTTGAATACTCGGTCGTCGGTGTGTCGGCGACGAACTTCCTCGTGGGGTCGCTGCTGGGCGCCGAATCGGGCAGCGGCCCCTTGTCGGTGGCCTTCTTCCTCGACGCGTTCTCGCGATCGTTCGGCTTCACACTCGTCCTGGTGCTGGGCCTGATGGCGGTGACCCATCGGTACAAGCCGACCCTTGCCGTCGAGATCGGCGCCTTCGGACTCGCCATTGGGGGCGGCTTCCTCCTGGGCGGGCTCGACCACGAGACGCTCCATGTCGGTCCGGCCGCGTTCTATCTCACGATGAACCTGCTCACCACGCTGTTCCTCGCGTACTTCGTCAAGCGGCTGTGGGGCATTGGCGAAAAGCGGCTCGCCGGTTGGGCTGCGCTCACCACAGCAGCGGGGACCGTCATCGCGATCACCTACGACTTCTTCCCGTTCCCCTTCGACGACGAACTCCGCACGATCTTCTTCACCGCCGCGCTGACGACGTGGGGAGCTCAGGGCTTCGTCTACTACCTCGCCTACCGCGCGCTGCACGCCCACAACGTTGCTGCCAACGCAAAGCCAACCGAGAATGTGAGTGCACTGCCATGAGCACCCCCCTCACCGGCAACCTCAAGTGCGATGTCGCCGTGATGGGCGGCGTGGACACCTGGCACAGTGTTGACGGTGGACGTGCGGACATCCCGGGGAACGGACTGGGAACTCGCCTGGCGCCGCCCACGTTCGGGTGGCATCCTGGCTCACTCTTACGCCGGGTTCGCCGAGCAGTTGGACCAGTCTCGCAGGACCGTGGAGTGGGCCACACCATGTGCCCGGTTGGTGCTGGTCTTCGGCTCGACCATGACGGTGACGGCAGCGGTTGAGTCCGCCGGGGTTGCGGTCGGGGCGTTCGTCGCCGGGCCGCGAGCCGGTCCGGTGGTCGTCGATCAGCAGGGATTGTTTCACGGTATCGAGATCGACTTGTCGGTCACCGATGCCGCCGGTTTCCTCGGGACCGCGTTGGGTGATCTCGACCAGCAGGTTGTGTCTCTCGACGACGTGATCGGCCGTCGAGCCGTCGATCTCCACGACCGGCTCGCCTCGACACCGGACTGGGCGGACGTCTTCGACATCGTCGACGAATACCTACAGCCCAGCGGTGGCCCACTGGTCGATCCCAAGCTTCGCCGGGCATGGGAGATGATCGAACACGCCCGCGGGCGGGTCCGTATCGAATCCGTTGCCGAAGAGATTGGTTGGAACCGCCGCCATCTCGGATCCAGGTTCTGCCGCGCCTTCGGGGTCACGCCGAAGGTGGCGGCCCGCCTGTTTCGGTTCGAGAACGCCACCGCACTTCTGCGAAATGGTCTGACACCGGGACGTGTTGCCGTCGCGTGCGGCTACTACGACCAGGCGCACATGCATCTCGACTTTGCCGCCTTCGCCGAGCAGCCCCCCGGCGTGGTCTCGAGCATCCTCCGAACCGGCGATGGACTCGGATCCGCCTGGCCGCTGCTGGCCGGATAGGTGACTTTCTTCCAATACGGCAGTCGTCACACTTCGTAGTTTCGGAGACACCCTCGAAGAAAGGCGAACGGGATGACCGGTGAAGTGACCCATTTCGAGATTGGCGCACCCGACGCGAAGAAGGCTCGAGCGTTCTTTGGAACACTTCTGGGGTGGACCTTCAACGGCTTTGGTGACGGCGATCAAGCTGTCATCCAAACCCCCACCATTCGCGGTGGCCTCCACGACGAAGTGAAGACGGGCACTCTGACCGCTTACTTCGCCGTCAACGACATCGACGACGCGATCGCCAAGGTGCGCGAACTCGGCGGTCACGCCGCCGATCCGTCACCAGAAGAACCTGGCTTCGGCCGATTCGCGAACTGCACCGATGATCAAGGAGTGCCGTTCGGATTGCATCAACCCCCGCCCGCCTGAGGCTCCCGGCCCGCCCATACCGGTCTCGACCCGCCGACAGTCACCAGCGCTCGACGTCGCCCACCCCGGAAACGGCACGCCTGGCCGCGAACCATGACACCGTCCGCCGCCAATGCTTCTGCCCGCTCGTGCGTGCGGTTCCAGGTACCGGTCGAATAGCCCCTGGTTGCAAAGGATCTCGCCAGGGCCGACCCCATCAGGCCGCAGCCGAGCACGACGACATCGTGTGATTCAGCCATGGTTCCTTGTTTCTTCAGTGGGTGGTGTCGGTCTGTTGGAGTACGTGCTTGAGGTCAGAGGTCGAGGTAGTCCGCGAGCTCGCGGTAGTCGACCTGCCAAAGCCCCGGAGAGCCGGTCGGGTATTGCGAGCGGAATCCGATGAGGCTCTGAACGCGGGGCGGGAGCGATCGTGCGAGTTCGCGGTCGACGAGGAACGGGTAGGCCTCCTCGCCTACCAAGAAGCCCGGGTTGAGTGCGAAGCTGACCGCACGGCGGTACTCGTCGGAAGTGCGGTTCGCGCCGCCACCGTGGGCGGTCTTGCCGCTGAAGAACAGTGCGTCGCCGGCACTCATCTCAGCTGGAATGGTCTGCTCCGGCGTACCGCGGTCCTCGAAGTCATCCCACTTGTGGCTACCCGGGATAACTCGGGTGGCGCCGTTCTCCTCGGTGAAGTCGGTCAGGGCGATCAGGAAGTTGACGGTCACCTCGGGCCCGGCAGGTCCCATGCCGACGAACGGAAACCAATTCTCCAGGTCGCGGTGGAGCATCTGGGCAGCGTTGCCCGGACCGATCTCGATCACCTGGGCCGTCGTCATCCAGTAGGTACCCGATTCTTCGAGAAACACCCCATCGGCCAACGCATGAACGAGGTCGTGATCGATCACTTCGCGGCGGAACGTCTCGCTTCGGGTGACCAAGTTGGTGAGGCGCTTGGTGTTCCGACCGTGAAATTCCGCGACGATTTCGTTGTCGTGCTTCGAACCGGGATCCAACCCCCGCAGGGCCGGGTCGATCTCGGCGTTGAATCGTGCCACCTGATCCGGTGTGAGAAGTCCCTTGACGATTACGCCGCCATCCTCACGGACGATCGACAGAATCTCGTCGATCGGAGCTGTACTGGCGGTCGTGCGTAGTTTCGCGGTGGCAGTTGCAGGCATGGCGACGTTTCCTTGCTGTGGTCGGTGTGATCCGGTGCCTTCACCATGGGCGACCCTCGGCCTCCGCGACTACAGCATCCGGTCGCAGATTTCGGTCGCGGAGGTGCACACTGCACTACCCGGGATGACGGCATACCCGCTCCTGGTGAACGTGCCGCATCGAGAACATCAGATGACCATGGCCCTGGAACGCGGTCAGCTCGTAGGCAGCCCATCTTCCGTTGCATCTCGGCAGCAGGAGGTGTGGGTTCTAAGACTCCACTTCAAATACCCACAGCGTTGGCATGCAGGCATTGGATCTGTCTCATGGCACCTTCGCCAAGGTTTGTCTCACGAATAGCTTCGAACCCCTGCGGCCCTACCGACTTCTCCGACAGCCAGTCGCTTTAATCTCGAACCGGTCAACTGTCGGAACTGCGCTTGAGGACATCCCGGGCCGCCTCAACGATCTCCCACAAGGGACTGTCGGTCTTCGCGTAGTACACGCGAGGGTCACCATCTGGCCGCTCTTCACGCAGCAACCCCATGCGGACCATACGGTCGAGTTCCTGCCGCAACGCAGTCCGCGCGCCCAGTGACTCAGGTGGCTCGGACTGGTAGACGCGGTCCTTCGGGTGGCGTAGAACCCACAACATCAGGGGAAGCCTGCAGGCTCTGCCGAACATGTCGTCGCTGACCTGAGTGGCATCCACATCGGCACCCCCGTTCGTACTAGCATGAATCTTGTTACAAGCTACTTGTCACATGTTTCCACACTGAACCCTCGAGGAGGCAAGGTGACCAAGGCGATTGCAGGGCTGTCGGCCGATGCGGGTGTAATCCCCCCGGAGTCGCTGGCCGCGGGCGTTCTCAAGGCTCAGCTGTCGACACTATGCCTGCGTGAAGTCGACCAACTGCGACAAGCCGCCATCGCTTTGATCGACGCGGCTGCGGCAATTGGTTGCAGTCACCTCGTCGCCGCAAATGCTGCCGCAGAACCACTCACTACCGCAGCGGCCTTGCTCAGCAATGGCAAGTTGGCCTATTCGGACAGCCGGAATTCCTTCGCCGAGAAGGTGCTGGTCGTCGATGCTGCCACGGTGACCGGGAATATAACACGTTCGTGCGCAGCCTATTTGCGCGAAAACGGTGCCTCGTGGGTAGGTGCCGTCATCTTCGACCGCGTTCGACCTGATCTTGATGGTCTAGATGACGACCCCGGCATAGACCACGTCGTTTCGCTCAACCTCAACTCATAGAAGAGATTTCGCGGCCAGTGCAGCAGCGGCTGCTTCGACCAGGTTGGAGTCGACGCCAAGCTGCCGCGCCGCATCTTCTGCCCCCTCTTTCGACGAACCAATCGCGCGCCCAACACCTTGACCGTCCATGACTTCCACCGGCACACCCAGCGCCTGGCACGCCGCCAGGCAGGCTCCTTCGAGCCGCAGACGCTTCTTGGTTCCGTCCTTGATTCCAGCTCTATTGTGGTGATCTGCCTCCCGTAACACGACCGCGCGAATCTCATAGGCGGACAAAGCGCCCGCCAATGCGTCATGGGCGTCATGGGCTTGCTGCGCCGCGGAGTGGCTCTTCTTTGGGAAGTGATCGATCGTCGTGGGGCAGACTTCATCAGTCGCAGGATCTAGAAGCACACCGCGCAAAACCCACTTACTACCCTCGGTACCCACACGCAGTCCCAGAACAAACATCGTCCAGAACATACACTTCTGATGTGACGTGGGCGTCAACCGGCGATCGGATCGCAAACCGCTATGACCTCAAGCAGTTCTTGGGCGCAGGTACCTACGGCGAGGTTTGGCGGGCATTCGATAGGAATCGCGGATACGAGGTCGCCCTGAAGCTAATCCTCAATAGGGATTCCGGAGCCACCTGGCGGGAGGCCACCATCCTAACGGCACTTCGCAGCGAGCACATCGTCGAAGTACACAATGCCGATCAGGCCGTCGACCTGCCATACCTGGCGACCGATCTCGCCGAATGTTCCTTGGACGTACGCGCACAGCCATGGGGCGTAGAACCGGGTTTAGCAGTCGACTGGATGCGACGGGCGCTTCGCGGCTTGGACCTGTGCCACAAACGTGGCTTGTTGCATCGTGACGTCAAACCGCACAACATATTCCTTGCGCGAAACGGCAGCGCCAAGCTTGGGGACTTCGGTATTGCGGCCTTGATGGACGGTACCGGCACAGCGGATGCGCACGGCGATGTCAGAATCAAAGCTCCAGAGCTGCATTCCGGCGGACGCTCAAGCGTGCAGTCCGATATCTACTCAGCTGCATGCACCTTGTACGGTCTGGTCGCCGGCCGCCTGCCTTACGAGGCGGGGGAT